>CAZVEM010000080.1:11744-18733 GCA_964626165.1 uncultured Nannocystaceae bacterium
ACGATGCCAGAGAATATGAGCCTCGAGCGAAGGAACTTGCTCGCGGCGTATGGCGCAGAGATCGTCTTGACACCTGAGGATCGCACCATGGAGGGCGCGGTGGCAGCGGCCCAAGAGCTGTGCCGCAAGCCCAATCACGTGATGCTGATGCAGTTCGAAAATCCCGCCAACCCAGCGGCCCATCGCGCGACAACAGGACCAGAGATCATCGCGCAAATGGAGGGTCAGCGGGTCGACGGCTTCGTCGCGGGGGTCGGCACCGGCGGCACGATCACTGGCGTGGGAGAGACGCTCCGCGATCGCTATCCAGGGATTCGCATCGTCGCGGTGGAACCCGACCGCAGCCCGGCGCTATCCGGTGGCGAGGCTGGACCCCACAAGATCCAGGGCATTGGCGCAGGATTTATTCCGCGCGTGCTGAATCGAACGATCTACGACTCGATCACGCGCGTGCGCGATGAGGACGCCTATTTGACCAAGCAGCGCCTCGCACGTGAGGAGGGTCTGCTCGTCGGCATCTCGGCGGGCGCAAACGTCTTTGCCGCGTGTCAGCTCGCCAAGGAGCTTGGACCCGCCGCGCACGTGGTGTGCGTGCTGTGTGACACCGGCGAGCGCTACTTCAGCCTCGACCACTACTTTACCGAACTGCCAAGCCACTCGGGCAAGCGCGGCTAGTGCTCACGGATATCTTCGCACAGCCACAGACATGGACCTCTTGATCATCGGCGCGGGCGGACTCGGGTGCGGCCTTTTGGTTGCGCTCCTGAGCTCATGCTCGCCACTGCGCTCGATCACGATCATCGATCCTGACTACGTCGAAGCGCACAACCTGCATCGTCAGGTGCTCTTCTCCGTCGCCGACATCGGCGCGGCCAAGGCCGAAGTCGCCGCCCATCGAGTGCGGGGATGGGCCTGCGGCATCGGCAGCACGTCCGCTCCGCCCACAGATTCCGCACAGCACCAGCCTCCCGGCTCTGGCACGCCCGCAGCGCTTCGCGTCCAGGCCGACCTGCGGCGGGCGGACGCCGATTCGCTGCGCCAGCAGCTTCGCGATGCGCCCGACAATCTCATCGTCGCCGAGTGCAGCGATAGCGCGCGGCTCAAGTTCGTCGTCAACGATCTCTGCGTCGAGTTGGGGCGAGCCTTGGTCATCGGCGGCGTGATCGGAGTGCGCGGCACCGTGTTTGCGCGCAGCGCCAACGGACCCAGCTACCGCGCCCTCTTCGAAAGTCCACCCTCAGAGGGTCTCGCGCCCGACTGTGCCCAAGCGGGCGTGCTCGGCGTCGCCTGCGGTGTCGTCGGCAGCCTGATGGCAGGCCAAGTCGTGTCGCTGCACACGTTCGCGCAAGACGCCAGGGACCATCGCAACGCCGCGGCAGGCGTGGCATCCCTCGCGGGGAGCCACGCCGCCCAGTCGCCGCACGCTGAGGCCGACGCCCAGCTTCGCGACGTGCACTTTGGCGACGAGCAAGCACACTTCAGCGCAATCAACCTACTCACGCTCCGGCGCCAAGACCTCAAGGTGCTACGACGACAGGCCGCCTAGGCCGGAACTCCCCCCTCTGTCGGCCGCTGTCCCTGGTCCACGTCTCATCGCAGAATCCCACCGCAGACGAATCCCAGTCACCCGTCAACAAGTAGACACGCAAGAGAGCAAAAGACATGGCAACGATTCGCATCCCCACCCCGCTTCGCAAGTACACCAGTGGTCAGGACGAGGTTCGCGTCGAAGGGCCCACCGTGCGCGCACTGATCGATGGTCTTGAGACCGCGCACCCGGGCATTCGCGAGCGAATCTGCGACGAGTCCGGCGCCGTCCGCCGCTTCGTCAACGTCTTCGTCGGCGATGAGGACATCCGCTTCCTCGACAACCTTGACACCGCGGTCAAGGACGCCGACGAGGTCAGCATCATCCCCGCGATCGCAGGCGGCTGAGCCACGTCATGGGCGTCCGGATTCCAGCGTCTCCGCCTCTGGTCGTCACGCCGCTCGAACCTCGAGCGCGCGTCGCCGACTCGATCGTGGATCTCGTCGGCAACACGCCGCTCCTGCGCCTTGCGAACATCGACGCTGAGACGCCGGGCGTGGAGATCTGGGCAAAGGCTGAGTTCACCAATCCTGGCGGCAGCGTCAAAGATCGACCGGCACGGCAGATGATCCTCGACGCCTTCGCTCGCGGCGACTTGCGGCCGGGCATGCGGCTCATCGACAGCACGAGCGGCAACACCGGTATCGCATACTCGATGTTGGGCGCCGCGCTTGGGATCGATGTGACCCTTGTGATGCCCGAGAATGTCTCGGTCCCGCGCAAGCAGGTCACACAGGCTTACGGTACCGAGCTGGTCTATTCCGACCCGATGGACGGCAGCGACGGGGCAATCCGACTGGTGCGCCAGATGGTCGCCGAGGCACCCGATCGCTTCTACTATCCCGACCAGTACGGCAATCGCTCCAATTGGTGGGCGCACTACATCGGGACGGGGGCGGAGATCTGGTCGCAGACCGGCGGCCGTGTGACGCATTTTGTCGCCGGCGTGGGGACCAGCGGCACCGTGATGGGCTGCACGCGCCGCCTCAAACACGAGAACCCGCGTGTCTCGTGCTACGGCCTGCAGCCCGAGGATGAGCTTCACGGACTTGAGGGCCTCAAGCACCTGCCCAGCAGCATCGTCCCCGCGATCTACGACGGCTCGGTGCTCGATGGCACGATCTGGTTGCCGACCGACGAAGGCTGGGACATGAGCGAGCGCCTCGCAAAGGAGGAGGGCCTCTTTGTCGGTCACTCGGCGGGTGGCAACGTGGCGGGCGCCCTCCGCATTGCCAAAGAGCTTCACGGACGCGGCGAACGAGGCGTCGTGGTGACGGTGCTCTGTGATCGAGGCGATCGCTACTTCGTCCCGCTCAAATGGGAGAAGGAGTACCTCTGGTGACAGCCCCGCAACCCCAAGATGGCAGCGACCTGAGCGGCCGCGTGGCAGGCTCTGAGCCCACAGGGGCGCCCGGCGTCACCGCATCCTCGGCCGCGGACGCACCCCTCAGCGCCACCGCGACAGACGGACTGGCTCATGAGCTCTCCTCGACGCTCGCCGCGATCTATCAGCACGCAATCGATCAGTACCCCAACGAGTGTTGCGGTTATGTGCTGCGCACGCCCGACGGGCTTGAGGTGGTCCCGTGCATCAACCGCCAGGATCGACTGCACGAACTCGATCCCGTGGCGAATCCCCGGACCGCTCGCGAGGGCTACAACATCGGAGGCGGCGAGCTGCTCCGACTTGTTCGCAGCTTCGAGTCCCCTGCGCCTGCGATCGTGATCTATCACTCGCATCCCGAGGTCGGCGCCTACTTTTCGGCCGAAGACACCCAGGCGGCGACGAGCGCCGGCTATCCGGTGGACTACCTCGTCGTCGACGTCCGCAAGGACGGCGTACATGGATCGGTGTTGTTTCGTGCGCCCACGGCCGGCCCCCTGGGTCAGCCCGAAGAGCCCGGCGAATACCTCGAGATCGCCCGATTTGCCGCCGCGCCGTGACCAGCCCGGAGCGCTCTCGCGCCTCGGTCTGCACGGCGATTTTACGTCCATGCACTCCGCGGGGGTTCTTCGACAGCCTGCGAGGGCGATCCGGTGGCGCTGGGCAGGTTTGGCGGCTCGCCCTTCGCGAAATCTCGTTGGGCCCAAGCAGGCCCACATGCGCGCGCAGCCGGTCCTAACTCGCCGACTGCGCATGAGGGGACGAGCGGGCGCGAGGGCGCAGCGGCGTCGCTGGACGCTGTGACGCGCGGCGCTTATGCTGCGGCCACGAATGCGCCTTTTCTCCAGCAAGATCCCCGCGATCTGCGACGCCATCCTCAAGGCGCTCGTGGACTCCAACGATCTCGAGGTGAATGACCGCGCAGAGTTTGCTCGCGATATCGAGTCGATTCTCAAGGAGTACATGCGAGTCGATCGCGAGCTCACCGAGCGCGCGAAGGACCTCATGGAGCAACGCGGTCTCCCCTACTCCGAGCTGCACAAGGTGCGTCGACAAATGTCCGAAGATCTCGACTTTGGGATCGGGGACGAGTCCGTGACCTGGATTGTCTCGCAGCTCGTCGAGCTCTTCATGGCATCCTCATTTGTGGAAGAGGTGTACGCGGACGACGCGACGCTGCGTCGCAAACTTCGCGATATCCTCCGCCGCAACATGTCGGCCGACAGCGACCTTGATCGCGAGGTGCGTAGGCACATCAAGCACCTCAGCGAAGGTACGGAGAGCTTCGAGATCGAGTACCAAAAGCAGCTGGAGATCATCCGCCGCAAGCACGGTCTATCCTGATGGCCCACCTGCTCGTCTACCTTCAGCGTACCCCTTACGGGCTTCACCCGGCCAGCGCCGTGGGCGTCTGCCTGGCGCGGGATCTGGCGTCGCGCTGGGGCGCAACTGTCACCGCGATTGCGATGGGAGACGGCGGTGACGCAGATACGGCGATCACGAATCGAGCCTCGGCCTGCGGCGCAGACATCGTGCACTACGTCGGCGAGGGCGGATTTCGTCGCAGCCTTGAGCGCCTTCGTCCACGCCACGTCTTGCTGCCATGGACGTCCGAAGCGATTTCGATCGCGGAAGAGGCCGGCCTTTCCGCGCCGCAGCCCCGCTGGGTTCGCGGCTCCCAGCCCGACGAGGAGCTCGACGAGGTCACGGCGATCGTGGCGGGCGGCCTGCCCTGGCACGACTTTGAGACCCGTTTGGAAGCCGAGTACGAGGGTGAGGTCGCGTCGATTGGGCTCCCGGTGTGGATGTCATCCCCCATCCCGCTGTCGACTTCCGGCAATGAGCGACCGCTGTACTTCGTCGGTCCGAGTGATCTGGACGATGCGGTCAACAACGGCCTCGCAGAGCTCGGCGCGCGCCGGATTACACCCGACGAGGCGGCGCAGCTTCCCAACGCATCGACGTTGTTGTGGATGGACGCAGGTCCCAACGGACTCCCGCAGCCGATCGCGGAGCGACCACCTCACATCCGCGTCGTGCTCCTTCCCGGCGCAAGCGCGCAGCCGGGCGCTGCGTGGGGAGAGGCGGAGTTCGTGCTGGTCGGCGAATGGAGCCTGGTTGTCCGCGAGCTGCTTTCGCCGGTGTGGAGGGCAGCCCTCACGTGACCGGAGGGTTGCTCGCGCTTCGTGCCATCCACACCGCTCGGTCGAGGGCGACCTGTTTTGCCAGCGACGACGCGCTCACCCGCGCGCGGATCAAGGCGCCGCGCTGCCACTGGCTCGCGGAGGCCGAGCTCGTCGAGGGCCTCCAGGATGGTCGCCGACCCGCGGCGCTCGTGGCCGTGCCCAGACTCGGGCCCGCGCTGCTCGAAGCGCTGCGTGTCGCCCCCCCTGCACTGCTCGCGCTCTGCGGCGATGAGCCCCTTTCCGACGCACAGCGCGGCGAGCTCGCGGCGATGCTGCCTGGCACGCGCGTCCTTGGCCCTCAAGCACACGTTCTGCTGGGCGAAGGCGACGAGCTTTTGGTTGCGACCGAGGCCGACGAGCTGCGCGCGCTGGTGAGCGCGCAGCACCACCCCCATTGGATCGCGCTTGCGCCCACACCGGATTGGCTACCCCACGACTTGATGGAGTGTGCGGCGCAAGGGTTCTCGCCCAGAGTGCTCGGCTATGTGTCCGCGGAGTCGCTCGACTTCGACTGGGAACGCTGGGCGCGCCAACGCAAGCCCGACGATCTGATCGTCCCGCTGGGTCTCGCGGCGCTGGACAGCGGCGCACTGCGTGGTCATCGGAGCGGGCGGGATATCGCGGCTCACCGCCGGCGCATCATCGCGACGCTCGCAAGTCAGGCGATGGAGCGTCACACCGGACCCTTGCTGCCAGAGCCGCACTTTCTCCACCTGCTTGCACAGCGACTTGCGGCCACGGGGGACGCGGCGTCCACCGGCGCGACCAAGGCAGAGCGCAAGCCGAGCAGTGCGAAGCTTCGCGAGACGGCCGCGGCCTCGCAGCGCCGCGAAGCGCTCTGGGCTCAATTGCGTCGCGTGTTGCCGCAGAGTGGCAACACCGTGGGGATGGAAGCCCCGCGTGAGGCTCTGGAAGGCAGCGACATGATCACCAGCTACCTGATGCAGCGCGCAATCGTGCGGGCGGAAGCATCCCTGGTCGCGAGTCGCGTGACGCCCCACGCGGACCCAAGCGGTGAGGCAGAGAATATCGAGCGTGCCCTGGAGGTCCTGCGTGCGAGCGGCGAGACCCTCTCCGATCACGAGAGCAAGGTCGTGTTGCGGAGCGTGGGGCTCGACGTCACCCGGCAAGCGGTCGCGACCTCTGCGAGTGGTGCCGCTCAGTACGCGGACCGAATCGGGTATCCGGTGGTCCTCAAGGCGCTCAGCCCGGACCTGCGACGCAAATCCGACGTTGGCGGAGTCTTGCTCGATCTCGCGAACGCAGCCGCGGTGCGTCGTGGCTACAACACGATCCTCAGCAGCGTTGCTGAGCGTGCACCGAGCGCCCGCGTCGACGGCGTCGCGGTCGCGGAGATGGTCGCCGAGGGTACCGATCTTGAAGTCGGCATCCTGCGCGTGGGTCCGGAGGCCTTGGTGCTCCACGCACGCGTACTTGCGGAGGGATTCTCCTGGGAGCCAACCCTGATGCGCCTACCGATCTCTCCGGCGGAGTCCCTCGAACTCGCGCACGCGATTTTGGCCCGCGCGAGCCTGCCTGCGCTTCGCCGCGCGGGCGATCCCGATCTGCCGACGCTGGCCTCGGTCCTGCAGCGGCTCTCACGACTTGCCGACTACTGCGGTGAGCGGCTCATCAGCGTCGAGATCAGTCCGCTGCGACTCCTATTTGAAGAGGGACGCCACGTCGCCCTCGATGCCCGCATCTCACAGCGCGCCCATCTCGACGGAGCCTAAGGTCGTGGCGATCGCGGGGTCACTCGCCCCCTTCGCCGCGGCGCTGACGAAGTGCCGACGCGATCCGTTCCAGCGCCTGGGCTAGGCGCGACTCGGGG
>CAZVEM010000081.1:0-18718 GCA_964626165.1 uncultured Nannocystaceae bacterium
GCCCATCATGCCGCGATTGTTTTGGCTGATATTCCAGGTTCCGATGTCGTCGCCAAGAAGGACCCGGCGCATGTTTCCGGGCGTGAGCATGTCAAACACGATGATCGGGAGGCCGTTGTCCTTGCACAGCGAGATCGCCGTGCTGTCCATGACATCCAGGCCGCGGCTGAGCACCTCAAGGTAGGTCAGACGGTCAAAGCGCTTGGCCTCCGGGTGCTTGTTGGGGTCCATGTCGTAGACGCCATCGACCTTGGTGGCCTTGATGACGACCTCACAGTGCAACTCCATGGCGCGCAGGGCGGCCGCGGTGTCCGTCGTGAAGTAGGGATTGCCCGTGCCCGCTCCGCAGATCACGACGCGGCCCCGCTCGAGGTGGCGCTCGGCACGTCGTCGGATGTAGGGCTCGGCGACCTCCTTCATTTCGATCGCCGACAGCACACGCGTCACTGCACCGCGGCGCTCGAGCGCGTCTTGGACCGCGAGCGCGTTCATGACGGTCGCGATCATGCCCATGTAGTCGGCGCTGGCGCGGTCCATCCCTGCGCTCGCAGCTCGCAGGCCGCGGAAGATGTTGCCGCCCCCGATCACCAGGGCGATCTCGACGCCGAGCTGACTGAGCTCCTGGATCTCGACTGCGAGCCCCTCAAGGACCGCAGCGTCAATGCCGTAGCCTTGCTCTCCCTGAAGGGCCTCACCGGAGAGCTTGAGGAGGACACGCTTGAATACGGGCGCGTTTGCGGTGCTCGACATGCGGGGACTCCGGGCGCGCGCGGCTCGACTCCGCAGGGATGCGCCGCGGCGGACAGTACCCAGATTTCGCGGGCAAGGGCAGCACCGCGATCTGTCGGCGCCCCCCGTGCGCTCCTGCGCCTGCGGCACGCTCCGACCGCGGCCCGCCCTCATCGACGGCGCGCGCCCTTGAAACGAGGCTCACCCCGGATCGGGGTCGATCCGGCCCACTCGGGGCCCGCATCCTCTTGCACGGACACCGGACGCAATTCGGGCCTGGCACCGCGGCGCTGTAGGCCGCGTACTGCCAGACCCGATCGTGGACTCCAAGACCGCGCGCGTTGCGACACGCGATCTCGTGAGTCACCGCTGCGCCCTTGGGCGACTAGCCGGCGCTCGAAGCCACCTGCTTGGCGACCTCATCCGCGAAGTTCTCTTCCTTCTTCGCGAGGCCCTCACCCAGCTCGTAGCGGACGAAGCGACGGATCTGGATGTTCTCGCCGATGCGGGCGACGAGCTCATTGAGCAGTTCCTGAATCGACTTCTTGTCGTCCTTCACGAACTTCTGCTCGAGAAGGACCTTCTCGGAGTAGTAGCGGTTGATCTGGCCCTCGACGATCTTGTCGACGATGTTCGCGGGCTTGCCCTCTGCGAGCGCACGCTCGCGGAGAACGGAGCGCTCGGCCTCGATCCCGGACAGATCCATCTCTTCGCGGCGCACGGCCTCGGGGCTCATCGCGGCGATCTGCATCGCAACGTCGGCGCAAAACGCCTTGAAGTCCGGGTTGGTTGCGACGAAGTCCGTCTCGCAGTTCACCTCGAGGAGAACGCCAACGCGGTTGTTGGGGTGCACGTAGCTGACCACGGCACCCTCCGAAGCGATGCGACCGGCCTTCTTGGCTGCCGCTGCAAGACCCTTCTTGCGCAAGTAGTCGATGGCCTTGTCGATATCGCCATCGGTCTCCTTGAGCGCCTTCTTGCAGTCGAGCATGCCAGCGCCGGTGCGCTCGCGGATATCCTTGACCATCTCAGATGTGATCTCTGCCATGATGTCGTCCTCTTTCCTGTTGGTGCCGTCTGGCGCCTAGGCCTTGTCGTCGTAGCCCGCATCGCCCTTGTCCTCGGGCGTCGCCGAGGCTTCGGCGGTGGGAAGCGTGTGACGTCGAGAAACCAGCTCGACGCGGGGACCGTCGCCACCGGTGGTGATGCGGATCGGGGCCGGCGAGTCCTCGCCCATGTCCACGGTCGAGACCGCGCGCTGACGACCCAGTCGTCCGCCCTCGCTGGCCGCCTCGGCGATCTTGCTGGTCACCAGCTTGATCGAGCGGATCGCATCGTCGTTGCCCGGAATGATGTAGTCGATCTGGCTGGGATCGGCGTTGGTGTCGGCGAGTGCGACCACCGGCACGCCGAGGCGCTTCGCCTCGCCGACGGCGATGTGCTCACCGGCGGGGTCAACGACAAAGAGCGCGCCCGGCAGCTTGGGCATGTCCTTGATGCCACCAAGGTTGCGCTCCAGCTTGGCGCGCAGGCGCTCGAACTGAAGGACTTCCTTCTTGGTGATCTTCTCGTAGGTGCCGTCCTCGCTCATCCGCTCGATGTTGCGAAGCTTGTCGATCGACTGGCGCACGGTCTTCCAGTTGGTCAGCGTGACGCCGAGCCAGCGGCTGCACACGTAGTACTGGCCAGCGCGCTGCGCCTCTTGAATGAGGACCTCTTGGGCCTGCTTCTTGGTGCCGACGAAGAGGATCGGGCGACCCTCCGCCGCGACGCCGCGCACGAACTGGTACGCACGGCGGAGCAGCTTGGCCGACTGCTGGAGGTCGATAATGTGGATGCCGTTGCGCGCACCGAAGATGTACTGCTTCATCCGCGGGTTCCAACGCTCGGTGCGGTGTCCGAAGTGGACGCCTGCCTCAAGCAGCTGGCGGATGGTGATGATGCGCTGTGCCTCGTCGAGCGCGACGAGTCCGTCTTGGGTCTCTGCTTCTGTGTTCACGTTGCTCCTGGCGTTGTGCTCTTGCGTCGGTCAGCGGGCGGGCCACACGCGATCTCTGTGGATCGCGACGCCGTGGCGCCCTCGCGACGCATGTGGATGAAGAGTCCGCGCCAAACCGTTTGGCGCGGGCGCGGTAGGTATCATGCAGCCCCCGTGCCGTCCAGGCCGAGCAAGTGCCCCCCGAGATGGCCGCTACGACCGTTCCAAGTCGCAGATAGCCCGCGCGCTGAAACCGGATTGACGGGGCCAGGGTCAGGTGCGATGCAGATTTCGGTCGCGTGGCCCTCGGCATCGGGCCTAATAATGTTCGGGGGTCGGCTCGCTCAGCGCGGGGTACACGCCCTCAGGTTCCTTGCTAAGCGTGACCGCCCTCGCGGCCCGCCCCCGGCACTCCATGTTTCCCGTGAGCAATTCGGCCTCTTCTCAGGTCACCCCCTTCTCGCGCGGCACCGGCGACTCAGCGGGCAAGCGCCGTCGGGCGCCCTGGCTTGCAGCACGCAAGGTGCTCGTGATCTTTGCGGGACTTGGCATGACGGGGGCGGGTTGCTTCATCGAGATCGCCGAGGCACCGGGATTTCGATACTCGTGCTCGGCTGACAAAGACTGTGAGTCCGCGGAAGCCTGCATCGACGGACTTTGCCAGGTGCCCTGCACCAGCCTGACCTTTGACGAGGCTTGCCCGGAAGACGGGAGCTATCTAATGTGCTTCAACGGCGTGTGTGCGTCGGCGTGTCAGGTCGGTGCGGATGCCTGCTCTTCCCCGAACAGCTGCGTCGGTCTTGACCCCAGTGGTGAGTCACCCATCGGCGTATGCGGTGCCGCCTGCGATGCCATGGACCCGAGCACCTGTCCGATGGGCGAGATTTGTCTCGCGGGGACCTGCTTTGCTACCTGCGATGTCGATGACCCGGAATCCTGCGGCTCAAGCGGCAGCTGCGTCGAGGGGATCTGCATCCCAAGCACCGGCGGGGGTGGCTTTTGATGGGTCGCCCCTCCGATCCTCGCACGTGGCGGGCCGGCGTCTCGGTCGTCGTGGCGGCCTCGATGATCGCGGTGCTGCCGGGCTGCGCCTCGCTTGAGCCGGCTGCGATCGGGACATCGCACGCGCAGTTGCACAGCAGCGGTGCCGATGCTCCTATCGAGGAGTTGCGCTTTCTTGATGCCCGCTCCGAGGCTTCGAACTCACCAACGCCAGCGGCAGGATCCTCGGATGAACCTGGCGTGCGTGCGGGTAGCGGACACGGCTCGCTGCCGGTCGACAGTGCCCCCACAATGCTGCTCCTAGCGGACGACCCGCAGGCAGGCGGCGATGTGACGCAGCCACCTGCGCCCGCCCCCGAAGGTCCCGTGAACGATCGCGAGCGCTCGAGCGTGAAGGGAAGCCCAGACTACGATCGGCGACTCGACGCGACCGTGCCAGTGTTTTGGACCGGCATTGTCGTCGGCGGTGCAGGCGTCGCGACCCTCCTCAGTGGCATCATCGCCGGCAGCGTTTACTCCAACCAGCTTGATGAGGGTTACTCCACATCGATGACGCGGGACGAGCAGGCCAAGCTGTCGAAGGCAGGCGCGGCCAGCAATGATGCCGCGCTTGCGGGTGCCATCATCACCGCGCTGGGCCTCTCGATGGCCGCGATTAGCGGTGCGATCGACTGGAATCGTTGCGGCCGGCTCGCGAGAAAGACGGCACGTCGCCGCTGCGGCACACTGTCCGCACAGTGACCGCGTCCGCCCCACGCACGCGCCGCCGCGCCGCGCCGACCGATGCAATGGGACTGAGCGAGCATCAGCAGCTCGCGGGGATCTTGCTGGTCGTCGCGCTGATGTGCTTGCCGACGCTGCGCTTTGGCTTTGTCTACGACGACCAGTGGGTGCTGGTCGCCAATGGCTATCTGCGTAGTCCGGAAGATGTCTGGCTCTTGTTCACGCCGCTCGCGCGTGAGCGCGGTGTGCCGGATGCCTTTCGACCCAGCTCGGTCCTTTTGGATCTCGTGAGCTACTCGCTGCTGGGGCTACGGGCATGGGCGCATCACCTGTTGTCGATCGCCCTCCACCTGTCGTGTTGCTCCGCGCTTTACCTGCTGGTCCGTCGTCTCGGTGCGGAGGCCGCCCACGCGCTTGGCTCGTGTCTGCTCTTTGGCTTGCTTGGAATTCACGCCGAGGCGGTAGCGGTTGTGTCGTTTCGCGAGGACTTGCTTGCGGCCAGCGCCGGTCTCTTCGCCTGCGTGCTTGCGATCGCTCCGCGCGATCAAAGCGATGAGCAGCGTCGAGACGGCCAACCGGCGGATGCCGAGCGTGACGATGTCGACGCGGCCCGAGCCGCCAACACCGGCGGGCCGAGGTCGCGCAGGTCTGCGGCTGCTCGCCGAATCGCGCTCGCATGCGCAGCGCTGCTGGCAGCGATCGCCTGTAGCGCAAAGGAGAGCGCCTGGCCGCTGCCCTTTGCGCTCGCATGGGTGCTGGCGCTCGACCCCTTCCGACCGACTCGCGCCGCGGCGCGCCACCGGACCTTGCGCTCCGTGCTGGTGTCGTGTGCACCGCTCGTCATCGGACTTGGTCTTGCCCTGATCCATCGTCTCTACACCATCGGCGGGCTGGCCCCTTGGGGCACCCCCGCGGCGCTTCATGCGGCTACGCCCCAGGAACTTGCGGCGCTGGTTCAAACTTCGTCGCCGTCCTTTCCGACCAGCGAATGGGGGCCGATTGATTCCCTTTCGCGCGGTGTGACAGCGCTGGTGTGGTCGCTTGGCCAAGCGCTTGTTCCGATCGGACTGAGCCCAGAATACCCGGAGCGTGGGAACGCGCTGCGGCTGACGATGCTGATCCTTGCTGCGATCGTTCTGATCTGGTCGATGTTGAGGCGATTGCTCGGCCGGCAGCAAGCCACGTCCGCCTCACCGACAAGCCATGACGTTCGCGACGGTGTGGCTGTCACCATCATCGCGACGGCGACCATGATGGTGCCGCTGAGTGGTCTGATTGAATTGCCCAATGCGCAGGCAGATCGACAAGCGTATTTTTGGACCGTCCCACTGTGCGTCGCATTGGCTGCGCTCTTGCTTCACATCGGGGCGAGACTCGCGTCAAAGCGAACCGCGGACTTGGTCGAACAGGTCGCGCCAAAGACTCTCCTCCGCGCCGCTTACTCTGACGTGTCGAGCGCAAGCACAACTGAATCAGCGCGATGGCTCTTGCTGCTCGTGTTCGCGGGATGGCAAGGCGCATCCTTTGTCGGTGCGACGCACAGCTATGCGAGCGACGCAGCCATCTGGGCGCGCGCCTCGAAGGTCGCACCCGACCAGCCACGCGTGCAGGCGATGCTCGGCCTCCAAGATCTCGCTGCAGCTCGGCCGCGCCTACGAGACGAGCCCGAGCTGGGTGCCCGCGTGCGACTTCGCTGCGAGGCCGGGCGAGATCGTGATCCGCGGCACGAGCTTCCGCACATCTGCCTCGCTCAGCTCGCGCTTGCCCTTGAAGACTTCGACACCGCCGAACGCGAGAGCCGGCTGGCGCTCGCGCTCGCCCGGGCGCGCCCCGATCGGCTCCTCGGCGACTGGCTCGAGGCCAAAAGCCGGCGCCCCGCAGCCCTCGAGGGCGCCGATCGGTCCGAGCTCCTGGCCGAGATTGCCGCCGGAGCGGCCCGCTTCCCCTACTCCTCGGACCTTGCCGCGAGTAGCGCGCGCGTGGCCCACAGACTCGGCGAGCCACAGCTCGCACTTGAGCGCGTCCGGTCCGCAAGATCCCTGCGGCCCGAGCGTTGGCAGACGGTCGCATTAGGACTGGAAATCGCCCTAGACACGGGCGATGCTCCGAACGTCGCGCACACCTTCTGGGTGGACCGGCACTTCCTCGATGCCGCGGATCCCGCCACGAGGAGCATGCTCGCCCGACGCTTCCAGCACCTGATGCGAAGCCACCCCACCCCGCTGATCGACGCTTTCTTCGCACCTGGAGTCTTCCCAGATGAGTCACCGTAAGTTCTACGTCTTCGTCGTCCTCGCCGCCTTGGCCATGGCCATCGGTGGCCTCGCGTGCATCGATACCCGCACCGATCTCGATAAGGCCGACGAGACCTACGGCGTCACCTAACGCCGACAGATAGCGCCGACAGGCTGTATTTGCCCGCGAGGCCCGCCCGATCCGAGCACACGACTCGGTCGCGCGCCGATCGAGCCCCTGGATCGGCCCCAGACCTACTTGAGGTCTGCGGCAGTCGGGGGCTTGAAGCGTACGCAATGCCTCATTGATGTTGTTTCGTCGCGAGCGCCACGAGGCCGCGTCGCGGAAATTCGGTGCGTTTTCGCGCCAAGCGCGGCAATCAGCTACGATCACGAACGGTGCGGAATTCGCTGCGTTCGATCGTCGTCTGCACTGCCCTTCTGGGCTGCGTCAGCGCGCAAGCTGGCTGCGCGCGGATGACCAAAAAGACGCTGCGCTCGGGCCTGGAAGAGCTCAATACCAAACAGTCGCAGGCACTGCTCAAGGGGCTGGCCCCCGACATTGAGGCGGCCGCACACGATCTGGTGACAGGTCTGCTCGACGGCACACTCGACTACCTCGACGACGATGCTCGTCGGGCTCGCATCCAGGAGCTCGCAGACGAATTTGGCCAGTCGATCTCGACCTCGCTCAGCAAATTGGGTGGCGATCTCGGTCCGGCCCTGCGCGAAGAAGTGGTGCTGCTCATCGGCGACTCAGTCGATGCAGCGCTCGATCAAGCCCTGAGTCCACAGCGCAAGGCACAGCTCTCACAACTGACCCAGGGGGTCGTCGGCGGCGCAACGCGGTCGATGGCGAGCGGACTTCGCGAAGATCTGGGACCGGCGCTTCGCGACGAGATGCTCCTGACCATCGAGGCCGTTCGTCCCGAGCTTGAAAAGATTTGGCGCGAGGACCTGTCGCCGATGATCCGCGACGGCGCCAAGCAAGCGACCGAAGGTGCGGTGGAGGGACTCGCGACCCAACTTGATGGCCCGAGTGGCGAGAAGATCGGCGCCTTCGCGGAGGCGCTGACCGATCGAATCCTCAAGCGGGTCGAGCAATCCGTAGCCACCATTGGAACCACGGGCGAGGGAGCACTTGAGCGGCTGTCTCGCGTCTTGCTGCTTGGCCTCCTGATTGCAATCGCGATCGGAGTGGTCGCGATCACGGCCCTCGCCTTGCGCCTGCGCATCGTCAACACACGTGCGGCGCAGCGCGAGAAGGCGGTCGGCCTCCTGACGGATGCGGTGCACAAGGCAAGCGCCTTCGGTTCGGTGGACCACGTCCTTGATCACGTCAAGGCGCTCGGCCGAGACGGCCAGCAGCGTGAGGGCTACGAGTTCATCGAGCGCTACCTCGCGAGGAATCCGCAGCTGAAAGCAGAGCGCGCGACCGAAAAACACCGGCCGGGATCGTGATCGGCACGAGATTCAAGCGCCGCGCGCAAAGCTCAGCGGCTGCTGCGAGACCGCCCAGGGCGATGCCTGCTCCGCTCGCTCCCGCGCCCGATGTCCGACTCCGGCGAGTCGGAGCCCGAGCCGACCCGCAAGCGCACGGACCTCTTGCAGAAATGCCGATCGCTCCAGCTGCGGCAGTATCAATTCTTCCCCGGGCGCCAGCACATTCATGTCTCGGTGATGGGGCTGACCGTAGGCCGCAAGGAGTCGCTCGTAGTCGTCCTCCGCAAGCTGTGCGCGCAGACCATTTGCGAGCGACGCATCGAGCCGGCCAATCTTGACTTCGACGTGGTGGAGACGTGCTGCGGCCACGTGGGCGAGCAGCCGCGCCAAGGCCTCCCCTTGTTCCGTTCCGTGCACAACCGGCATGAGTACCGAGATCCGAACGAGCACGTCCGCGTGCAGTGCCAGGAGATGCTGCGCCTGCACGAGGAGGGAACCGAGAGACGACAGCGTCATCCCCCTCGCGAGCACCTGTGCCCGCGCGGGCTCACTGTGAAATAGCTGGAGCTCAAAGGTCACATGGTGGGCCGCCGCGACCGCGATGACGTCCCTCGGAAGAACTCGAGCGAATCGGAGCGCGACGGCGACGTCATGTCGGGTGGTCCACTCAAGGGCCTCCTCCATCCACGCGGCGCTTGGGATCTGATCGACAAGCAACGTAACGTGACGAACAGCCGCCGGCTCATCTCCGCGCCGATCCATGCCAGCATCGCGAGCCTCGCCAGCTTCCGGTCGAACGCTCGCTCCCGCCGTTCGCGGCGCCGCCACGGGGGATGCAGGCGATCCGTCACGCATGTGGGACGCACTTCCGACGTGGTTCGAGGTCGACTGGAATCGACGTGCACGCGGACCCGAGTCCTCGGTAATGTCCGAAGCTTCGGCGAGGTCAATTGTGCCCGCACCCTCAAGCCTGAGCTTCGGCGCCCGGGCTCGATGCACCGCCAGCATCGATGGGAGCATCCGAGCGGGCGCGTCTGCCAGCGCTGCGATCGAGATCTCCACGCCAGGAAGTTCCAAGGCAACCATCGGCGATGCGAGCTGCCGGGAGTCCGGCGCTTCGTGGGACGCGCGTCGAAACGAGCCCGACCCGGTCGCGGACAGGCTTGAACGTGTGCGAGTCGGCTGCGATGGCGTGGCACTCCGGGACGTGCGTTGTGCGCCCTCATCCGCTTGCTGCGCGAGAAACGCGGCGAAGGCTTCAGCGTCTCGTCGCCCCGCCAAGCGGGTAGAGGCCCGTGATCGAGCGCGCGCGCCGTGCGCCCCCCCGCCGGTCGCAACGCTTCCGGCCTCACCGCGAACATCTGAACGTCTCCCCAGCACCTGCTCAAGCGTATAGCACCGAGGCCCAGCGCTCGCCAGGCATGTACGGTGCTCCGGGCGCACGTGATCCCTACCAGATCACGTGTGTCTCACGGACGGCCGAGGGGGCAGCTCACGGATCTGACTGCGATTGGCCCCACCCACGAGGCGGGCGCCGTGTGGTACAGCGCCACGCGGTGAACGAGCCCTACCACGCTCTCGCGCCCGTAGAGGGTCATCCAGGGGGGAACCGCCCTCCATTCCGGAGCGAGGACCTGGATCCCGACGCCGTGAAGGTCGTCCGGAAGTTGCTCGCCGCCGGGCACGAGGCCTATCTCGTCGGCGGCTGCGTTCGCGACCTCTATCTCGGTCGTAAGCCGAAGGACTTTGACGTCGCCACGAGCGCGACGCCCGACCAGATCCACAAGGTCTTTCGCAACAGTCGAATCATCGGCCGACGCTTCAAGCTCGCGCACGTGTTCTTTGGGGCGAAGGTCATCGAGACCAGCACCTTCCGAACGACCCCCGTCGCGAGCGGCGATGAGGACCTCCTCATCACGCAAGACAACCAATGGGGCACAGTTGAGGATGACGCGCGTCGGCGCGACTTCACAATCAACGGGCTCTTCTACGATCTTGAGGCCGGCGCGATCATCGACTTCGTCGAGGGCATCGACGACCTCGAGAACGGGGTGATCCGCACGATCGGAGACGCCAAGACGCGCTTCCTGGAGGACCCCGTTCGAATGGTGCGGGCGGTGAAGTTCGCGGCACGGCTCGACTTCAAAGTTGAGGCGGGTGCCTGGAACGCGATGGTGGAGTCGGCCCCCGCAATCGCCCGCTGTCCGACCGCGCGCGTATTGGAGGAGCTCTACAAGCTGCTCCGCGGCGGCAGCGGCCGCGACAGCTTTGAGCTGCTTCACCGCAGCGGGCTGCTGCGTCACCTCTGGCCCGACTATCTCGCGATGTTCGAGGCGCAGGGCGGCTTGGCGCTGCAAAGCACAACGCAAGAGCGCCCCGAGGCACATCCTGTCAGCGCTCATCTCTGGCGCATGCTCGACGCGCTCGATCAATGGGTCGAGCGGACGGGTCAAAACCCCACCAACGCACTGATGCAGAGCGCGCTGTTCTGGCCGCTGGTGCGCGAGACCATAGAGGCGGGAGAAGTCCGTCAAATTGAAGCCTGGGTCGATCGAACGCTGCATGAAGTTGGTACGCCCTTCGGCGTCGCGCGTCGCGATCGAGAAGTCGCGCGCGAGCTGATGCTTGCGCGTCGCAAGCCAGGTGGCTCGGGCTCAAGACGAAAGCCCGTGTCGCTTGATCGCGATGACTTTCACGAGGCGCTCGTTTTCCTCGCGCTCGCGGTCGAGGCAGACACCTCGGGTCCCGCGACCCTCGCGGTGTGGCAAGACTTCGCCCGCCGGGCATCGGCGCGTGGCGTCCACGGATCGGGCGGCGGCGATGGCGGCGAGACCGGTGAACGGAAGGGTCGCTCGGGTCGCTCCCGCAATCGGCGACGCTCCCGCGGCCGGCACGGCAAGGCGCCGGCGTAGCAACCACTCTCCGTCTGCGAGGCGACGACGTGTCGAGTCCCGATCAAGAGCAACGCCCAGGTGCGAAGCGCTTGGCCTCGCTCTCGGCCGCGCTCGCACACGGCACGGAGGCGCATTACGAGGATGCGAGTCTCTACGACGCGGAGTACGTCGATCAGACGCAGGACATCCCCTGGTACCTCACCCAGCTTGCGCAGGCCAAAGTCCGCGGCACGGTACTTGAGCTCGGCTCAGGCACCGGGCGCGTGACAATCCCGCTCGCGCAGGCTGGCCACCAGGTCATCGGCCTCGAGCGCATGCCTACGATGACGGCGCGTCTGATCGAAAAGCTCGCCGTGCTCGCCCCCGAAGTGCGTCAGCGGGTGACAAGCCTTCAAGGCGACATGCTGGAGATCCCGCTCGAAGATCAGAGCGTGGACGCAGTCGTGGCGCCCTTCAACGTGCTGATGCATCTCTACGATTGGCGCGAGATCCTCGCCTGCTTCCAGGAATGCGCTCGTGTGCTGCGGCCAGGTGGCCTCTTTGCCTTCGACGTGTTGCAGCCGGACCTGTCGTGGCTGACGCTCGATCCGCATAAGCGACACGCGATCACGCGCTTCGTCGATCCGGCGACAGGCAAGAGCCAGTTCTACTCAACCAATCACGACTACGATCCGAGTACCCAGATCTGTCACATTCGCCTGTACTACGACGATGCACCGCGCGGAGCCCGGAAGCCTCACCCCGGCGCGCGGCCGCTGAAGGTCGTACAACTCGCGCATCGACAGATCTACCCAGAGGAAATTCGCTCGCTGCTCGACCGCGCAGGTTTCGACAGCGTCACACTTGGCGGCGACTTCTCAAGTGCGCCCCTTGAACGAGAGCACGAGTCCCAGGCGGTCACTGCACGCCGCTGTGACACCCGTAGAGCAAAGCACTGATTCTTGACATGAGCTCGTGCAGGCGTCGCACAGCCGCGAATCGGCAATCTCGAGGAGGTCGTCCGATTCCCAAGAGCGTGCGACTTGGGGCGCTTACACGATTTGATTGGGGTCTTGACCCCGCCTAGGATGCAGCCATGGCTTCCAATCGCAGTTTGATCGCTGTCCTCTCGCTGCTCACAACTGCGGGGCTCTTCGCATTGGCCCCTGTAGGCTGCGGCGACGACGGCTCCACCGGCGATGCAGCCGGCGATGGCGATGGTGACGGCGACGGCGACGGCGACGGCGATGGCGACGGCGATGGCGATGGCGACGGTGACGGCGATGGCGACGGCGATGGCGACGGTGACGGTGATGGCGACGGCGACGGTGATGGCGATGGCGATGGCGACGGTGACGGTGACGGCGACGGTGACGGCGACGGCGACGGCGACGGCGACGGCGACGGCGATGGCTGTGCGCAGGGCGAAACCGTCTGCGAGAACGGCGAGTTCAAGACTTGCGACGGCATGGGTGGCTACTCGTCGACGGAGACTTGTCCGCAAGCTTGCGACGAGACGCTCGGGTGCGTTGTGTGCATCCCCGGCGACACCCAGTGCACCAACGGCGACTCACAGATCTGCCTCGACGACGGCTCAGGCTGGGTCCTTTCCCAAGACTGCGATGACCTCCAGGGCATCAGTTGCAATCAAAACACTGGCAAGTGCGAGGGCTCTTGCTCTCTGGATTCCTTGGGTCTGAGCTACATCGGTTGCGACTACTACCCGACGGTGACGCAGCAGCTCGACCTCTACACCAACTCACCTCACGTGTTTGCAGTCTCGGTGACCAACACGACTGCCGCAAGTGCGACCGTCACGATCACACGCGGTGCGATGACCGTCACGACGCAGATCGTCGCGCCCAACTCGATCCAGACCATCACGCTCCCGTGGATCGCGGCGCTCAACGGCGGCACGGGTCCGACAGCGCTCGTTGTTGATGGCGCATATCGCCTGCGGTCGACCGAGCCAGTCACCGTCTACCAGTACAACCCGCTGGCATCGACCGCGACCAACGATGCCTCGCTCCTGTTTCCCACCAACACGTGGCGCGACCGCTACGTCGTCGCAAGTTCCGCGCACTGGACGAGCTACCCGGGCACCTACGCAGTGGTTGCCAGTGAAGACGGCACGAGCGTGACACTGACACCGTCCGCGACCGGCGGCATCGTGCAGGCCGGCGCCGGCGTTGCCTCAAACGGTACGGGGACCGTGATGCTCAACAGCAGCGATGTGCTGCAGGTGATGACGGCTTCCGGCGGCGACCTCACGGGCACGATCGTGCAGGCGAGCAAGATCGTGCAGGTGATTGGCGGTCACGACTGCACGAATATCCCTGCGAACATCACGGCCTGTGATCACCTTGAGGAGTCCGTGTTCCCGGTCGACATTATGGGCAAGGACTACATCGTCAACCCGCCGGTGCAGTTTCCCAACACGGCCGCAGAGAAGGGGCACGTCGTCCGCGTCATCGCTTCGGAGCCCAATACGAACCTCGTCTACGACCCGCCACAGGCGGCGGCCAACACCATTGCTGCGGCAGGAAGCTTCATCGAGTTCCCGATGGGACTCTCGAAGTTCCGCGTGACGGCGGACAAGAAGGTGCTCGTCGTGCAATACATGGTCGGACAGAGCGCGGGTTTTGGAACCTCGGATCCCTCGATGGTGCAAGCGGTCCCCGTGCAGCAGTACCGCACGAACTACTTCTTCTACGCCGCGCCAAGCTGGACCGCGAACTTTGTCGACATCATCGCGCCGATGACGGCCTCGGTCACGGTGGACGGGGCGACGGTCGCCAACTTCGCGCCGATCGGCGACTCGACGGGCTACCGAATTGCCCACGTGCAGCTGTCGAACGCCGGCAACGGTGCGCACACTGTGGTCAGCGATGAGAAAGTCGGAATCAGCGTTTACGGCGTCCAGAACGCCGGTAGCTACTGGTATCCGGGCGGTCTCGATCTCGAGCTGCTGCCGCAGTAGTCGCTTGGAGAGCGGCGGGGCTCGTGCTCAGCTCCCGGGCGGGGTGCACGAGGTCGCAGTCCATCGCACACCATGCAGAGCCAAGCGTGGAGGGCGGTTCCGCGCTGCATGTCACACTCTTGCGCAATCGCGCGATGGTAGACTTTGACCATGTTCCGTCCCTACGCACGCCCAATTGTCGCGACCCTGCTGCTGCTTCCTGCCTTCGGGGTCATGCCCCTGCTGGGATGCGGCGACGACTCCAGCACCGGCGATGCCGCGGGCGACGGTGACGGCGACGGTGACGGCGACGGCGACGGCGACGGCGACGGCGATGGTGATGGAGATGGGGATGGCGATGGTGACGGCGACGGCGACGGCGACGGCGATGGTGACGGCGACGGTGACGGCGACGGCGACGGCGACGGCGACGGCGACGGCGACGGTGACGGCGACGGCGACGGCGACGGTGACGGCGACGGCGATGGCGATGGCGATGGCGATGGCGATGGCTGTGCGCAAGGTGAGACCGTCTGCGAGAACGGCGAGTTCAAGACCTGCGATGGCATGGGCGGCTTCTCGTCGACGGAGACTTGCCCCCAGGAATGCGACGTGACGCTTGGCTGTGTGGTCTGCATCCCCGGCGATACGCAATGCACCAACGGCGACTCAGAGGTCTGTCTCGATGACGGCACCGGCTGGACCTTGTCCCAGGACTGCGACGACCTCCAAGGCATCAGCTGCAACGTCAACACCGGCAAGTGCGAAGGTTCGTGCTCACTCGACGCGCTCGGCCTGAGCTACATCGGCTGCGACTACTACCCAACGGTCACGCAGCAATACGACATCTACACCAATAGCCCGCATGTCTTTGCGGTCTCGGTCACCAATACCTCCAATGTCGCTGCCACGGTGACGGTGACGAAGGGCGCGAGCACCGTCGTCACGCAAAACGTCGCCGCCAACTCGATCCAGCTCATCACACTCCCCTGGGTCGACGCGCTGTGCAAGGGGACGGGCCCCACCGCGCTGGTCGCTGATGGTGCGTATCGACTGCGCTCGACTGAGCCGGTCACCGTGTACCAGTACAACCCCTTGGCATCGACGACGACCAACGACGCCTCGCTGCTGCTCCCGACCAACACCTGGCGCGATCGCTACGTTGTCGCCAGCTACCCGCACTGGTCGGGCCTGCCCGGCGTCTACGCGGTGGTCGCCTCCGAGGAGGGAACCAGTGTGACCCTCACGCCGTCTGCCACCGGTGGCAACGTGCAAGCCGGTGCGGGTGTCGCTGCCAACGGAACGGGCACCGTGATGATGGGCAACAGTGACGTGCTCCAGGTGATGACGAGCTCGGGCGATCTCACCGGCACGATCGTTCAGGCGGATCGCCCGATTCAGGTCATCGGCGGTCATGACTGCACCAACATTCCCGCCAACGTCGCGGCCTGCGATCATCTGGAGGAGTCGGTCTTCCCCGTGGACATCATGGGCAAGGACTACATCGTCAATCCTCCGGTGCAGTACCCCAACACCTCGGCAGAGAAGGGCCACATCGTCCGTATCATCGCGTCTGAGCCCAACACCACGCTGACCTATGATCCTGTGCCAGGAGGAGCTGCGACCACGATCGCCGCTGCCGGCGGCTTCGTCGAGATCCCGATGGGAGTCTCCAAGTTCCGAGTCACCTCTGACAAGAAGGTGCTGGTTGTGCAGTACATGGTCGGCCAGAATGCAGGCTTCGGCACGTCCGACCCTGCGATGGTCCAGGCGGTGCCCGTTCAGCAGTTCCGCAACAGCTACTTCTTCTACGCGGCGCCGAGCTGGACCGCGAACTTCGTCGACGTCATCGCACCGACGGGTGCGTCGGTCACGGTCGATGGCGCACCGGTGGCCAACTTCATCCCCGTCGGTGGTGGATCCGGCTACGGCGTTGCACACGTGCAGCTCTCCAACGGTGGCAATGGTTCGCACACCGTGACGGGCGACCAGAAAGTCGGCATCAACGTCTACGGTGTGCAGAGCGCCGGCAGCTATTGGTACCCGGGCGGACTCGACCTCGATATCCTGCCGCAGTAGCTGCGCCGCAGTCGTTCAGCTGCAGTCGTCCGGCCGCAGTCATCCTGCGGTCTACCGACACGGCACGCTCGTCACGCGAGCGGCCGAGTCGCGAGCAGCTCGTCCCCTCGCCCCCCTCAGCTACGGAAGGCGAAGGGGGCGAGCTGTTCTCAATTACTCACCGGGGCAAGGAGCGAACTCGCACTTGGGCCCCTGGCGACCAACGGCAGATCCGTCGGGGCACACTTTCGCATCCATCGTGCACGCGACCCCGTCGCCTTCACCACCCTCACCCGGACACGGTGCGAACTCGCACTTGGGCCCTTGGCGTCCGACCGAGGATCCATCGGGACAGATCTTTGCCTCCTCGGTGCAGGCGACCCCACCTCCTGGCGGCTGGGTGTTGCCCTTGTCGCAGGCGCCTGTCATCGCGGTCATAAGCAGAGCCCCCGCGAGCACGAGTGCTCGCGAGACTGCGCTCCGATCGAGGCCGCGCGCAGATGTGTTGCGCTGAACCATTGCGGGATGCATCGCAGTGGGTGCAGCGATCATGGAGTTCGGGGAGGTCGAGTGATGGAGGGTCGGGGAGTTGGAGCGCATCGTGAGTTCTCGAGTGCTGTCTGTAGGGTCCGCATGTGCCTCAAGCCGAAGCGAGCGGCCCGGGCCCATCGTAACGCCGCCATCCAGGCCGAACTGTCAGTCGCGCGATCTGCCCTCCGCAGGGCATGCGCCCGGAATCTGGGCGAGGTGGTCCCGTGCCCGCGCACCGCTTGCGGGCGCCAGGATTTTCGATCGCGAGCAAGCCGAATCCGCGGCCGAGGCGTACCTAGGCCGGCGTGGTCTCCCGTGCCGTCACGACGAAGCCCTCCGGCGGGCCCTCGAGCGTCGCGCCGCAACGCAGCGCACGTTGGTGCCGCGAGAACGAGCGCCTGGCGGTGACGCAGGGTCGCGGCGCACAGACCGCGATCGAGACCCAGTCCCCGCGCCAGGTCAATTCATGCCAGGCCACCACATTGGTCCGGGACCAGCTCGACTTGCCTGCTAGGATCAATTGGATGCGATCTCCTCGTCGGAGTGGCGTCATCGGAAAGCTGACGCTGCTGGTGGTCGCAACAAGCGTAGCCGGAGGGCTGGTCGGAGGAGCCGGCAGCTCGCTCGCACGTGCCGACCACCTGCAGGCCGACGAGACCGACGAGGAGCTCAACCCCTTCGAGGAGCTCTCCTACGAGGTCATCATCGAACCCGGCACTGGGTACAGCGCCACGATGCGGTTGCGCGTCGCGCTGCTCAATACCTCGGCGAGCACGCAGGACTTTGTGATGCACCTCGCGGCGCCGCGCGACGCAGAGCTGCTGGGCCTGCGCGTGAACGTGGGTGCTGACTGGCGCGACGCGGGACCTGCCCAATTCGCGACGCGGCGAAACAGCGCGGGCCAAGGGCGCAGAGTCTTCGCCCGCCAGCTCGCACCGAGCCAAGTGGGTGACCTCGCCTCGGTCCAGCTCGTCGGCACGGAGATCGCCTCCGACGAGGTCGTGCAGATCGAGCTTGTCTTCACGATCTGGCCCGAGATCGTCGGCGAACGTTTCTCCGTCGACCTTCCCCGTCGCGGGCCACCGATGCCTTCGCTGCGCTCGGACCGGCGCGTCCTGGTGAAGGGTCGAGCGCAAGATCCATTCTGGGTCGATGGCATCGACAACAACGAGCAACCCTTCATGGTCTCGCAGGCACGGGACGTGGTGACCGTTGCATGGCCGGCGCACATTCGCGCCAGCAAGTCACTCACCGGTCGTTACGAGACCTTTCCCGACACCGATGCCAGAGGCGACGGCAGCGACCTCCAAGAGACGCAAGCGCGGGTCTATCTTGCCGCCGGCGACAGTACGCCACTGCGGCCCGATCACGTGACAGTGATCGTCGATCGCTCAGCAAGCATGGGCGCGATCACGGCCCAGACCTACGCGGGATTTCTCAGCGCGTTGGTCGATCGACTCCCCGAACGCACGACCATTGACGTCCTCGCCTTCGCACGCTTGACCACGCCGATCTTGGGGTCACCGGCTCGCGGCGGACAGCGTGGTCTTTCCGAACGACTCGCGAAGGCCATCGTCGACATCGCTCCCGCCCCTGGCAGCGACTTGATCGCGGCGCTCGGCGCTGCCGCGGATCGGCTCTCGGCCTCGCGTGCGACGTCGCCTGCGATCCTGGTCGTGACCGATGGCATGCTGCCCGAGCCAGACAACGCTGCAGCGCTGCTGGCCGAGCTCGCGCGCCGTGCCGGCAAGACAAAGCCGCCCGACATCGTCTTTGTCGTCAGTGACCCCACGTTGCTGGCCGAGGGCCTACGTGACGATCACCCGATCGCTCGGCTCGCGACCGCACTCAACGCGCGTATCTCGTTGGCGTCGATGGATGACCTCGCACGCGCGGATGTCGACCCGCTCGCGGCACCGCGCATCATGGCGAATCTGGAGGTCATGCTTCCGCGCGACGCAGCGGTATTGGGCGACCTTCCCGACGCACTGATCGCCGGTGAGACCAAGGTCATCCATGCGCAGCTTCCGGGTCGCGCCCCCAAGACCATCGAGGTGCGCGCAAAGGTTGGTCGCTCGAAGGTGAGCAAGACGCTGCGTGCGAACCCACGCCCGCCGCCGCCCAATGCGCTGGTTGCATTGCTCGACGGCGGCACGCTCGATCCGACCGCCAGCGCGCACATGAGTCT
>CAZVEM010000082.1:0-18687 GCA_964626165.1 uncultured Nannocystaceae bacterium
CGGATGCAGTACGGTCTGCCCTGCGAAGGCACGCCAAGCTGGCCGCTCCCACTGGGGCCCGCGCAAACGTTTGAGTGACGAAAAGCAGGTCGCGGCCCCCCGACAAGCTGGGGCCGAATCGCCCCGACCAGCTGGCGGACACTCGTTCCGCCATTTGGCGCTTGGGCTGCACCGCCTGCTTTGTCCATCGACACGTCCGGCCGGGACCCTTGCGAGCTTTGACGGGCACGCGCTCTCGCAATTTGCCCCGTCCGCATCGCACGCAGCCCCCTTTCAAGGTGCCGTGGAGCGCGCATGGCGAAGGACCTTCGGTCAGTCGATGGGGTAGGGTTGGGGGATGTTGGCGCATCAGGTTGCGTTCGCGGAGTTGTTGATCCGGTATGGCGTGCTTCGGTTTGGGGAGTTTGTGCTCAAGTCGGGGAAGCGATCGCCGTATTTTTTTGATGCGGGAAGACTGCGGACGGGGCTCGCGATGCGGGGCGTTGGGGAGGCATATGCTGCCGCGTTAGCGAGTGCGGGCGTGCAATACGACCTGGTGTTTGGGCCCGCCTACAAGGGCATTCCGCTGGCGGTGGCGACGGCGAGTGCGGCCAGTGTCGGTGGGCGTGACGTCCCATTTTGCTTCGACCGAAAAGAGGAGAAGGATCACGGTGAAGGCGGCTGGTTTGTCGGTACGCGACCCGAAGACGGCATGCGAGCGGTGATCGTCGACGATGTGGTCACATCCGGCATCTCGGTACGGCAAGCGACCGAGCAACTGCGCGCCGCGGCCAAGCTTGAGATCGCGGCGGTCGTCGTTGCGGTCGATCGGCGAGAACGCCAAGACAACGGCCGCAGCGCCGTCGAGAACCTCTCCGAGGCCATCGGCTGTCCGATCCACGCCGTGCTGGAGATTCGCTCGCTGCTCGCCCACCTCCGCGGCATCCGAATCGACGGCGCACGCGTGCTCGACGATGAGCTGCACGCGAAGGCGATGGAATATGTGGAGGCGCAGTGCTGCTAGGGGTCCCCTGCACCGGCGCCGCAACAGTCCGCATCGGCGCTCGCGACTGCGCGAGCGAGCGACCGGGCCGGGCAACGTCACGCAGTCGAGCCGGCGATCAACACGGTGGCGCGCCGGCTCGCGACTGCACGCGCGCTCGACCGCTTCGCGCAACCTCTCGCCACGGCAGCGGCGTTGAGCAGGGCGGCGCACCTGTTAAGAACAGCACCCACGCCCAATCCGTCCGGGGCTCCACGCGTCCCCCGATTCTCGCCCAACTTGACCGAGTCCCCGCACGCACCCACCGCGCGCGCCATCGTGCAGTCGCGCTGCTGCTTGTGACCCTCGCCGCGGCCTGCAGCGCTGACGACCCCTTGGACTCAGATTTGCTCGCATCGCTGGCCACCGAGCAGGGAGACGCGAAGGGAGACACTTGGACCGGAACTTGGAACTGGGACTTTGACCTGGTTGCCTGCGATTGTCCGCTCACCGGCGCCGCCTCCGGCAACTTCGACCCCTGCACCGTGACGCCGCTGTCGACCTTGGGTGGAGACGGCTCCGCAATCGCGCTTCAAGGCGACGGCTTTTTGGTCTTCGAGTCGCCCAACGCCCAACTCAGCGGGGCGGTCAATGCCGATGGAAGCTTCGATCTCGCCGCGGTCTTCACCCTCACGTCGTTGATCGGACAGGCAGCCTTCTATATGCGCATGGATGGCGAGTTCGAGGGCGGTTTCGACAAGGACAGCGGCACCGACAACGCGACAATGAGCGCACGCGTGCGTCAGCGCGTGGTCGAGACCGTCGAACTTCAGATCGACTGCCGCTCAGAGTGGCGCGCGACCGCGAGTCGCACCAGTACGGATCCATAGTGGCAGATCGCAACGCCAGCCCGCATTTTCACGCGGCGATGGATCGCGGCGGCACCTTTACCGACTGCATCCTTCACGACGCCCAGGGCCACGTGCTCAAGGTCCTCAAGGTTCCAAGCGGACCGCAAGCGATCGAGATCGGTCTGAGACAGCTCCTCGATCTCAGTCCAGATGACCCATTTCCGCGCGGTTCTCTTCGGATCGGCACCACGGTCGCGACCAACGCATTTCTCGAGCGGCAAGGCGTAAAGACGGCGCTCGTGACCTCAACCGGCCTCGCCGATATTCTTGAGATCGGCGACCAAACGCGACCGGATCTCTTTGCGCTGCGGATCGAGAAAGAGCGTCCCCTCGCGGACGGTGTGTTCGAGATCCCCATGCGCGTCGACGCGAGGGGCCACGTTCTTGCCTCGGCGACGGATCTCGAGATCGAGTCGTTGCTTCGGTCGATTCGGGCAGATGGCTATCGCGCCCTCGCCATTGCACTGCCCTTCGCCCACCGCCATCCCCAGCATGAGCAACGGATCGCCGAACTGGCAGCGCGGGTCGGCTTTGACGAAGTTGTCGCCTCCAACGAAGTGTCTTCGCGCGAAGGCCTGCTGGCACGCACACAGACCGCGGTGCTGGACGCGTGCTTGCAGCCGCTGCTGAATGCAGACCTCGCACGCTTGCGCGCCGCGATGCCGGAGGTCCACATCACCGTCATGCGTTCGTCGGGCGCGCTCGCGGAGCTCTCGTGGCTTCGCGCCAAGGACTCGATCCTCTCCGGCCCCGCCGGCGGTGCGGTTGCCGTAGCTGCACTCGCTCGCTCGCATCAGCTTCGTCAGGCCATCGGCTTTGATATGGGCGGCACCTCGACGGACGTCCTTCGCTTTGCGGGCGACACCTCCCTCGTGTTCGAGCGGGTGGTTGCCGGCCAGCGCGTGCTTGCTCCAAGCGTCGAGATACACACGGTCGCAGCGGGCGGAGGCTCGCTCTGTGCGCTCGCCGGCACCCGCCTTGAGGTCGGGCCGCGGAGCGCGGGCGCGATTCCGGGGCCGCTGTGTTACGGCCATCCGTCCGCGACCGAGGTGGCGCTCACCGATGTCAATCTCCTGTTGGGACGCATTGAGGCCGACAACTTCGCGTTCCCGCTTGACCGCGCCCGCGCGGAGCGAGCGATGCAAGTGCTCGTCGACCAGCTTGGCGAGCAAGGCACCCTCGGCACCCGCGAGGCGCTCGCAGAGGGCATGTTCCGCGTCGCGAATCAGACCATGGCCGACGCGATTCGCCGCATCACGATCGCTCAAGGACACGACGTTCGCGAGCACGCGTTGATCGCCTACGGCGGGGCGGCTGGGCAACATGCGTGCGCGGTCGCGGATGAGCTTGGCATCCGGAAGGTCCTGCTCCCCCCCATGGGTGGCGTGCTTTCGGCGTGGGGAATTTCGCAAGCGATGCCCGGGTGGAGTGGTGAGGCGCAGTGGGTGGCCGCGTTGGACGATCTTGGGCTCGATGATCGTGCGCTCGACGGACTCCTGGATCGATTCACAGATCTTGCGACCAAGGGGCTCAGCTCGACACGGGCCGCGGACCGAGCATCGGCCACCTTCGCGGTCAGCATGCGCTATGCGGGCACGCTTCATGAGATCGAGGTCGAGATCGGCCGTGTACGGCTCCAACGTTCGACGGTCGCACCCGCGGAACTCTTTCACGATCTTCGGCCGCAAGTCTCGATGGCGCTGGCCCACCTTGAAGCTGCCGCGCCGCGCCGCGACGCCGTGGCACGTCAGCTTCGCGAACAGTTTGAGGATGGCCACCGAAAAACTCTCGGTTGGCGCCGAGATTCGCATCCGATCGAGATCAGCATCGCACGACTCCGCCTGGTCTTTGCGGTCGCCGACGGCGTCGATGAGAATCCAACGCCACGCCAAGGTCGGGAAGAAGATCATCGACCCCTGCGCCGGATCGCAGGTGATGTGCAGGCCTCGCGCGTTGCTCCGCCAGCGTCGTTCGACGCAACTGCCACCCACCGGCTCTACTGCGATGGCCGTTGGCTTGAGGGTGTGTCGACCTTGCGCCGCGACGAGCTTTCGGTCGGCCAACGAGTGCGGGGTCCCGCACTGATCCGCGACGGCACGACGACGATCATCATCGACCCCGCCTGGGAGGCGGTGGTGGCGAACGATCGCGGACTCCTCTGCGAGCCGACCCAGACAAGAGCGCAGCGCTCGATCGACCCGGCCCTTGTCGACCCCGTCCTCCTCACGGTGCTGGCGCATCGCTTCATGGCGATCGCCGAGCAGATGGGGGCGGAGCTCCAGCGCACGGCGATGTCGGCCAACATCCGCGAGCGACGCGACTTCTCGTGTGCCGTGTTCGATCGTGGCGGAGGTTTAGTCGCCAACGCACCGCACATCCCCGTTCACCTCGGGGCGATGAGCGCCAGCGTTCGCGCGGTCCTTGCCAAATTTCCCAATTGCGCACCGGGTGACGCCTTTCTTACCAACGATCCAAGCGAAGGCGGCTCCCACCTGCCGGACATTACGGTCGTGACGCCTGTATTCGATGATGACGATCGACTGCGCTACTGGGTCGCCAGTCGCGGTCACCATGCCGACGTGGGTGGCAGCACGCCGGGTTCGATGCCCCCCTTCTCCACCTCGCTTGAGGAGGAGGGAGTGCTGTTCCGTGCGCAGTATCTGGTCGAGCACGGCCGGTTGCTGCGCGAGCAGATCGAGACTCAGCTCGCCGCAGGACGATACCCAGCGCGACATCCCGCGATGAATCTAGCCGACCTACAAGCACAACTTGCAGCCAACCAAAGCGGTGCGAACCTCCTGCGAGCGACAGCGACGGAGTGGGGTTACGAGGTCGTCGACGCCTACGCAGGGCACGTACAACGAGACGCCCGCGATGCAGTCGCGAAGGTCCTGGCAACATGGGCCGCGCGTCGGTCCGAAGGACCATCGGACGGCACATCGTCCGTCTCGACATCCACGTTCTCTGACGCGCTCGATGACGGCACCGCGATCGTCGTGGAGCTCACCTACGCCGAGGGCCGCCTTCGCGTCGACTTTGGCCGTAGCGGGGCAGAACACGGCGGGAATCTCAATGCTCCTGAGGCGGTACTGAGCGCGGCGCTTCTCTACGTGCTGCGCTGTATGGTCGGAAGGCCCATCCCACTCAATGCGGGATGTCTCGATGCGGTGGACCTCATTGTTCCGTCGCCAAGCGTGCTCTCGCCATCCCCGGGGCGGGCAGTGGCGGGCGGCAATGTCGAGACGGCTCAGCGGATCGTCGATGTCCTCTTGGGAGCGCTAGGTATCGCCGCGGCATCGCAAGGCACGATGAACAACGTCACCTTCGGTGACCACGAGTACGGGCACTACGAGACCTTGGGCGGCGGTAGCGGTGCGACAGCAAATGGGCCGGGAGCTCACGCGGTCCATGTCCACATGACCAACACGCGGATCACCGATCTGGAGGTCATCGAGTCGCGCTTCCCAGTGCGGCTCGTTCGCTTTGCGCGCCGAAAGGGAAGCGGCGGCAGAGGGCGACACGACGGCGGAGATGGCTTGGAGCGCGAGTACGAGGTTCAGCGCGCGCTTGTCTTCTCTCTCCTGAGCGAGCGACGTGAACGCGCTCCCTTTGGCCTTGAGGGTGGAGGCGATGGCTGCACGGGTGCAGCGTTCGTCAAGCGTCACGGCGCCGAGAATTGGGAGCCCCTGCCGGGAAAATTCACGATCGAGCTTCAGCCGGGCGACCGTGTACTCGTTGAGACGCCCGGCGGCGGCGCATGGGGGCGCCGCCCGAACTCAACAGACTAGGGCTCGCGGCGCTTGGGGGCGCCCCCGAGCTCAACAGACGAAGACTCGCGGCGCCGCCGAGACCCGAACGCACCGCCCAGTAGCGCGAGAAGTGCGAGCCAAGTCCCACCGATTGCGCTGGGCTCGGCATCCGAGCTGCACGAGCAGCCATCGCTCTGGTCGGCTCCCGAGCCCCCCGACGCGCTCTCACCTGCGTCGCCGTCAGCGCTTCCGCTGCCGTCGCCGCTTCCGTCGCCCGCATCGCCATCGCCATCGCCATCGCCATCGCCATCGCCGTCCCCGTCCCCGTCGCCGTCCCCGTCGCCGTCTCCGTCGCCATCCCCGTCACCGTCCCCGTCACCATCTCCGTCGCCATCTCCATCCCCCTGGGGGCATTCATTCGGCACCTCCACAAGCTCGATCACGGTGGACGATGCGGGTGCATCGAACTCGTTGAGACCGACGAGATATTCCAGCGTCGCATCAAACACGTAGTCACCCGCGCCGGCCTCCAGCGACACCGTCATGCTGACCGTGCCCGCTTCGTCGGGTCCGAGGTTCCCGGTGGACCACACGACCTCGCCATTGATCAGGGTGCCACCATCCGTCGCCGACACCAGGTTGACGCCCGCCGGCAGTGCCGCGTGCAGCGTGCCGCTGAGCGCCGTGCCAAAGCCCGAGTTCTCATACGAGAAGGTCACATCGGTCTGCGTGACTTCGACACAGGTCGCAGCCGCGCCATCGAGCGACACCAGCGGCAGCCCCTCGGTCGTCGCACAAGGCGCTTCGAACATTGAGTTGAGGAAGAGTCTGGCGCCCTGCGTCGCTGGATTGCCCGAGATCGGAAGATTCACCGAGTACTCGTGGCCGCCCAGGTAGCTGATCTTCCCCGTCTTACCGCAGGCAACTTCCGTCGGCGGACAGGTACCGTCGAGATAACCCGTCATCCAGACGTCATTGACGCCCTCGGGCGTGCCGGCCTCCGTGATCATGGTGATCCCGCCTGCTTTGTACGCGCCCCCGGGCGGGAGCGAATACGCGGATTCGCTGCCTCCGACGGGAAGGAAAGTCCCGTCCATCTGGGCGTAGGGCGAGTCTTGCTGGTAGTAGTCGACGGCATCGGGCTTATCGCCGATCAAAAAGCCCGTTGTCGTCAGAAAGAAACCCCACGGTGCGGTGTTCTCGAACGCGTTGACTGCCTGACACTCCGCGAAGAGGTGAGTGGGATGATTGAGGAATGAGCGAACCTCCGCGACCACCTCCGGGTTGTCTTCGGCGTCGCCGACTCCCCAGTGCATCGACATCAGCTGGCAGTAGACGGGGTCGCCGTCCGCATCGAAAAGAGATCCATCGCTGTGGTTGGTCGTGGTGGGACCGGCGAGCTCGGGGATCGTCAGCATGTCCGGGCTGGTATCTGGCCAAGCGACGTTGCCGAGCGAATCAGGGATCCCTGCCGCCTGCATGTACTTGCGCGCAATCTTTTGGTTCCCATCAGCAACCATCGCGATGTTGGGCGCGACGATCAGCGTCCGTGCAACATCCCCTTGAAACGTCTCGGTCGCGACATGCACGGCAACCGCTGGATTCGCGGCAAGCCACGCCTCGATCACGGGGGTCGCAGCCGCCGCATCCGCAGCGTCGATCACCCAGGGGCCGCCACGATAGGCGTGCGCCGTGACGGGCACACCGCTCGCGAAGTCCGTTCCGCTCGCGGAGAAGTCTGGATCCCCGAGCCCCTTGCCGGGCTTGATCACCCATCGAACGGTGATCCCCTCACGTAGAAGGGCGTAGACCAGCCCGTATGCGCGAAGCATCCCCTGGTCTTGGTAGGTCGTATCCATCGGGATGATCAGGCTTCCCGGCTGGAACTCGTCCGCGCGTGCGAGGCGTGGGACTCCGAGGGCGGCGATAAGGACTGCGATGCTGAGCGTGCGCTTCATGGCGGGGGAACTCCCTTTTGAGCGAAGAAAAAAGAGTAAGTCAAACTGCATTGCTCTTGTCAACCAAAGATCTTTGGCCACGGACTCGCGCAGCGTGGGCCCGACGGCGAATCGGCGTGCCACAGACCCACACGGGAGTTTCTGGTCCCTGAGGAGAATCGCCGCCGAACCGATCTTGGGGCGGGCGCAGCATTCGCTCTGCAACGGCCGCGGGCGGCCGCCGGCGCCATCGGGGGCGAAACACATCTTCGGCGCCGACAAGATCCCAATCGGCACCGCGACTGCTCGCGGATCCAAGCGATGTTGTCCGCTCACGCGTCGCTCGCGGTCACGGGTCGCTCGCGGTCCGACCTGGTGCTCGCGCAACAGTGTCGGCGTCATCCGGTTTTCCTCCGCAGGTTGCCCTCCGCAGAAATGCAGTCGCGCCGCCCCGGAGCACGCTGCGTGCGGGCGAGGCGGTGCATCCGCGCCGCCGCGATAACCGCGAGGCGGTGCAATTGCTTCAAATGATGGGCTAGGTTGGCTCGGATCGCACTTTTGCGCCTCGGGAGCGCACGGGGTAGCGTGAGCCCGCCCATGGGCCTCGGACAGATCCCATACATCGTCGCGCCGCAGGCCGACCTGCCACTCCCCTTCCTCGCCGAGCCGCTGCAGCTCGGCGTCTTTGGAGTGAGCGTCGCCGCTGGCGTGCTTTTGGGCATGCAGTTCTGCCTCCGCTATGCGAAGGCCAAGGACCTCGACGAGTGGTACGCCCGGGACCAGATCTTCTGGATCTTGGTCTTCGGCTTCATCATCTCGCACTGGATTTCGGTGCTCTTTTACTTCCCAGAGCGTGTCTACGAGAACCCATGGGTCCTCGCCATGATCTGGAACGGGCTCTCCAGCGTCGGCGGCTTCTTCGGCGCATTCATTGGCATGCACTGGTTCGCCCGACGCAACAAGCAGTCGGTGATGGTGTACGCCGACATGAACATCTTCGGGCTGCTGATCGGTATGGTGTTTGGCCGGATCGGCTGCGCGCTCGTGCACGATCATCCTGGCAAGATCGTCGATCCCGGCGCCTTCATGGCGGTCGGACCTTGGGGGTGTTACTGCCCCGAAGGCGGCGCGGCGAGTCCGACCTGCTGCCCCGCCGGACAAGAGATCTATCGCTACGACCTGGGCCTCAACGAGCTGCTCGTGCTCCTGGTGCTGGCTGGCTTTGTCTACTTCCTCTGGGACTGGAAGAATGCCGCGCCGGGTCGACTGACCGGACTTGTCTCGCTCGTGTACGGTCCCACACGCTTTGCGCTGGACTTCATGCGCGAGGACAAGGTCACCGCGGGCGTAGGAAGCCCCGACCTGCGCTACTTCGGTCTGACGCCCGCGCAGTACTTCTCGCTCGCATTCGCAGTTGTGGGTGTGTGGCTCTTGCTGCGCAAGACCGGACCGGAAGACGCCCGCTACGCAAGAGATAGCGAGCGCATCGCGAAAGAGACCGCCGCGAGCGGCCCGGCGGCCACGTAGCGCAGTGGGGGCTTGGGCGGGAACTCCGGCCTGGGATCGCCGCACCGCGGCGCACAACCTCCCGCCGAGACGACGCCGCCGGCCAATTTGATGGCGCACCTTTACGAAGCGCGGGGGCAGCCTATGCTCCCGCCACCATCCACATCCGGAGGCAAGATGTCGGTAGAAACGCTCGACGACAGCAACTTTGAAGCGACGCTCGCTCAGACCGAGTTCGCAATTGTGGACTTTTACGCAGGCTGGTGCGGCCCGTGCCGCCTCTTCGCCCCGAAGTTCCGGCGGATGGCGGAGAGCATTCCGCAGGTTCGCTTCTTCAAGCTCGACGGCGAGCACGCTCCGCTGGCACGAAAGTCCGTGACGATCGAGAACTTGCCGTACTTTGGCGTCTACAGGAACGGCGAGTTCATCGCCGGTCTGTCGACGAGTCAGGAGGATGCCGTGCGCACGCTGATCGCGACCCATCTGGGGATCGGTGAGACCGCCACATCAGATGCTCCGGGAGCGCCGAACGAGGTGGCGCCGTGAAGGCCTCGGTGATCCGCGAGTTGGCGCAGAACCATGACGCCGCAGCCCTCGAGGAGGCGGCGGATCAGTTGGCGGAGGGCAACCCGCTCGACATCGAAGTGCGAGGCGACGACGAGGGCGAGAAGCTCACGCACTTGATGCTCGCCGCCCGTCTGCGGCGGCGCTTCGACAGCGGTGAGGACGAGCGCGAGGCCTTCCGAGCCCTCATGGCCGAGGTTCGCGACGTCGTGCGCAACGACTGAGTTCTTGCTCTGAGCGGGGTTTGGCGGGGCTCTGCCCCACCAAAGGGCCGCGGCCTGCGAACGCGTGGCGGGGTGGGTAGACTCGTGCCCGTGCGACGTCTCGCGGTCCCTTTCCTGCTTGCGCTCTTCGTGACCGGATGCACGCCCTCGGCACCCGCGGGAGGTTCCGAGGCGTCGAAGCCCTCGGAGTCGAAGTCGGGCGTGAACGAGGGCGACAAGGCCAAACCCGCTGAGGCTTCGGGCACAACCGGCGGCGCCGTCGCCACCAACGATGCCAAAACTCCGACCGAGCCGGCCGGCGATCCGGTGCCGACACCAGCGCCAGTCCCCGTTGAGCCTGGCATCGTGCCGGTGACGGAGGTCTCTGCCGTTGACGCGAATGTGGTGTGGCGCGACGTGCAGAGCTTCCCGGAAGCGGTCGACCTCATCCCGGTCACGCGAGGACTCCTCGGGACCTCATCAAGCGGCTATTACACGATGACGGACGGCGGCACCCTGGCCTCGGCCGCGATCGAGGCGGCCGAAGCGGACGTCATTGGCTACTGGCCCGACAACGCGTGGTTTGTACGGGTGATCGAACTCAAGCCCGAGCGAGGCGATCGCAGCGGCGAGATCAAGCGTCAAATCATGCTGATGCGACTCCGCAGCGGCAAGCGCTGGGTGCCACAGGAGTATGGCTTCGAGCAGCGCTTCGACGATGCGGGTCAGGACTTCCGTGTCGGCAACAAGGGTGGCCTGATTGTCGCCGACAACGGAATCTTCACCCGAGTCGCGGGTGGCGATGAGGACCCGGTCGGTGGCAAGTGCCGTGGCTCGCTGCGTGATTTTGTCGAGACCCGCTCGGGCAAGCTCTACACCGTGTGCCAAGACACCGACCTCTTCGTCCAGACCGAGTGTGAAGACGACGCCTGTGTTGCGGAGAACGCCGTGAAGCTTCCTCTCGGTACGTCCTGGAAGTTCACGCAGCAGGTTCCACGCCAACGGCACAGCGTGACCTTGGCCGGCACGGTCATGGTCGATGAGGTCGAAAAGCCCCATCTTCTTCACTACGAGACAGGCGGCTGGAGGCTCGAATCACTCGCAGTCGCGCCCAAGGCGATGTGGCCGACAAAGGACGGCGGTCTTTGGATCCTTTCGGGCGATTCGCTGATGCATCGCGATCCCGAGGGCATCTGGCGCAAGATTGCGCTGCCCGCTGGCGCAACCGAACTCAGCGGCGCAATGGCCGATGACCACAGCGAGTTCTTCCTGGCCGCGCGCGTCGACGGCACCGCCAAGCTCTTCGCCACGCCGGCCGCCGCACAAAAGCCGCCTGAAGCGGCCGCGGATCCGGGCACCGAGCCGACCGAGTGAGGTGCGGGCGCGGAGTTCATGGGTGTGGCGGCGCGATGACGAGCGCAGGTTCCCAGCCCCCACCCGCACGCATCGAGCCGTGCCGAACGAAACTTCGCCGTCACGGCCGGCGCCTGTGTGCGCTCACGACGCTGGCACTCGTCCTGGCCTGCGGCGCGCGGCCACCGGCGACCGATACGGACACCTCCAACGAGACTCGCTCGGGAGAGGGCGGCACAGACACGGCACCGTTGGCGAACTTGAGCGACGCTGCGTGCGAGGACTGTCACCCGGCAGCGACGAGCGCGTGGCGCCGTTCTCGACATCACACGTCATTTACCAATCCCGATTTCACGCGCTCCTACGCGCGCGAGCCCAAGACCTTCTGTCGTGACTGCCACGCCCCCGCGTTGGCGCGCCCCCCCGATCTGCGGCTCGGCATCGCGAGCGCGCAGGAGCTTGGCGTGGGATGCATCGACTGCCACGTCGATCCAGAGCGGCCGGCCATCGTCCTCACCGGCAGTGGCAGCGGGACATGTGAGGCTGGAGACTGCGCAGCCCCACATCCGCTTCAGCGCGACACAGCCTTTGGCACGCGCAGCTGCGCTCCATGTCACGAGTTCGATTTTCCCAGCGATAGCCGTCGCCCGGTCGGGACGATGATGCAGACGACGATGCGCGAGCATCTCGCGTCGGAGTATTCGCAAGTGAGCTGTGCAGACTGCCATCTACCTCCGGCCCCCTCAGGCGCTCCGCAAGTGCACGATCACTCGCTGGACTCCTCGCGCAGCCCCATTGCGATCCGTGCGGCGGTGGTGATCGAGGCGCGACGGGACGGTGACTCGCTCGTACTGAACCTGACGCCACGAGGCGTCGGGCATGCGTTTCCCACCGGAGATCTGTTTCGTCGATTGGAGATCGGCGCGATCCTGCACATCGGCGATCGCGAGCTCGCCAGCGCCCGTCGCTATCTCGATCGCGAGTTTGCCGACTGGCGACATGCCGACGGCTCCCTCAATCCCGCCTGGCACATGCCGGTCCCCGATGACCGACTCCGCGGTCCGACAACGATCAAGCTCGACCTCCGCCCCTTGGAGGCCGATCTCGTGACCGCAGACCAGCGCTCGCCGCGGGCGACGAGCGCGGCGCAGACCACCATCGCATGGTACGTCGACTACCAGCGCGTCGACGCGCGCAACGATCGCGCGCCCGAGCACTCGACTTTGGCCAGCGCAGTCAGGCTCGCAGAGGGTGAGCTCCCCTAGCGGGGTGTCGAAGAACCCTGCGCAGCGCTTGGCCGTGCACTCACCCTGCGGCCCTTTGTTGACCGTCGCTCACCCATCGCTGGCGGTTGGAAATGGCGCTATCGCGAGCGATCGTGCCATACGGCCAGGCAAGCGCCGCGCAGTGAGCTCGTGCGGCGATCGTCCAGCAGGCGAAGACGAATCGTGCGACGCGAAAACACCACACCGCCGTCGCGCAAGACCTGATTGTCTCGACGTCGCAGTGCCGTGAGCCTCGATTGAACGTCATCGACAAGTACCAGGCCGAGTCCGCGCTCAAGCTCGTACACCAGGCCTCGAGCCGCGGCACTGACACCGTCGAACGCCTTTTGGCTCAGCGGCGCGAGCATGGCGTCGACGTCACGGTGGAGGTCGCGGAGGAGCTTGAGCCGCACGCGTTGGCGAAGCTGTTCGACTTCGCCGGGCTGGTCGAGGAGGACGAGTCCAGGTCGACGAAGATCGCCGCCCGCAACCATTCGACCGACATCGATCCCTTCAAAACTCAGACGTCCGTCCTCGCGGATCTTGAGGGTGCGCGCGTCCGCAAGCTCAACTCGTTCGAGGAGGGTCCGTGTGACGGGCAGAGCCGCGGCGGCCTGCTGCTCGAGGCTGTCGGCAAGGCCGGCAAGCGCCGCGAACGCGTCCGTTCTTGGTCGAGTCGCCGCCTGTGGCACGCGTCGGCCCGTCCGCTCGACAAAGCGTGCGGTGAGCCGGTCGTGGAGCGCGTCGGAGAGTTTGTCCTCAATGCTGCGCGTGCGCTCTTGCCAGTACTCGGCGTGATCGACCCACTCTCTTCGACCTGACACGAAGGTCCAGGTGCGGATCCACGCGAGTCGGGTCATCAGGAGGTCGATGTCGGCGTTGAGGTTGTCCTGCTCGTCATCGAGTGGATCGATGCGCTCCGCCATCCAGTCTGGATCCAGCATCCCGGCATGCGATGAGAGCTGCAGGTAGATCTCGCTGAGGAGACGAATGTGGCTGTCGTCGAGTAGCTTTCGGTAGTCAGGGACGCGGCAAACGTCCCAGAGGAGCGCGACCTGCCAGCTGCCTTGCGCGCGATGTTGCACCTCGGGCCGGACCATGAGTCGAAGCAAGGTGGCGTGGTCCTCCGCGAACAACACGGGCTCAAGACCCTTGCGAGGTGGCCGGCGCTTGAGCGACTCCACCAGCCGGTCAACCGATCGCATGTCGAGGTCGTGATTGCGCCAGCGGATCGACTCAAGGGGCGAGAAGCGATGCTCCTCGATCGCATGGACGAGCTCGGGATCGAGCTCGGTGGGCGCGGCGCGCGAGGTGGCGCCCGGGGGAACCAATAGCCCAAAGGTTCCGTCGCGCTCCGCCCGACCGGCCCGCCCCGCGATCTGAGCCATCTCCGCGGCCAGCAGCGGGCGCGGATGGATGCCATCGAACTTGCGCGTCGACGCGAACGCGACATGGTCGATGTCCATGTTGAGACCCATCCCTATCGCATCGGTGGCGACGAGGTAGTCGACCTCGCCAGCCTGGTACATCGCGACTTGGGCATTTCGCGTGCGTGGAGACAGTGCGCCGAGCACCACCGCGCAGCCGCCATGGCGGCGGCGAACCGCCTCCGCGAGCTCGTAGACCCGGGGTAGCGAGAAGGCGACGACGGCACTCCGAGGCGGAAGTGCACCCAGGCTCATCGCCGGGCGCGCGCGGAGGCGGCTGAGCCGCTTCGCCCGCTCGAACTGCACATGCGGCAGCAGGCGGCCGAGCAAGGGCTCTATCGTCGCGGCGCCGAGAAACCAGGTCTCGAGCCGACCTCGCAGTCGCAGGAGGTGATCGGTAAAGACGTGGCCTCGATGCGGATCCGCGGCGAGCTGGATCTCGTCGATGGCGACAAAGTCGACATCGACGTTGAGGGGCAATGCCTCCACCGTGCCGACCCAGTAGCGTGGGCGCGCCGGGATGAGCTTCTCTTCGCCGGTGATCAGTGCGACCTGTGACGCTCCCACGCGCGCGACCACTTTGTCATAGACCTCGCGTGCGAGCAGCCGCAAGGGTAGACCGATCATGCCACTGCGATGCTCAATGAGTCGCTCGATTGCGCGGTAGGTCTTGCCGGTATTGGTGGGTCCCAGCAGCGCGACCACGCCACCCGAGCGCTCGCCGTGCCCCGCCATGCGCCCAATCTAGCAGGCACGCCCCGATCGTCCCGGCCGGCGGGTCCGATCACTCGATATTCGCCCGCGTCGAGGTCTCGATGTAGCGGATCGTGCCGGTATCGCTGCGCAAAACCACGCTCTGCAGATGCACTCGCCCATCCTCAAGGCGAACGCCGCGCAGGAAGGGTCCTGTGGTCACACCTGTCGCCGCGAAGATGCAGTCGCCACGAATGATGTCGTGGAGACCTAGCTTCGCGCTCGGATCGCGGGTGCCCATCTCCTGAGCCCGGACGCGCTGCTCGTCGCTCTCGATCACAAGTCGCCCTTGGAACTCCCCATCCAACGCCTTGAGTGCCGCCGCAGCGAGCACGCCTTCGGGTGCACCGCCGGTGCCGAGCATCATGTCAATCCGCGTGCCCGGCATCGCGGCCGCCACGGCGGGCGCAACGTCGCCATCGGTGATCAGGCGGACACGCACGCCGGCCTCACGGAGGCTTTTGACGATGCCATCGTGTCGCGGCCGCTCAAGCACGACCACGATGAGGTCTTCGGGTCGCTTCCTGAGCGCAGCTGCCAGCGCGCGCGCGTTCTCCCCGGGAGACTGGTCAAGGTCGACCACGCCCTTGCCTTCCGGTCCCGTGGCGATCTTCTCCATGTACATGTCGGGCGCGGCCAACATGCTGTGCCGCGGAGCGACCGCGAGCGTCGCGATCGCGCCAGGGAGATCCTTGGCGCAGAGCGTCGTGCCCTCAAGCGGATCGACCGCGATATCGAACTCGACCAGGTCCAGTCCCGAGTCCTTGGGACCCACGCTCTCGCCGATAAAGAGCATGGGTGCTTCATCCATCTCGCCTTCGCCGATGACGATTCGCCCCCGCGCCGGAACGCGATCAAACGCGCGTCGCATCGCCTCGACAGCGGCGGCGTCGGCTTCATTCTTCAGGCCGCGCCCAATCCAGGGGTAGCAGGCCATGGCGGCGGCCTCGGTGACGCGCGCGTACTCTAGGACGTAGGTTCTCTCCATGGACCCGCTCGGGCTGGACAATAGACCCGCACGAGTGGAGGCGAAAGGCGAGCACACTCACGTCGACGCATCGCCACTCGAAGAGGGTGCGCGGGTGGCCTGGAGCGCGTCACGCTCGACGAAGAGCCGGTGAATATCTTCCGGGAGGCGGGTGGCGCGGCCATCGCTCATCTTCACGCAGCCGTGCCGCGTGACCGCGTGCAGCACGGTCACGCGTTCGTCGAGGTCGTGGCGATCTCCAGGCTCGACCGTCAGCGTGTAGATGAAGCTGACGCGGGCAAAGCCCACATCCTGCAGACCCACCCGAAGGGAGACGAGATCGTCGTAGCGCGCAGGGCTGAGATAGGTGACAGAGAGGTCGATGACCGGGAGGCCAAAGCCTTCGGCCTCCATGCGCGAGTAGGGCTTGCCAAGCGAGCGGATCAGCTCGACGCGGGCGAACTCGAGGTAGCGCAGGTAGGTGCCGTGGTAGACGACGCCCATCTTGTCGGTGTCACCATAGATCACACGTACTTTTGCGACCGGATCGAGCAGGTGCTCGTCCGGCGCGGGTGCGGCGCGCGAGTTCCGTCCCCGCGTCACAGCTCGCCCCCGAACACCCGCAATCGTACCGAGGGCGCCAAGACCTCGCCGCTTCCGTCCACCTCTTGAATCGCGCTGACCATCTGCGCCTCGCGGACCTTCTCGGTAAAGATCACCATGTTCATCGGATCGCCGACGCGCGGCGTGTCTTGATGCATGCGTTCAATGCCGACGCCGTGTCGCCCGAGCGTGCTCGCGACCCGGCCAAGCACGCCCGGCACGTTGTTGACGTGGAAGCACACGTAGTTGTTGCTCTCGATGTCATCGAGCGGCTCTGGCACGACCGTGCGAGTCGTGCGGAAGGCCTCGGGCGGTGGCCCACCCTGAGAGAAGCCCAGAATGTCGCGCCCGACTTCGATGATGTCTGCGACCACCGCCGCACCCGTCGGCATCATGCCTGCGCCGGGCCCGTAGTAGAGGGTGCGGCCAAGCGCGTCCGAGTCGACCATCACGGCGTTGTAGGCATCGTGCACGCCCGCGAGGATGTGCTCGCGCGGCACGAAGATCGGATGCACGCGCAGGCGCAGTCGGTCGTGATCGAGACGCGTCGCGATCGCGAGGCTGCGGATGACAAAGCCATGCGCCTTGGCCTGCTGCACGTCGAAGGCGCGCACGCGACTGATCCCCTCCGTCGGAATGCGCACCGGATCGACCCGCATGCCAAAGGAGAGCAAGGACAGCAGCGCAAGCTTATGCGCGGCATCAAAGCCGCCGACATCGAGGGTCGGATCGGCCTCGGCGTATCCGAGCTCCTGCGCGAGCGCGAGCGCCTCAAGGTAGTCCATCCCCTCGCGTGTCATGCGATCGAGGATGAAGTTCGAGGTGCCGTTGACGATGCCCGTCACCGAACGCACGCGATCGCTGGCGAGCCCCTCACGGATCGATCGAAGCACCGGAATGCCGCCCGCGACCGAACCTTCGAAGAAGACGTCGAGCCGTCGCTCCGCCGCGAGTGCAAAGATCTCCTCGCCGTGCATGGCGAGCATCGCCTTGTTCGCGGTGACGACGTGCTTACCCGCCCGCAGTGCGGCGAGCACCCAGCTTCGCGCCGGCTCAAGGCCGCCGATGAGCTCGACCACCACGCGGATGTCGGGATCTTCGAGGACGTCCTCGACGCGCGTCGTGAGTCGCGCGGGGTCCACGGCGACGGGGCGAGGACGCTCAAGGTCGCGCACCACGATCCGCTTCACCTCAAGCCGAGCGGCCAGGCGATTCTCAAGCGCTTCGCGGTTCTCGCTGAGGATCTTGAGAACGCCCGAGCCCACTTGGCCCAGGCCCAATACGCCGATGGCGATCTCTCGCATGGCGCGGACGCTAGACACAGCTCAAGGCGCACGTCAACGTCTGGACTGCTACGCTCCGCCGCGCCAAGGGCCCCTTCGCCATGTCCAGCATCGTTGAGATCGAAGCCCGCGAGATTCTCGATTCCCGCGGAAACCCCACGCTTGAAGTCGAGGTCGTGACTGAGCTCGGCAATGTTGGACGTGCAGCCGTTCCCAGTGGAGCGAGCACGGGAGGTCATGAGGCTCACGAGCTTCGCGATGGTGACCCTGCTCGTTACCGTGGAAAGGGGACACTCAAGGCGGTCGACAACGTCCGCAACGAGCTCGCGCCCGCGCTCATCGGACAGGAAGTCGCCGAGCAGGTCACGATCGATGGCGTGCTGTGCAGCACGGATGGCAGTGCCGACAAGTCTCGCCTTGGGGCCAACGCGCTCCTCGGCGTGTCGCTGGCCTGTGCCCGAGCGGCGGCCGAAGACTGCGGGCTCCCGCTGCATCGATATCTCGGAGGCGCGATGGCGCGTGTCCTTCCGGTGCCGCTGATGAACGTCATCAATGGCGGCGCACACGCGGACAACAACCTCGACTTTCAAGAGTCGATGCTCGTGCCACACGGCTTTGCGAGCTTTTCGGAAGCGCTTCGCGCTGGCGTCGAGGTCTTCCATCACCTTCGCGAGCTTCTGCGGAAGGCCGGCAAGGTCACAGCCGTCGGCGACGAAGGCGGCTTTGCGCCCGACCTGGGGAGCAACGATGAAGCGCTCACACTGCTGATGCGCGCGATTGAGGGCGCGGGCTATCGGCCGGGTGAGCAAATCTCGCTCGCGCTCGACGTTGCTGCCAGCGAATTTTACGACTCGGAGCGAAAGCTCTACGTGCTTGCGGGTGAGGGTGGTCGCTCGCTCGCCGCGGACGGATTGGTCGACCTCTATGCCGAACTGGCCGGTCGATTCCCCTTGGTCTCGATCGAGGACGGCATGGCAGAAGACGATTGGGACGGCTGGTCGGCTCTCACTGCCCGACTTGGCAAGCGCTGCCAACTCGTGGGTGACGACCTCTTCGTCACCAATCCCGCGCGTATCGCCCGAGGAATTTCGGCCGGCGTCGCGAATGCGGTCCTCATCAAGGTCAACCAGAGTGGCACCCTGACGGAGACACTCGAAGCGATGCGACTCTCGCACCGCAACGGCTATCGCTGCGTGGTCTCGCAT
>CAZVEM010000083.1:0-18568 GCA_964626165.1 uncultured Nannocystaceae bacterium
CTGCATGGCGAGTGCGCGGCCATGCGCCGCGCGGGGTTTTTCGACAGCCTGCTAGGTCGGCGGTTCAAAAACGACGGTGACCGTCGTTGCGCCGTCCATGGGTCCAGGCGGTCGGTCCTGTGCGACCGCGAGCCCGGTTCCGCTCGCGATCAGCTCAACGCCCGCATTCTCCGCCGCATCGAGTGCCTGGGTCAGGGTCAGCCCGGTGAAATCAGGCAGTCCAGCGTGGAACTCGACCGGTCGCTGTCCGGGAAGTCTCGGCTCGACGTCGAGATCGGCGACCTCGCCTTCCACCAGACGGACGTCGTCCGCCGCGATCTTGATCCGTGGTGGCGTGGGGACCGTGCCGTCTTCACGCGGCACGCCGAGATGTTTGAGCACGCGGGCACCAAGCGTCGCGAAGGTTGGGGCTGCTACCTCGTTGCCGTAGTGGCCGCCCTCAGGGTTGTCGACGCTGACGAGGATAACGACGCGCGGATCTTGTGCCGGTACGGCGCCGACGAAGGAGGCGTAGTACTGGTCTTCGTAGTAGCCGCCCTGCGGATTGGCCTTCTGCGCGGTCGAGGTCTTGCCCGCGACGCGATAGCCATCGATCGCCGCGTTCTTGCCGGTGCCCAGATGCGTGTGAACGACCGACTGGAGCATCTCCATCACGGTGCGTGCGGTGTCGACCCGGACGACGCGTTCGGGCTTGGGCTCGTGGGTCCACACGACCTCACCATCATCCGCGAGAACCTGCGAGACGATCGTCGGCGCCACAAAGCGTCCCTCGTTGGACAACGCTGCGAACGCGGCCGCTACCTGCAGCGGACTCGCGCTCATGCCCTGACCAAAGGAGATGTTCGCACCTTGGATGTCCGACCAGTCCTGCCAGTCCGCGAGTAATCCCGGGTTGGCGGCCGGCAGCTGAATGCGCGGGCGCTCGCCGAAATGAAAGCGACGAACCCAGCGCGACAGTGACTCCTTGCCCAACGTCTCGTAGATCTTGGTCGTACAGATATTGGAGGAGGTCGCCAGGATCTCGGTGACCGTCAGCCACTGCGAGCGCTTGGTGTCGCGGATCGCGTGCTGCGGCGTGTACTGCCAGCGTCCCTCTTCGCAGAAGAAGGACTGGTCGCGGCGGACCGAACCCGTCTCAAGCGCCGCAGCGACCGTGATCGCCTTCATCGTCGAGCCGGGCTCATAGGCCGACTGCACGGCGAGGTTGAAGGTATGTGCGAGCTCTTGAACCGGGTGGTTGGGATCAAAGGTCGGGCGATTTGTCATCGCGAGGATCTCGCCCGTCCTGGGATCGAGCACGATGATGCTTGCGCCGACGGGATGCCAGCGCTCGACGAGCGCGTTGATCTCCTCTTCGGCCATCGCCTGGATCGCCGAGTCGATGGTCAAGACCACGGTGTGGCCGCGGGAAACGCCCGGATCGGGGTGACCGTCGACGAGCAGCTTCATGCCCACACCGCGGTGCGCCGCGTAGTAGGCTGGGCTCGTCGTCTCTTTGCCACGCAGTTGCTCGTCCATGCCGAGCTCAATGCCAAGGTGTCCCTTGCCCTCTCCGTTGACGTTGCCAAGCACGTGAGCGCCGAGCAGACCTCGCGGATACACGCGCTGTGGCTCTTGCTCGAGCGTGATGCCGGGAAGCTTGAGCGCCATGAGGGCCTCGGCCTGCTCGGTGGTGACATGCAGCCGAAGGCTCCGATACGCCTTGTTCCATGCGAGCGCGTGGCAGACATGGAGCCGGAGCTCGCGATTGAGTGTGCCCGTGGCTCGACCTGCACAAGCCTCATAGCGCTGCTCGCTAAATGCCGGCGTGCCGGACGTACCCCCGTCAACGCCGTCGTCGGACGCAAGCGCCGAATCGAGGTCTTCATCGCGATCGCCCTCACCTGCTTGGGCGTCCGCGCCCGTGCCCTGCTCAGCGCGCGAATCATCGGAGGTCTCGACGAATCGGGCGTTTTGCTCGGTGAACAGCTCGGCGAGCGCGTCAACCACGGCCTGCTCTTTGCCTGACGCTTGGATCACGCGCGGGTTGAGGATGATTCGATGGCCCTGGTCATTGACGGCGAGTGAGACGTAGTTCCGATCGACCACCTCGCCACGGCCTGCATCCAAGACGAAGTTGCGAAGCTGCTGCCGATTGCCCTGCGCGGCGTACTCGGCATGGTGCGTCACGGTCACGTCCCAAGCTCGCCAGCTCATCATGCCAAGGCTGGCGAGCAGTGCGACTCCGACCATGCCGACGCGACGTCGAACGGCGCGTGGATCGGACGCCATCTTGGGAAGAGAGATCTTGTTGATGCTGTCGCTGAGGTTCTGCCCCAGCCGCTCGAACTGCGCTTGCGCCGTATCGACGACGCTTCGACTCGTAGCACCCGGCGGCGTTGCCCCGGCCGCGGAGTCGCGGCCGTCCGCCGAACGAGCGCTCGCCTTGCGCCCTGAGTGGAGGTCGCGCGCCGCCGCTGTTGCGTCCGACTGCGGCTCTGCGGGGCCCTGCTCGGGAACGGGGATGGTGTCGGTTGCGGCCTTACTCATGGCGCCTCTTCGTTCGAATGAGAAGTCACCGCTTGCTCTTGCGCGGACGGCTTGGCCGGAAGCTTGACGAGCCCATTGGCGAGCAGCTCGATGCGTTGCACTCGCTCGGGCGGTGTGGGGGTCATCTCCAGCACCTCGACGGCGCGACCTCGGATGCGATCGGGATGACGAAGGAATGCTCGCTCCGCCTCGAGCCGGCGCTTTTGCTGCATGAGCTGCGTCCGCTTCGCGGTCAACGTTGCGACCTGGCCGCCGAGCTCAAGCACTTGGTTGTGATCGACGACGCGAGCAATGCCCGCATGCGTCAGGACGCCGAGGACCAGCGCGAAGAGGATCACGAGGCCGCGGCCACCCGTGCGCGCGGGTGCGACTGGCTCTGAGTTGACCCGACGGCCTCCCTGGTCAGTCGCCCGAGCAAAGCCGTGCGCCGGCTTGGGTGGTGCCGCGGCCGATTGGCGCCGCTGTCGGACCTGGCCTTGTTCTGCGCGAAGTGAGCTCATGCGCCGGGGTGTCGCGCTTGGTTCGATCATGCTGGATTCCTCTCGATCACACGCAGGCGGGCACTGCGTGCCCTTGGATTCACGTCGAGCTCGGTCTGGCTCGCAGTCACACCGCGTGAAAAGCCGTCGGGCAGCCGATACGCAGGTGCCGGGATCTCATCCGCGCGTACCGGCAGACCCTTGGGCGTGGGCGGTGGCGATGAGAGCCGTCGAAAGGTTTGCTTGACCATGCGGTCTTCGAGCGAGTGGAAGGTGATGATCGCCAGACGACCATGTTCGGCGAGGAGTGCCGGCGCGAGGCTGAGCAACTCACGAAGTTGCCCAAGCTCGTCATTGACCGCGATGCGAATCGCCTGAAACGTCCGGGTCGCGGTATGCACCCGCCCCGCCAGGGCACGACGCGTGCGCGGACTGACGTGAGCGTCCACCAGTTCGGCGAGCTCTCGCGTGGTGCTCGGTGGGGCGCCGACGATTGCCGCGGCGATGCGTCGCGCGTCGGGCTCCTCGCCGTAGTCCCAGAGGACTCGACACAGTTCTTCCGCGGTCGTCGTTGCGAGAAACTCGGCCGCGCTCTGGCCCGAGGTCGGATCCATCCGCATATCGAGCGGACCGTCGCGCATGAACGAAAAGCCACGCTCGGCGACGTCGAGCTGGTGCGAGCTCACGCCGATATCTGCAAGGATGGTGTTGGCGTGCTGGATCCCCGCCTGCGCGAAGATGCCTTGGAGATCGGCAAAGGACGCCTGAATCAGCTCGACCTTGAGGTCCGCCCCGTCAAGCGAGACCTCGGCGATCGCCTGCTTCGCGTGGGCCAGCGCGGCGGGATCGCGGTCGCTGGCGATCATCCGGGGTAGGGCGCGGCCCAGCGCGTGCAGGTGGCGGGCGAGCGCGATGACATGCCCCGCCCCCCCGCACGTGAGGTCGACGGCGCAGCTCCCTGACCCCTGCAGAGCGGGGGCGAGCGCGTCGCAGACCGCATCTGCGAGCACAGGGACGTGAAAGCCCGTCACGCATGGCCCATGCCAGTGAGCGCAGATCACGTCAAAAAACCTGCTCAGGGGCCGCCTGGGCGCGAATCGCCCAACACGGACCCGACGACCTGCCAAGTTGTACGTATTCTCACGTAGGCGATATTGCTTATTGATTCCAACAAGTTACGCAGCCGTCGGTTGATCTCGTCGGCGCGCATCGCTAGGGTCCGGTGCCGCCAGCTTCCGCGTGTCGCGCACCGGGCTGGCAGAACGCGCCGCTATGTCGAGATCGAGGAATTACCGTCTCCTCCAGGACAGCTCCGAGCTCCTCTGGGAGAAGCTCGACATGCTCGCGCCCAATCAGCGCGCAGCCTTTGACGAGAAGCTCCTCATGTCGTGGATCTTCCACGACTTCGCGCTTGAAGGCGCCGTCCTTCAAGTCGCCGAGATCAAGGCCGCAGTCGACGATGAGATCATCAGCTCACCGGCGCTGATCCCCGCCTACAACCACATCATCTCGTTGCGCGATGGCGTGGGCATGCTGCTCGAAGCCCCCACCGAGCCGATCGTCTATTCGCTGGAGTGGCTCAAGAAGGTCCATCACGTCCTGCTCCCGCATGACAAGAAGGACCAGACGCAGTACCGCAAGGACAACCCGATCCATCGGTTGTACTTCCACGACCTCGCGCCGGCGGACAAGATCAGCTACCGGATGCGCAAGCTGACGGACTGGTTCCGCACCGACGAGTGTCAGCGCACGCATCCCATCGAGCTCGCGGTCGAGATTCACAAGGAAGTCATCCGCGTGTTCCCGTGGCCGGAAATCAGCGGACGCGTCGCCCGCTTGGCGATGAATCACGTGCTGATCTCAAATCGCCTGTGGCCTGCGCTGATTCATCACGTCGACCGTCAGCGCTATTACGAGGCCCTGCGACACGATCAAGACGAGTTGCTCGATCTGGTCGTGCAAGCGGTCGAGCAGGGCGTCGGATCCAGCAATCGCCTCTACCAGATGATCGTCGACACCGTCCGCCGCCGCTAGGCGCTTGCGGGGCGGGGTCCAGCCGTGAGGCCCATGCATCGCGAACCGGCCCACGCGGCGACGTGTCCAACCACCACATTCGCGCGGCATTGCCACACCGCTTCCGCTGACGGCCGACCGACTCTGAGTTGATACCGACATGGCCACGACAGCATCTTCCGGGCACGGGCAGCCAGTCATCCGAGTGATCGACTGTCACATCGCGCGCGTCGTGCGGGAGGATGCCGGTCCCGATGCCGGTCCCGATGCCGCCGCAGATGCCAGCCGAATGCGCCGGCTTGAGTTCCTCTTGCTGCGTCGTGCGGCGGGTCGCATCTACGCCGGCACCTGGCGCATGGTGGGTGGCAAGATCGAAGCGGGCGAGACCGCATGGCAGACCTGTATTCGCGAGCTCCAAGAGGAGACGGGGCTCGTGCCCGATCGACTCTTGTGCGTCCCTTACGTCAACCAGTTCTACGAGTGGAAGCACGATCGCATCAACGCGATTCCCGTGTTTGTCGCGCTTGTGGAGGGTGATCCACGACTCGACGGCGAACACGACGCGTTTGAGTGGCTCAGCGCGGCGCAGGCATGTGAGCGACTCCCCTGGCCCGGTCAAAAGGAGGGGCTCATCGCCGCGGAGGCGCTCTTGCTGCGCAACGATTCTCTGCAAGAGTTCATGGAGATTCCGCTCCGCGGCGGCGAGGCGCGCGCATGACCAAGCCAGCGATCCCCGACGTCCAGGGCAGCCAAGACCTTCGCAACATCGCGATCGATCGCGTGGGTGTTCGAAAGGTCCGGATCCCGGTCACCGTGCTGACCGCCCGCGGCCGCTCGGTCCCAAGCGTGGCGCGCTTCTCGATGTACGTCGCGTTGCCGGGCGACAAGAAGGGGACGCACATGTCTCGCTTCATTGAGATCCTCAACGAAGCGCCGCTCGAGCTGTCGGTCCGCAACCTCCCCGCGCTGGTCGAGCGTGTCGCGGCACGACTCGGCTCGCCCCACGCCGAGGTCATCGCAGAGTTTGACTACTTCGTGACTAAGGCCGCGCCAGTGTCCGGCATCCAAAGCATGATGGACTACGCCGTGACCCTGCGCGGCGTGCTGGACAACGGGATGATGCGGCAAGAGCTTGAGGTGGTCGCCCCCGTCACCTCGCTCTGTCCGTGTAGCAAGGAGATCTCGGAGTACGGCGCGCACAACCAGCGGTCCCATGTGACGCTTTGCGTTGTGCACGACGGCCAGGTCGGGATCGACGAGCTGATCGAGATCGGTGAGGCGCAGGCCTCGGCGCAGCTCTACGGCATCCTCAAGCGGCCGGATGAGAAGTTCGTGACCGAGCAGGCCTACGACAACCCCAAGTTCGTGGAGGACCTGGCCCGAGACGTCGCCGCAGCGCTCGGCCAAGACGCCCGCATCGCGTCGTGGAGCGTGACGGTAGAGAACTTCGAGTCGATCCATAACCACTCCGCTTACGCTCAAATCCGCGGCGGCCGAGTCGATCACAGTTAGGTCGCAGACAGCTAAGCCGCAGCCAGCTAAGCCGCAGGATATCGCGGCGCTTCGTGGCAGCTTCCGGGCGAGCCGGAACGCGCGGGCGCGTTGACAGTCGCCACGGATCGTGAAAAAGCGTTGGCGTGGCGACTTCCTCCAACATCGTCCGCACGCAGCCCGACTTCGACGCCGTCGCGCACGCACCGGGAGTCTTTGGCCTGGAGCTGATCGACGGCGAGCTCGCCAGCGGCGGGGTCAAGCTGCGCTCGATCGCCGAGGAGTTCGGCACGCCGACCTACGTCTACAACGCGGACATGATCGCGCAGCAAGTCGCACGACTGCGTGCGGCCTTTGAGCGCTCGCCCGTACTGATGTGCTACGCGGTCAAGGCCAACTCCACGATGGCGATCTTGAGGCTGGTCGCAGAGCTTGACTGCGGCGCCGACATCGTCAGCGGCGGTGAGCTGATGCGCGCGCTCAAGGCCGGCATTCCCGCGAGCAAGATCGTCTACTCGGGCGTTGGCAAGCGCGTGGTGGAGATCGATGCCGCGCTCTCAGCCGGGGTGCTCCAGTTCAACGTCGAGTCCGTCAGCGAGCTCGACCTGATCGCAGCGCGTGCCGCGGCACTGCAGATCAAGGCCCGCGTCGCGCTCCGCGTCAATCCCGAGGTCGATCCCAAGACCCACCCCTATCTCGCCACCGGGCTGCGCGAGTCCAAGTTCGGGATCGCGATGGGCGACGCGATCGGGCTCGCATCCAAGGCGCACGGCGATGACCACGTCGAGTTCGTCGGGCTCGCCTTCCACATCGGCTCGATGATCGACGACGCCGCGGCCTACCTGGACGCCTTGACCCACGTGCGCCGACTCGTCGGCGAGCTGCGCGGCATGGGGATTCCGGTCCCTCGCCTCGATCTGGGCGGAGGCCTCTCGATCCCCTACGCACCCGAGGATCCCGTCGTCGACGTCGCGGCCTTTGGCCAAGCGATCCACGACGCCACGCACGACCTCAACGTCGAGCTCATCATTGAGCCCGGTCGCTTCCTGGTCGGCAACGCAGGCGTCCTCCTCACGGAGGTCCTCGGGACCAAGCACGGAGCCGACCGCAGCTTCGTCGTGGTCGACGCCGCCATGAACGACCTGATGCGCCCTGCCCTCTATCAGGCGCATCACACGATCGTGCCCGTGACGCCGCCCTCCAGCACGGGCAGTACCGGCAACACCGCCACCTACGACGTCGTGGGTCCCGTCTGCGAATGCGGCGACTTCCTCGGCCAGGCCCGCCCCCTCCACGAGCCGCGCACCGGTGAGTTCTTCGCAGTCCTCAGCGCCGGCGCCTACGGCATCGCGATGGCCAGCACCTACAACTCAAGGCCCCTCCCCGCCGAAGTCATGACCGGCCACGGCCGCCTCGAACTGATCCGCGCCCGCCCCTCGCTCGAGTCCCTGATGGACGGCGAGCTGCTGCCGCAGCGATCGTTTGTGGGGTGAGTGGGGGGCGGAGGACAACGCGCTCTTACACCTCGTGGGCTACGAACTTGAGGGCTTCGCTGTATGTGGTCGCTTCGGCCCGAGGGGTCTTATTGCCCGGCGTTCGAGATGCGGCGATGCCCTTCGTGTACCCTTCTCCTTCAGCACACGCGACATCCGTCCCTCTTGCATGGGGCAATAAACGGCGGAGTCGCGGGAAGTCATAATCGTCGACCGCGTCGCGGCGGCACCATGGCGAGAGTGCGTGCTGTCGTTCGTGCGACTGCCATAGCGGCGCCGGAGCCATTCGGCGAATCGTTTCAACTGCGCAGCCCTCTCGGCCTGAAGTTCCCCGTCTCCCAGCAATCAATGCTCTCCCTTTCGCCCGCCTGAGCACGCTTTGAGAGGGCGTTCGTCTGCAGCAGCGTTGGGGAGCCCAGGACTGAGCTGCCCCTCACCGTCGGACGCGATGCGCAGGCCGATGGGGATCGCTAGATGTGTTTGGCTACGCCACTTCGCGTGTCTCAAGGCTCGGCACGGACTGAAGAGTGCTCGACGTCTCGCTCTCCCGTGGTGGGCCACCGCAGTAGGTCCGCCTCCCTAGAATTCGCGGATGAACTCTCCTACTTGCCGACGGCTGAGCGTCACTTTCGACGCTGACGCTTTCTTGCCGTGCGCTGGTCTCTCTGTTGCTTCGCGCGCTGCGCGTTCCCAGTGCGGCGCAGCACTCCTTCACCGCGCTCCTCAGGCGACGGCTGTGCCGGCTTCGCTGCCGCACGCGCCTGCACCCAGCGCTCGACCCATCGCTTCTCAGGAGAGTCGACATCGTCTTGGAGGAACTCGCTGGCTGCGCGGATGAGAACCTTTACGTTCTCCAGCCTTGCGTCCCCAATGGCCTGCGTCCGTCCGTCTGACAAGGTGACCGCGGCGCCAAGTGTCACCGTTCCTTTTGAACGGCAAGCACTTTCGAGTCCGCGGAACGCAGCGGTGTCTATGCAATCAAACTCGTGCGACTTTACGACCACAATCGCCTGCACGCCATGTCCGGACGCAGGCATCTTCTGCATCGCGCCGGCTATGTCCACGCCCACGATTACACAGTACGCAACAACGACGCCCGCCCTGGCCTCGTACGCAATGGTGATTTGGAGGTTGGCAACCGCGAGATGCCCTTCCGCACGCTGATCTTTCCACTCCTCGAAGATCGCCTCGGCTGTCCCTCGGTCAGCGAAGCCCAGGAGAAATAGCGGTTCGTTGTCGCAGTCCGGATCGACGATGTAGACGGCTGACACCCATTTGGTCGCGTTCCACAACGCTGCGTTGATGGGTGCCAGTATCGCCTGCGCAGGGCCGTCCGTGGGCAAGTTGGTACGCTCCAAGGACTCATCTGGCAGCCAGCGGACTTGACGCTTGATCGTCAGTTCCGAAGCTTGGAGCCACGGCTCGACGGTGTACGTCTTCTCCACGCCAAAAAGGTCCCGGATCGTGAGATGACTGGGGACAAGTTGCAGCGCGCGGGTGAAGCCGGATTCCTCGCCCATCTGATTCAGGAGCCGTTCGGGGCCTTCCATCTCCGAAAGCGGATGCGTACAGCTTAGGACCCATGCGAGTACCTTTAACAGCTCCTCGACGTAGGCTGGTTCGCCGAACGTTTTTGGCACCGCATCCAGTTGGTCGGTGAATCTCACTTCCAGAGACGAGCCAACTCCGAGGCCAACTCCAATGAACCGAGCTTGGCGGTCAACGTTGTCCGGTACAAGCCGAATGACGAGCCGGTCAACCGTAGGCAGCACGTGCTCCCAGGTCGCCGTCGCGAGCATCGCCTGCAAGACAGCTAGGATGTCCTCCGCGGCGACCGAAGCCGCGGCCGACGTGCGAAACTCGACAATGACCGTCATCCCGATCACATCGGCGTGGTATTCTACCCATTCCTCCGGCAACCCAAGCGTTGCGCGAGGTGCAATCTCTGACGCCGCGGGTTGCGCGAGCAGCTTGTTAAAAAACTCCTCGGCTTGAGCTTCTCTGTCGCCTCCGAGTCCCAGAGCATCGAGGTCGCCTGTAGCGAATGCAAGTGCGCCTGCTGAGCAGTCGAGCCCAAGTTCCCGGAGGGTCGAACTAAGCCCCAGAACCCTCTCAAGCACTGGGAGCTCAACGCTGAGGAGATACAGACTCAGAATCGCGTCACGATCCCGAGCTTCTTGTTCCGCCGGATCGGATTCTCCCGAGGCGCATGGCACCGCAGTAGCACCGAGCAGCTCGACGCCCGCGAGTGTCGCCGCAATCCGACCAAGACCGAGTTCAACGTGCGTCAGTGCTCGAAGCAAGACGCGGCCGACGTGCGGGAAGACTGGATTCGACTTGAGATCTTGAGCGACAGCATGGAGTCCAAAGAGGTACTGGGCCCTTGCGGCCCAGGGGAGACGTAGCTCCCTGCACGCCTCCCCACAGAGTAACGCCGCTTTGAGGCCGAGTTCGCGGGATGAAGCTCGTGCCAGTGCATTCGAAGCGTGGCCAAGCGAAGCGATCGCCTTCCGTGGCCTCCCAGCTCGGAGCAACTGCTCACCCCGCCGCAGCAGTAGTCTCGCCCCAGAATCAGCGTCATTCACTCTACCTACCAATTTGGCCACACGATCGAACAGATCATCGCAGGAACCCAGCGCCGCTACGATATCACCCAGATCCATAACACAGTGGATGTAGTCCGCCAGCGGAAACACTGCGAGCGTTGCCGCGCCTTCGATCGTCTCGACCAAGTCTCGGAACGCAGACTCCCGTTCTCCGACGTCGTCCGAAGTCACCGTCATTGAAAGACGGATTGCACGAGCATGGGCCGCATTTCCAGGTCTTGCACGCTCTGCCTCGATCCGTTTGAGCGCGGCGTCCAACCACGCGCGATTCACGGAGCCCGAAGGAATGCCTCCCCTGCGCTCTTCGGCCCACGCGATCATCAGCACGCGAGCGATCAGATCCAGATCCATCGCGTCGCGGGTCGCTTCTGCCATAGGTCGCATGATGGCCAGACATCGCAACAACTCATCACGATCCTCGTGCCAGAACAGGGCGGTCCAAGCCGACTGATACACCACTGTCACGCGCTGACCCAGATGCCCGACTTCGTCTGCAAGTTCTTGCGCCTTCGCCAGCAGGGCGCGCGTTTCTGCAGCTGAGCGCTCGAGTTCCCTCGACAGACGTGCCGCTCGCAGGTATTCGATGCAGATTTCTGCCGGCGTCATCGGATGCTTGTCGGGTCTATTGAGACGCGCCAGTATCTGAGTTAGCTCGTCATCCCGTCGAGTGTCGAGTCGCCCACGCGGCTTGCTCACGGATCGAACGGGCAGTCGAAGGTAGTCGATGACGAGGTCGTAGTGATGGCGATCTTGAACACGATCGACGATCCAATTCCGGTCTAAGATCTCGACTGGAATGCCAAGTTCCTTGGTCAAGGCGACCTGGATGTCGTCGCGGGTCTTGTCGCGTGTGAACCTACTCGTTATGAAATAGATTCGTGCCGGTCTCGGCGAGGTCGACGCAGCAGCTCGGGCGTCGGAACGCACCTTCTCCGTCCACGTTTTCTTGGCGCTGAACGCGAACACCCACCGCGCGTCCGTCTGCACCTTGGCCAGTCCCCACCAAACCCGTCGAGCCAGTTCTGTCGCAACTACGTAGGTTGACGTGTCGACCTTCGAATCACCACCGCCTACCGGCCCGGTCATCGGTCGCAAGTTCGGACAGAGCTCTCGCTCAGCTAGCTTGCGCGCGAATGTCTCAAACTCCGCTTCTTGCTGACGGTTTGTAAGAGTGTCCAGGTAGTACTCAAGTTGCGCTCTATCGACGACAGGTTCATCGCGGGAGAGAGTGTCCGAGAATTGCTCCGGGCGGGCTAGGCGAAAGTACTCGCGCGGGCCGCACGCATTTCGAGAGTTGTCCCCGTCCTTGGTGTCGACTGAATCTACCATGTGGATCCTGTAGAAGGTTTGTCGCCCAGGCTACGCCTGGACTAGCAGGTTGTCGAAGAACCCCCGTGGAGTGCATGGGCGTGCAATCGCTATGCAGACCGAGGCGCGAGGAGGGAGCGTACCGGGCGTACGTGACCGACGAGCAACAAAGGGCTGCATGGTGAGTGCGCGGCCGTGCGCCGCGCGGGGCTTTTCGACAGCCTGCTAGAAACGTGCCGAACATCTCGTCGCACCGGAGCCGGCAACATAGCTGGCACACGCTCGCCTGCCTCCGGTATCTCCATGCGATTCGAACTGGCTTCAGGAAGAGGGGTCCTTGTCGTCGGGAACTAGGAGTCCATTCGCAAACGTGAGACCGGTCCACGCCGTTCGCATGACTTCTCGACGAATCCAGAAGGCCAGGGAGATCTCACGCTTAAGATTGGGCACTGCTGGCACGTTTGTGGGCCCATGATCATGAGGTCGTGAACTAAGTGTAGTGCAGTTGGACGTTCTGAGCGGGCGGCCTGTCGCAGGAAGCGCGAACGGGCAGGAGGTGTAGCCTCGGGGTTGCCCCACCGCCGCGCACATCCGGTGCCATCGTGCGCTTTATATCAAGTCTTGCTTGCTCTTCCGAGCACCCGTGTGACCGACATCAAATTCGACCAAAGTGCGCTTGTGGTCTACGTGGCGCCGACTTGGAGGGTACCTCGATGCGCTAGCTGCGAGCGTCGTGTCCACGCGGGCTGCGACGCGCGGTCTCGGAGCTGGCGTCACCTCGACGTCGCGGGCATTGAGGTCCGGCTTTGCGACACGCTTCGCCGCTTCGCTTGCCCGTCTTGTGGCGTCACGGCGGAGCAGGTGCCATGGGCCGGCCGAGAGTGGAAGCGGGTTCACGCTGGCGATGGAGGCTCAGGTCGCTGCCATGGCGCAGCGTCCCGACCGCTAGTCGGTCACGGCGTACACGCGTCGCGTGGCGCGGCGTGGGTCGCATCGTCCGTCGCTACAGGGCGCGCCAACGAGAGATGGCCGGTGACCCACTCGATGACCTTCGCATCATCGGCGTGGACGAGCTCAGATACCGGCGTCACCACGAGTACGTCACGACGGTCGTCGACCACGAGCGCGGCGTCGTTGTCTGTGCCGGCCGGGGAAAGAGCGCGGAGACGCTCCATGCCTTCCTCAAGGCACTCGGCCCCGTGCGAAGCGCCAGACTCGAGGCGGTCACCATCGACATGTCGGGCGCGTTCATCAAGGCCGTCTCCGAAGCATCGCCCAACTCGCTGCTCATCTTCGATCGCTTCCTCGTCCAGCGGCTCGCCCATGAGGCGCTCGATGAGGTTCGCAGAGATGAGCTCAGAAAGGCCGTGCGTGAAGACGCCAAGAAGCTCAAGCGCACGCGTTGGGCGTTGCACAAGAACCCTTGGAACCTCACTCGACTGCAGCGCGAGAAGTTGGCGACGCTCGAGGCACTCAACCGACCGATCTATCAAGCGCATCTCGCCAAAGAAGCGCTGTGCGCAATCCTGGACGGTCGACGGCACAACGTACCGCGACGCAAGCTTCGCGAGTGGATTGTGTGGTTGCGTTCGTTCGACCTCATGCCGCTCAATCGCCTCGCCAACACTATTGGGAAGCACTTCGACGGCACCATTTCGTACATTCGCACCAGGCTCAACAACGGCTGCCTCGAAGGCCTCCACGGTAAGGCGAGAGTCATCACGCAACGTGCCTTGGGATTTCACTGTGCCAGCGCTTTCATCGCGATGCTGTTCCTATGCTGCGGCGGAATCATCGCCGAGCTCATCCATTTACCCATATTGCACCTGCTGGCTTGTCACCAGAGCCTGACTTCCTTTGGACCGATTCACCTTCTTGGTTACCCGTCTTCGTCGTCGGACGCTTCCGCTGCGCTCAACTCGTCCAACACACGTCTCCGGGCCCGCAACGTCACGGCGTCCGTGGGATCGCCCACGACTCGGTAGGCTTTGAACACGTGCTCGCGGCCCGCGCTTGGATTCCCGACGTTGGTGGTGGCGATCTCATTGGTGCGCAAGTCGAAGCTATAAGCCACCACAACTTGATCCACCTCGCGGCGCGTGAGCGTGCCGACCTCAAGAAGGTCGCCATCGACCTCATGACCTTCGGGAACGATTAGCGTACAGCGGTGCGCCGTGCCGTCGACCAGCGCGAACGGGGTTGGCGCGACATACATCTTGCGGTCGCGCACGAGAATATCGCCGTAGCTGCCGAAGCCTCGGAAGCTCTTGTTCTTGTGAACGTAGGTGTTGTCCGCGTTAAGGAAACTACCGTGACACAAGACAAGATCGAGGACGGGGTAGCGGTTGCCGTCCGGGTTCGCGGGATAGCGTCCGAATACGTAATAGACCTGTCGTCCGTTATGCTCGCCGCAGGGAACTTGAGAATTGCAGTCGTAGTCAGCCTCGCGACCCGGGTACGCAAGACCTTTGAGTTCGAAGCCTTCCGCGAAACGCACGAGCCTGAAATCGGGGTAGGAGTTTCTGCCCGGCGAGTCGAAGTTTAGCCCGGCCGCTTCCAACCGCTGCTTGAACCAATTCTGGAAATGAAACTCCTTGTCGTTGCGCCCTTCGCGCTCGACTAGCTCGCCGCGCGAGATGGCGCGAACGCATTCTTTGAACAGCTTTGACGCATTCGACACGATCAGTTCCGGTCCCTCGGGAGAGTCGCTTTCTCGGACGTTGCGCCGCCTCGCGAATGAATGCGATCAATAAGTGCTTCCGTCTCGCCGCTAGTTGCGTCAAGAAGCTTCAGAGCGGACGCAATCGTCGGCGAGCGCGAAAGCTGCCTGAGGAGCTGCGCCATCACGATGATTCGCACATCGTTGCGGCTTAGCTTTCTGCTCGATGCTCGCAGGCGTTCGGCCTGCGCCTCTGCGGGCGGTGCGACGGTCCCCAGGAGATCGCCGCTCCATCGGTGCGTCTTCATACGGGAGCGTTTGCGGCAAACTAGGATGATGTCGAGATCAATCGGCTCCTTGGCCTGGAGCTTGGGTATCGCGACCGACATCTCGGCTTTGATCGGATGGGCGGCGCTGATCCCGAACCCAGCCGCCATCAACGCCTGCAAGACACAGCGCCAGCCCAGCGGTCGCGAATGGTGATAGGTGAACACGAGCAAGCCATCGTCTTGCATGACGCGGTGCGACTCGCGCCATACGGCGGTGAGGCGGTCGGTAAAGCCGACTTCATCGGAGTTCTGAACTTCGCCGGCCGAGCGCGTTGTGTCCGGCTCTCTGTATCCGTTCGCGCCAAGGATGTGCCGCTGCCAGACATGGAAGAAGTCAGCGAGCTGCGAGTAATGCACATTGTCGAAGAACGGCGGATCTGTTAGCACGGCATCCACCGAGCCGTCCGGCAAATCCGTCGAGCCCGAATCTCCGCAGGAAAGATAGACACGCTCGCCCTTCGCAAAGGCTCGGTATGTTTGCGCGATAGGCGCGCCAATCTTTTCGGAGAGTCCGAAGATCTTTACGGTCTTGCTACCCTTGCCCGAGGGAAGATGGAGCTCGAAAGGATCGTCGGCGTAGTCGAGAGCGCGGCGAATCCGACCCTCGAACATCGTGGAGAACGATCCCGAGCTTTTAGGCGTCCCCCACAGATTGGCCTCAAGCGGCACGCGCTCTGGCTTTAGGATGTGATGCGCGAACATGTGGCGGACTGCTCCAGTTCCTTCGCCCTTGTAGGAGGCGAACATGTTGTTGAACTCCAGCGCGCCGGAGAAAAGACATGTGAAGAGGTCGCGCAGGACTGGATCGGAAATGTTGCGGATGCGCTCGGCCAGGATCGAAAGGCAGAGAAGTTGGCGCGCATTGAACATCTCGTGCCAGTAGCGGTAGTTGTAGCCCAGCGCCTGATTGGTGTTGTATCCGGGTTCGATGGCGACCACGGGATACGCATTCTTGCGACTTACAAGCGCACGCTCGGCTTTGGCGAAAAGAGCGCGATCCTCGTCAGTTATTGAGTGGTACGCCTTGCTGCCGTCCGGCAGCAGGACCAGCTTCGCGTACATCCGATGCGCGGGCGGCTTGCCGCTCGCCCGGATCGTCTTGGCGATCGGGAATCGATGATCGCACGAGGGACACGTTGCGCCCTGTCCATTCGCAGGACCTACACTGGGATCAAACGAATTCTGACAGGCCGAACATTTCGCGACGCGATCTTCGACATGAACAATGTTGATCCCACCGCAATGCGGGCAGACGGCCTGAGCGCGCGGCACCTTCTTCGGGTAGGCATGGCGCGCGAAGATCTGGGATCCGAAGAGGTCCACTGGCACCGCGCAAGACGGACAATCGACGGTCTTGACCCAGAAGGTATAGAGTACGTCCGCTTGCGTTCCGTCCCGCAACGTCGCGCGGTAGTAGCTACGAACTTCGTCGGCCACGTCGCGCTCGATGGCGCGGAAGGTTTCAACGATCGCCGTGCGGTCGTGGGCCGAGAGCGCGCAGTTCACGAGAAAGTGGGCGACAGGATTGATGTCGCGACCGATGGCCTTCGCGCCTAGCTTGACGGCCTCGGCAAGTGTTGTGCCGCTGCCCATGAACGGATCGAAAACCGTCACGCCGGGGATGCGCACGGGCTTGTAGAACAGGTCAAACACATTCGCACCCGATGGCGCGAACGCGCCGATAGTCAGCGCCCGGAACACGGTGCCAAGGCGCTGCGCCCACCACTTATGGATATGAGTGGTTGGGCGGTTGATCTCCTTGCGCCAGCTCTCGATCTCGGCGATGTCACTCAGGGCCTCGAACGGGAAGGCGTCTTCCTCGATGGCACGCGTGCCGTGTTTGGGTTCGAGGTACACGACAAGTTCGTCTTCGAGGTTCGCGAGCGGGAGCTGCTGCGTCGGATCGACTGGCAGAGCTTTCCTGCGGAACAAGCTGGCCGAAGTGTCTCTGCGGATTGTTGCGGCTGCGCGCTTCACCGGTTCTCGTCTCCGACGGGCAACAACACCGCGGCCCTCGGCTCATCGAGGGAGATCCGCGCGGCCGGCTCCACAATGTACCGGAGCGGTTGCGGCAGAAGCTGCGTGTCTGCGAGCTTGCGCTCGGCTTGATAGTCCCCACCACCGGGGAAGATCGTGAAGCGTTTCGTCGATCCAAATCGCGGCATTAGTTGCAAGCGTCCCGTCGACGCAGTGAGAGGCGTCCCGTCGAGGCAGTGAGAGGCGTCACTGCGCCTCCGAGCGCACCCAATTACACTAGAACAGGCCGAACTGCATCAAGCCCGGTGTCGATCACGCTCAATGAAGCCAAACTTCGTCCCAAGTGCGGAGAAGTCCCACACCGACCGCCTCAGGGTCGCGCTCCAATAGGTCTAGTGTGACTGCTAGCCAGACTCCTGCCCAGTCAGTCTCAGTAGAATGGCAGAGGGAGTCCTGGCGTCGCGATGACGGTCGGGACGACCGTTGCCTCATGGCGCGCATCACATGTCTGACCACCTTGATTCGAAACGAGTCCATCGCTGGGCTGTTGTAGTGCACGCCGAAGTGTCGAGCGTGCCCTCTCGCGATCGAGCCCAGCCGACGCCCGAGTTCTGGGGTCGACTAGTGCAGGCGCTGCAATAGCTCGGCGGGGACTGACGCCAGCTTGCCCTGCAGCGCTTGCAGGCAGCTAGACGCAGCACTTTGCAGCTCCCCGCGTAGGTCTGTGCTTAGGCACGCAGTTGACCGTGGAAATTGCCCGTCGGTGGCCTCGCCTCACAGTCCAACCCACCCCTGACCGCCGCTGTCGACCACTCGCGCCTCGCTTCCCACCTCCCCGCACGCGCGCTTCCCCACCCTCGCTAAGCCCGCACCGATAGCCCACAAACAGCATCGACTAGGCGCTGAGCGCCTAGGAAGAGGTATCTCGTGAACTCGGAGCGTGGAGCCCAGTCACGAGGGGAGGCCAGCGACTTGGAGCGCGCCGAGCAGGCCACTGTCTGGCCGGAGCTCGGCGCATACTCTTCGAGTCCGATCCCCTGGTGTAGTAGGCAGCCGGTAACGCGAAGGAACAGTTCGCCAACTCCCTGATCTCCGGCCCGCTCTCGTCAACGCCGTGATGGACGCATTCGACGCCCACACCTCCATTAGCACCCAAGTGCTCAACTCCGAAGCCAAACACGCTGGGATCTTGGAAGTCCTGCTCAAGCTTGGGTTGTGGGAGAGGGCGGAGGCGCCTACCCCATGAATGGGGGCGCACGACGACTGGCCCCCGGGCCCGCGCTCACGGGACGGAAGTCGGCGGACGAGGTGAAGTGGCGGAGGCCGAAGTAGCATCGGCCACGTCCCGTTCTTGCGAACGAGAGTGCGGGTGCACCTAGGCCCGATTGGCGTCATCGAGATAGCAGCGCTCATAGCCTGCGGCCTGCCAAAGTTCGTCTAGGATAGGCAGTGTCGCGGTCTTGACGTCGACGTCCACGTCTTCGATTAAGTGATCGGAGAGCAAGATGTCTGCGCGGTCGAATACAAATCGCTCGCTCGTTGAGAAGGAGGCGTCTCGGCGGGACTTCAGTTCCATACCGCGAACATCAATGAGCGATACCATGATGGCTACTGGCGCCTGGATACCAGCGATTCGATAGAGTTGAAGTGCCTGGCCAATGACCTTGCGGAGGTCCTTCGCGAT
>CAZVEM010000084.1:0-18521 GCA_964626165.1 uncultured Nannocystaceae bacterium
AGCTGGCCGGGCCTACGTCCGATGAGGCGACCGGTCTTCAACGCCCGCGGCGAGCGAGGAGGACCCGGTAGATTGGGTACGACATCGCCACGACGATGATGTCGAGCGCGACCAGCCACGGGTCGCGTACGGCGTAGCTCAGCAGCAAGAACGCAGCCGCAAGCAGAAAGAGCCCCGTGCTCCAGGGGTGGAGCCACGCACGATACGGCCGATGGGCGTCACGCTGGCTGTTTCGAAGCACGAACACCGCCGCCACCGCGAGCGCATAGAAGGGCCAGATGCCGATGACGAACTGATCGGTGAGCTGCGAAAAGCTTCGTACCGAGACAAAGCAAATGCCCAGGACCACGGAGAGTCCGATCGCGCGCGCCGGCGTGCCAAACCTCGGATGGACCTGCGCGAGCGCAGGGAAGAAGAGACCGTCACTCGCAAGCGCATGGAAGATACGCGGTCCCGTCATCAGCGATCCGTTGAGTGTCCCGAAGGTGCTAATGGCGATTGCGACCGCCACCAAGCGTGCTCCGACCGCGCCAATCGACGATGCAGCGAGATCCGCTGCGATCAAGGGCCGCCCCGGCATGCTCGCGATGGGGATGCGCAGCACGTACGCCGCGTTGATCGCCAGATAGGCAATCGCGACGATCACCGTCCCCCGAATCAGCGCCCGTGGCAGGGTCCTGTCGGGGTCCTCGACCTCGCCGGCAACAAAGCCAAGATCCGCCCAGCCGTCGTAGGCCCACATCACGCCGACAAGCGCGACACCGACACCGGTCCAGGAGACCGCCGATCCGCCGCTCGACTGCGCATCGGCGAGAGCGGCAGCCAAGGTCTGACCCTGCCCCGGAATCGCGAGCGCGACGACAAGAAGGCCGGCGAGCGCGGCGAGCTTGAGCGCGGTGCTCGTGGTCTGCACGTGCGCCGCCCAAACAAGCGCGCGGACGTTGGTGAAGCCGAGAACGACGATGTAGAGAATCGCGACGAGTTGGGATCGCGTCCACGGGAGCGAACTCAGCGATTCACTCGGATCAAAGCCAAGTGCAACGCAGGTGTACTCCGCGGAGATCAGTGAGATCGCACCGTAGGCCGCCGGCCGCAGAATGACCAACTCCGCCCATGCAAACGCGAACGCGAACGACGGGCCATACGCCTCGCGCACATAGACGTAGATGCCTCCGGTCTCCGGCATCATCGCGGCCAACTCGGCCAGCGCCAGTGCACCGCAGATCGCGATGATGGCTCCGACGAGCCAGAGCCCGAGAAAGGGGAAGGTCCCGGGTACCTGCTCGGCGATCTGTGCCGGCGAACGAAACACTCCTGAGCCAATCGTCGAGCCCACGACAATCGCCGTCGCGCTCCACACCCCAAGCACGCGCCTGAGTCCGCCCTCCTGGCTGGATGTCGCGAAGTGACTCATGCGGTCGTGCGGAGCATCGCCTGTCTCACGGCCTTCCGGCGTCACCGCGCGCGACGGGTCGTGGCCAACTGAGGCGGAGCGGCACGATCTACGCATAGAATAAACGTAACCCAGACTACATTCATGCTCTCGATGGATCGCTTTTGAGTTAGGAAGATCAATTCAACTCCAAGCCATCCCTGCGAGGTATGGTAGGAATAGGTCCCGCCTGGAGCACTATGCGCACCGCAGCCATTGGTTCAGCCCTCGCTCTCCTCCTCCTCCCATCCAGCCTTGCATGGGCCGCCGACAATGATCCGCCGCCCGGTGGCGAAGGCGACGAGACGACGCTCGATGAGATCGACAGCGACGTCGAGTTCGATCCCTTCATCGTAGGCGGTACGGCGGCGTCGACCTGCCAGTGGCCGACCACGGCGCTCATTTATGCCGGAGGCGGACTGTGTACCGCCACCCTGGTGCACCCCGAGGTTGTCACGACCGCCGCGCACTGCCCCTCTCCGACGTCGATGCGCTTTGGCGAGTCGGTGAACTCATCCAAGACGGTGCCCGTCTCGTTCTGCACCAAGAACCCTGGCTACAACGGCGGAGTCGGTCCGACCGACTACCAGCTGTGTAAGCTCGCGACGCCCGTCACCGAGATGCCGCCGACGCCGGTCGTCTTTGGTTGTGAGACCTCCATTCTCACAGCGGGTCGCGAGGTTGTGATTGCGGGCTTTGGCCAGAACGACAACGGACAGGCGGGCAACAAGCGTTGGGCGACCACAACGATCACGCAGGCGCCCACCAATGGCGCTGTGGCGATCGGAGGCAACGGCACCGGCGCTTGGCAGGGCGATTCGGGCGGCCCCTCCTACGTGCAGTATCCCGACGGCACCTGGCACGCGTTCGCGATCGTCTCAGGTGGCACAGGCGCTGGCGCGCCGGTGATCTACGTCAACACGCCGAGCATCGTGAATTGGATTGAGAGCACCGCGGGCGTCGACATCACGCCCTGCTTCGACAGCGACGGCAATTGGCAACCCACACCGGCGTGCGGCGGCTTCGCGACGGATCCCACAGAGGGCGGCTCGTGGAGCAACTGGTGTGCGGGCAGTGTCAGCGGTCCTTCGGAGACCTGCGGTCCCGCTTGGAATTCCGAGCCAGATCCCAATCCTCCAACCGTGAGTATCTCCGCTCCCGCGAACGGCACCGTGTATGACACGGCGCCGGCCAATGTCGATATCCAAGTCAACGCGGCAGATGAGGGTCTTGGTGTCAAGCGTGTGTGGCTTTCGATCAACGGCGCAGAGCAGCCCGTGAACGACACCGTTGAACCCTACGAGTTTAACGGCGTCTCCTTCCCCAAGGGTGCGTTCACCATCGTCGCCTACGCGGAGGATTGGGGCGGCAACGTTGCACAGTCAGCCGCGGTGGGAATCGGCGTCGAGCAAGAGGCTCCGACGCCTGGCGACGGTGACGGCGACGGCGATGGCGACGGGGATGGTGACGGCGACGGCGACGGCGACGGCGATGGCGACGGCGACGGCGACAACGGCAACGAAGCCGGCGCCGACGGTGGCAGCGCTGAGGCAGACGGTTGCTCGTGCAGCGCAGAAGAAGATCGTGGCTGGAACGGGGCGCTCGGACTGCTCGGTCTGGGAGCCCTCGGGCTGATGCTTCGTCGCCGACGCAGCTGAGCCTCGTTGTGGCGTCGGGCCGCAGCGACCTCGTGAGACCGGGCGTGCATCGAGGCAGCCCGGTCACTTCCTTTGGGGCCTGCGACTCCGACATGAGGCAGGTTTGGACCCGGTGGATGTGCGGCGCTGGCGGCCGCGCGAAGTGTCCAAATGGCAGGGGGGCTCCCACGGTTCTCGACCGGAGAAATCCCGCGGCCCGGGCCTGCGCTCCGCTACCGGCGGTCCACGTGCGGCGCTCGCCGGGAACAGGACGATCCAGCGCGCGCGATGTCACGCATCTCCTCGATCCCTTAGGATTTGGGGGTGACCGCGAAGTGGACCCCGACTCGACCCCTGCCACTCCTGACGGCCCTCGCGACATTCATCACGCTGCTCCCGAGGGGCGACCTCGCGCATGCAGGCGAACTCCACCGATTGGGCATCGCGACCCGGCTCGTGACGACGCCCATCGCCACGCGCTTCGGCCCTCCCGAAGAACCAGCCGCTGAAGCGCCGCCGCAGGATCCCGACTGGGTCGACGCCGAGCGTCTCTTTCGTCAAGGCAGCGCCCGTTACTCGGCTGCCAACTACAGTGCCGCGATCCAGGATTTTCAGGCGGCACTCGAGCTCGTCGCCAAGCACGACTACGACCCGAGCGTCGAGCTTGCCTTGCTGGTCAACCTCGCTCGAGCGCATCGTCGCGCGTACGAGATCGATCGCGACGTTCTCCATCTTCGAACGGCGCTGGAGATCAATCGCCGTATCAAGCGGGTCACCCCCCCCGAGAGCGACGAGTCGGCAGAAGCCACGGAGGCGATCACGGAGATCGAGGGCTTGCTCACCAAGATTGAAGAGAAGACTGATGAGCCGGCGTCAAGCGAGCCTGCTGACAACGGTGAAGGCCGGGATCGCGGCAGCAAGCCCGCGAAAAAGCCGGCGAAGCCGGGGACCGGATTCATCGCCGGTGGCGCTGCGCTGATGGTCGTCGGCGCCGGCGGCATCGGCCTGATGGGATACGGACTCTCGGCGGGAGCGAAAGCGGAATCCGACGGGGAAAAGCTCGCGGGGACTTCACCCACCGACGCACAGATCGCCGCGATCGAAGATGACGGCAAACTCGGCAACACCCTCGCCATCGTCGGAGGTGTGGTCGGAGGCCTCGGCTTGGCAGGCGGCGCGGCACTCATCGGCCTAGGCGTCAAGAAGCGTCAGCTCAACCGGCACGTCGCGCTGGCGCCTTCCTTCCAGCGCAACTACGCGGGTCTGTGGGCGGAGGTTCGGTTCTGATGACGACGCCATCCCCTTGCGATGCAAGGACCTCCCGCTTTGCGCAGGCCATCACACGCGATGCCGGTAGGTCCGGCACCCTCGCGCAGCTGGTTGGCCGCCCGGTTCCTTCAGTGCACGAACCTCTCACCAAACACATGTCTCCCCACGTCTCGATGCGCACTACAACGACCGCCGTCGCAGCTCTGCTGGCTGTCTTTGCACTTTCCACCGCTTGCTACACCGGAGACTGGAAAGATGGTCTGGCGGACGCAGGTGGGAGCGGCGACGGCGACGGCGACGGCGACGGCGACGGCGACGGCGATGGCGACTGCACTGGTTCTGACTACCGGTGCGTCACGGGCGGCGTCGACCGGTGCTCCGCGGGCACCTGGGTCAGCGATCAAAGCTCGATCGGTTGCGAGTTTGCAGCTGCAACACTGCAACAGGATCAAGTCGACGGCACCCCGTCCGTTCTGCTCACCATCGCCAATCCAACCACGCGGCCGGCGACCGTGCGAATCTTGAGTGGTACCACCGAAATGGGAAGCGTGACCGTCGCCGCCGAAGCGGCCGCGCAACTCAGCGTGCCGTGGACGCCGGCCCTTGCGGCAGCAGCGACTTCCGGCGTTGCGCAGCAGGCTGCGTTTACCGTCACCAGCGATGAGCCCGTTGCGGTGGTTCAGGTCAATCGAGCAGATCGGATGGTGCTATCGGCCGACGCCTCCACGCTCCTCCCGGTCCACGTCTGGGGCGACGAGTACCATGCACTCACTTGGCCGCACTTCGTATCGCCGCTGAATGGTCAGGAAGCGGCGGCGTTCTGGACGGCGCTGGCGATCGTGCCCCTCACGCTCACGGCAGAGGCGTCGCCAAGCACGTCGGCTGTTGCGGGAGGTCCATTCTCCGCAACCGGAAGTGGCACGGTCGACCTCGGCACTGGCGAAGCTGCGTTCGTGCTGACGCAGTCCGCAGGCACCGGCATGGGATCTTGTGGCTGGAACGCGGCGCAGAGCTTTTACGGATGCGCCGTTCCCGAACTCGACGAACCGACCAGCACTTATCCGCGAGTCTGCGCCGCGACCCCGACCCCGGGGACAACATGTTCCGGCATGGCCTCGTTTGTTGGTTGCTGCGGGGGCGCGGCCAACAACGTCGCCTACTACTGCAGCGCACCAGATACCGGCACCTGGATCGAGGAGCCGTGCCCCGTGGCGCAGGACGCAAGCGACCTATCCGGCACCACCGTTTCCGCGAACGAGCCCTTTGCGTTCTTCGCGGGGAGCGGCTGCACGAACGCCCCCGCGTACCAGCCCTTCTGCGACCACTTAGAGGAGCAGTTTTGGCCACAGGAGGCCGTAGGAACACGATTTGCCATCGTCGCTCCGGGCCTGGATGCGTCGCCGCGCGCGCAGGTCATCCGCATCCACGCGCCCGCGCAAGCCGTCTCTCTCACCTACTCCACACAACCACCCGGCGCGCCGACGGACATCGCTGCTGGAGCGACAGTCGACATTCAGCTGACTAGCGCAGATTTTGTTCTGGAGTCCAGTGGGCCGATCCAGGTTGCCCAAATCAGCGCCGCGGACCAGAACTTTGGTGATCCGTCGATGTTGCTCACCCCGTCGCTCGATCAAGGTGTTGAGGACACCGTGTTTGCGATTCCCAGCACCTTCCCGACCGTCGCTGTGTTGGTCGCGGGCGCGCCGGGAACTTCCGTCGACATCGGTGGCGTGGTCGTCACCCTCAACAGCACCGTCGTCGACGATGTCGCCATCGCCCGCGTCCCGATCTTGCCCGGTCAAGACGGCTTTGTGCGAATCAGCGCAGACGGACCCGTTGTCGCCTCGGTGTTCGCCCGCAGTTCTGCGAACAACAACACGCTGTGGTTCAGCGCGGGTAGTCGCTCTATCGCATCAACAGACTAGCGTTCCCGCGGGGCGCCGTGCTGGACGCCACCACCCAGCCACACGCGCATCATGATGCCGACGGAACCATTGCACGCTCGCTATCACAGGGTACGCGGGACCACAGCCGCCATCCTCGCAGATGCGGATCCCGAAGATCTCTGCGCGCAATCGATGCCAGACGCCAGCCCCGGCAAGTGGCACCTCGCGCACACAACCTGGTTCTTCGCGCGTTTTGTCCTGGATGAAACGACGCGTGCCCGCCTTGCGACGCGAGAGCTCTTTGGCGCCGACGCAGATTTCCTGTTCAACTCCTACTACGAGGCCGTCGGAGATCGCCAAGCAAGGCCCGCGCGAGGCCTGATGACGCGCCCCAATCTCGGCGCAGTCCTTGAGTATCGTCGCCGCGTGGACGAGGCGATGAGCGAGTTGATCGCGTCCTCGGAATCCTACGCGCCCGTGCTTGCCACCGTAGAACTCGGCCTCGCCCACGAAGAACAACACCAAGAGCTGATGCTGACCGATCTGTGTCACCTCTTTGGCACACAGGTGACATCACCGGTGCTGCGGCCAGCGCCAATCTCCGAGGTAGCGCAGTCAGAACGAGACATGGCGCGCGTCTTGTCTCGAGCAAGCGCCGAGTCTTCCGACGCCAGCGGGCTCGCGGTGGGTCGAGAAACCTGGCTCCGCATTCCAGAAGGCGTGCACCAGGTCGGACACAACGGCAGCGATTTTCATTTTGACAACGAGGGACCGCGACACAGCGTCTACCTTGCCGCGGCGGATCTCGCTGCGGATTTGGTGAGCAACGCAGAGTGGCTCGCGTTCATCGACGACGGCGGCTATCAGCGACCTGAGCTTTGGCTCAGCGAGGGCTGGGAGTTTGTTCGCGCCCACCAGATCACCGCGCCGCAGTATTGGCGGCGTCGCTCCGCAGAGCGGAGGTGGCGGCGCTACTGCCTTCATGGCGAACTCGATCTCAACTTGCGCGCTCCGGTCAGTCACGTCTCGTACTTTGAGGCCGACGCATTCGCTCGATGGCGTGGTGCTCGACTCCCGACAGAGTTTGAGTGGGAGGTCGGCGCCGCGTTGTTCGGCGCTGCAGATCGCGCGCAACACCCCTCACCGCGTGAAACAGACAACGCGCCTGTCGATCGTCGCCTGTCAGGTTGGCTCATGCCCCAGTCGGAGGATCTACGTGCCACCCGCGGCGTGGGAGTGACGCCCCCACACGCACGTGAACCTGGATTGGAAGGAAGCGGCGTGATGGCCGACCAGGCCCGCCAGCTCTTTGGAGAGGTCTGGCAGTGGACCTCGAGCGCCTATCTCCCCTATCCGGCTTTTCGCCCGGCGCCTGGTGCCGTCGGTGAGTACAACGGCAAGTTCATGATCAACCAACAGGTCCTCCGAGGGGGCTCGTGCTTCACGGCGCCGGGGCACTCACGGGCGAGCTACCGGAATTTCTTCCCCACAAACACGCGTTGGCAAATGGCGGGACTGCGCCTGGCGCGAGATCACGACTGATCCCGCGCCACGCCAGGCCGGCCCCGGGACCTTCCTCCGTTGTCCCGTTCGACCGTCCTCCCTTAAACGCTAGCCCTCCAAGCTGCACGACATATTGAACTTCGCCTGTTCCTCTTCGGTGAGCTGCGGGCAGCTCTCCACCGCGATCTCGTACGAACTCTCGCAGGTAACGGGACAGTCGCTCTCATCGCCCCCGTCCATGCAGTCCTCGAAGCCGTCGCAGACCCAGCTCTGCTGGACCTCACTGCCATCCGTGCACACGAAGGGCATGCAGTCGGCCTCGTCGCTCGCGTCGGCGCAGTCCTCAAAGTCATCGCAGACCCAGTCCTGCGGCACACTCGTCGAACCGTCGGCACACTCAAATTCGTCGTCGCCTCCTTCGCCAACTGCCGCTTCGCAACCGAGGGCCTGCTGACAGTTCTGGAAGTCTTTGTAGGCCGCGATCGCGCAGTCAAAGGAGTCCTTCGCGGACGGAGTGCTACTCGCGAAATCCTCCAGACAATCAAAGTACGCAGCTTGGTCCGAGTTGTAGAATGCGTCTTTGGCCTCAGAGATGCACTGCTCGACGCTCGGCTGTTGGCCTGCATCGACGTAGCAGCCGCAGAGGAACTCAAGATAGTCCTCAAGCAACCCTTGAATGGACGATCCTCCCTCGTCCTTGGGATTGCAGCCCGCGAGCGCGAAGACGCTGAGAGAGAGCACCGTGAGAGTGCGGGACCAGGTTCGGACGGTCATGGCGCGATTCTCTCACTCAACTCCGCTGCGGTCACGCGGTCATCGTCGTTTGTTCCAGATTGAGGGCGCGGCGCGGCATCAAGCCGTCGCTCCCTCCACGTACATCGCAGTCGATCCGCGAGCTGGCAAACTCAGCGGGGACTTTCGACCGAACGGTCTACGCATCTTCGGACGATATGACCCATAGACCGCGGATTGTCGCAAGGTCGATCTTGTCATCGACGTCCCCTTCGCCCATCGCGATGTGCGTCTTGGTGTTGCCCTCAGCATCCTTCAGTTCAACTGTCAGGGCCACAAGCAACATCCCGCGAGCACGCACGCCTCCGACCTCGACCCCTTGATAGATACGCGCGACCAGTTCGGTATACGCCATGCGACCCGATACTCCGGCGCCTGGCTCACCCGTCGCGCCGATATGCACGGGGCGATACTCCACAAAGCTGTGGCCCCAAGGCGCAAGCAGCTCGCCATAGACGAGCTCAAAGTGCGGCACCACGACGGACTGGAACATCATGAACGCCCGTAGTTTCTGCAGCGAGAACACGCGAACGGGGAGCGACCCCGGCGAGCGATAGCGCCTTTGAAGGCGGCGCTCCAACTCAGCGTCAAGCACCTCAACGATGACGCGAGGCACTCTCTGCTTGGAGCCAGAGGTCTCGCACTCCCGCGCTCGTAGCTCGATGAGCGACTCAAGCTTCATCAGAGCGGTCGTGGTCCGAGCGTCGCTCCCGTCGCGTTCGCTCGATAGAAACACCACGACATCGACGTCCGCTGCAGACGTGTCCTCTTCGTCCCCGTGAAAGCGGAAGGGAAGTCGCATCAAGCGACGCATCGACGCCCATTTACCGCGGGCGACGTGCACCCGACCCCGACCGCGCGGCTGTTCCTCGCCGCGCACCACGTGCACCATCGTCACGCCAGCACCTTTTCTTGGAATCGTGCCCGCATCGATCGGCCGCGATGACGTGCTCGTTTCAGGGGTCACGGCGGCTTGTTCGTCGATACGACGGAAGACACCGTACTTACGTCCGACCAGCAAGTCGTGGCGCACCAAGTTGTTGTGCACATCAAAGGCGTCCAGTGCCGCGCGGTAGGACTGATCTTGGTCGCCAGCTTCGTCGTCGACCAGGATCAGGATCTCAGCGTCCGGGTCAGCGACCATCAAGCTCTCGACGAGATTGGTACTTCCTGGACGGAAACCGCAGAGCAAGATCCGTCGACACTCCGCAGGGCGCACCGTTCGCAGCGGCAACGCCTTGCCCAGCCCATCGACCGTAAACACGTCTTCCGGCGCGAGCGGCCGCTGCTGCAATGACTCGGCGAACTCCGCGACGGCGCGGAAATTACGAGCGAGGGCCACATAGCCGCGGACATGCGACTGCTCCCGCACTCGGTCGACGCGTGGATTGAGCAGGACGTAGTCCCCCGCAGAGCTCACGGAGTGACCACGACCTGGCAAGGTGCGGTGCTCCTGCCCTTCGTCGCAATCGACCTGCGTCTCTGCTGGACTGGGAGCCACGCCGAGCGGCGCCGCGTCCCGCGACCCATCGCCATTCGTCGTCGCATCCTCGCGGGGTCGAGGTGCTCCCGCGGTCGACTCGTCCGGCCCCGGTAGCTTGGTGACGTGGCGCGGCGCGCTGCCAAAGATCAGTCCGACGGGAATGACGCGCCGCTCGGGCGACTGCTGGACACCCCGCGCAAGCAGAGAGCTGTAAATCGTGCGGGGATTCCCGACGTAACGGGGCTTGGCGGAGAAGCGCCCGGGGTACGCGTTGTCATACGCGTAAAGCTCGTGGCCATGGCTGGTCAGGAGTTCGAGCAGCAGATCTGCGACGTTGGGGCGGCGGGCGACGCACGCGACAAAGAGCGCGAGGAGACGCTCGGTGGGGACGATCACCGCCTGCACGCGACCGGTCAGCCGCGCGAGCGCTCGACGAGCGGCGGGCACATTGCTCTCGTCGACGATCTCCGCGACCAGGCGCATCTTGTCCTCGATCGCTCCACGCCGTGGCGCGACCTGCTCGACCAACGTCAGCATGGTCCGAATCGTCTCGTCGTCTGGATCGCGATCCGTCGAATCGGCCATCAACACGACACGCCGGGCGTCGCCAAGATCGGTCCGGCGAAGAAGCTCTTCAACGTCGACGCTGCTCTGGCGATAGACGACGGACGACATCTCCGCCTCCCGGACGAAGTCGGGCGGATCGCTTGAGGGCCCGACGATCACAAAGCGTCGATCCGCCGCCATCTTGCGTCGCGTCGTTTCCCACCACGGCCGAGTCAGCCACGAGCTGCCGTCGGGCGTGAGCTTTTGGTAGTGACGCAGCAGCTCAAAGAGCAGCGAACGCGTTGCCGGGGAGATGTTGACGACCACGGTGTGACCGGCCATTCCCGGCGCACGGATGCGCCGAAGCTCGACCAGCTCGCGGACGACGTCGGTCCCAAGACCGATCAGGAAGCTGATTAGGAAGATGCCAAAGACCGTCAGCGCGACGCTCACCAATACCGCGAGCCCTTCGTCGGGCTGGCCGAGCATGTTGCCCGGATCTTGGATCTGGCGGAACGACCACCACAGGCGGACCCAGAAGCTCGCGTCACGGGTCTTCCCGCCCTCGCCGTCATCGTCGAAGTCGACGTTGAGTTCGCCCGGAGCGTTCTCGAGCACCACGGCACCGGTGAACGCGAGGACCAGCACCACCGTGCCCATCAATGCAACCTGGCGTCCGCGTTCGCGACGAACGAGCACGGTCGCGATGTCCACCGCGAGCGGCGACCAGTAGCGCAAGAGCACGAGCATTCGAGAAAGTCGCGCCAGTCGAAGCCATCGCCATGCGCTCAGCCAGTGCCCGGGCAAGGGAATGAAGCTCAGCAGCGCGACCAAGTCGAGGGCGAGAAAGCCAAGATCACCCCAGCTCGGCGAGTGCCACCCACTTCTTGCCGGGGCGATACGGTCGTCATCCTCGGCGTCGTCGAGCCCCGGAGTGCTCGGCATGCCTTCCTGCCGAAAGGTCAGGACGAGTCGCACGGCGAACTCGGGAGCGAAGAAGATAAGGAACCAGAGGTCGCTAAACGGCAGTAGGTCGGCCGGCAGCAGGCTGAGCACGATCGCCGCACTGAGCACGAGCCGAGTGGCGAAGTGCGTCATCACCGAGCGCAGCGCGCCAAGGACCTGCTGTAGGGTCGATGTCCGCTGCGATGGCACCGCCGCGAGGATACCTGGAACGGGGATGCTGCGGATCGCAGATCCGGCGCCGACCGTGCTACCCCAGAGACATGCAGGATGCTCCAGAGGGCGGTGGCGCCAAGCGAATCGTGAAGGACGCCTTCGGCGAGGTCGAGATCCCGGCCGGCAGGCTGTGGGGCGCAAGTACCGAGCGAGCCCGCATGTTCTTCGCAATCGGCCAGCAGCCCATCTCCCTCGCCTTGGTACATGCCATCGCTTACATCAAGCGCTGCGCGGCGCGCGTCCATGCGCAGCTTGGCCTGCTGCCGCCGGAGCTCGCGGATGCCATTGAGCGTGCCGCAGCGGAAGTCATTCGCGGCCTCCATGACCAGCAGTTCCCCCTCGGTCCATGGCAGACGGGAAGCGGGACCCAAACGCACATGAACGTCAACGAGGTGATTGCTCATCGAGCGAATCTTCTGCTGGGATCAAAAGAGGCGAAGTCGCCGGTTCATCCCAACGACCACGTCAACCTCGGCCAGTCGAGCAACGATGTTTTCCCGTCTGCGATGCACATCGCGGCAGCTCAAGCGTGCACGTCGCGTGTTGGGCCCGCACTCGGCCAGCTCATCGACGCGCTCGATGACAAAGCGGCGATCTACGCCGATACGATCAAGCTCGGCAGAACCCATCTCCAGGACGCCACCCCGATGACCCTTGGCCAGGAGATCAGCGGATGGTCGGCTCAGCTCCGCCTCGCACGCGAGCAGCTCGACGCCGCCATGCCGCAGGTCCTTGCGCTCGCGCTCGGAGGAACCGCGGTCGGTACTGGCATCAACTCGGATCCACGCGCGGCGCCCTTGATCATCGAGCAACTCAGACTCGACACGGGCTTGCACTTCGCGCCTGCCGCCTCACCCTTTGCTGCTCTCGCGGGGCATGAAGCGCTGCTTGGGCTGCACGGCGCTCTTCGTTGCGCCGCGTCGGCGCTGCACAAGGTCTGCAATGACCTTCGCCTTCTCGCGTCTGGACCCCGCGCCGGTCTGGGTGAGCTCCAGCTGCCGGAGAACGAAGCCGGGAGTTCCATCATGCCCGGCAAGGTCAACCCGACGCAGTGCGAGGCCGCAACGATGGTCGCGTTGCGCGTCCTCGGGAACGACACCGCAGTGGGCATGGCTGCGGCGATGGGCCAGCTTGAACTCAATGTCTACAAGCCGCTGATCGCCACGCTGGTGCTTGAGAGCATCGAACTCCTCAGCGACACGATGCATAGCTTGCGCAAGTACTGCATTGAAGGCTTGAGCGCACGCATTGACGTCATCGACTCCCACGTGACGCGCAGCTTGATGCTCGTCACCGCGATCGCACCTCGGATTGGCTACGATGCGGCGGCAGCCATCGCGCTTCATGCCCATCGACAAGGGCTGACGCTGCGAGAAGCCGTGCTGGAACGTGGCTTGATGACGCCTGAAGATCTTGATGAAGCCCTCGATCCGGCTCGTCTGCTCGGCAGCGCCACGCGCCCGGAGCGTCCAAAAACATCCTAAGCGGAGCGCGGCGATAGGAGTCAAGAGTGCTTGTCGAGTCCAGGCGCCACCCAACGGCTCGGCCTTTGGCCGACTTGAGGCCAAGCGGATCCGTCAGCCCAGCCGCTCAATCATCGAGCGCTGCGCTGAGCCGCTGCGAAAGCCGACTCTTGAGCAGGGGATGGGCGACCGCCAGCACCTGTCCCGATGACGCGAGCGTCAATTCGCGCCCCTGCCAATCGCTGATCGATCCGCCCGCACCACGAACCACTGGAATGAGCGCGGCGAAGTCGTGGGCCTTGAGGCCAGTCTCGATCACCGCATCAAGTCCACCGCTCGCCAGCCACGCATATTGCATGCAATCGCCGCCATAGACCGTGAACTCGGCAAGGTCGAGACAGCGATCAAAGGCGTGCTGCTCGGGCGGAGAAAAGTAGTCGGGGCCCGTCGTCGACAGCCGCAGCCGCCCCTCATGGGCGGATCGAGTGCGAATGGGTGCGCCACCCCGCAGCGTCGGTCGTCCGTCGACTCCGACGATTCGATCTCGCAAGATCGGCTGGTCGATGACCCCGATTTCCGCGTGCCCCCCACGCAAGCAAGCGATCAGCGTGCCGAAGATCGGCCGACCGACGATGAAACTCCGTGTGCCGTCGATCGGGTCAAGGACCCACACGACCTCCGCATCCTCGCGCACGTTGCCGTGCTCTTCGCCCACGATGCCGTCGCCTGGGAAGTGACGCTCGATGTGTTCACGCATGGCCGACTCAGCATCCCGGTCCGCCATGGTCACGGGACTGTCATCGGCCTTGTGGTCGACACCGCAGGGCTTGCCCCAATAGCTGCGAATGACCTCGCCCGCGATATCCGCAAGTTCATGCGCGAGGCGGATACGCTCTTCGTCGAAGCTCACGGCCATCTGCGGACCTTGCCCGGCCTCGCGGGAGCTGGCAAGGCGCGCGGCCAGATCTCCGCGCTGGCATGACGCTGCGCGAAGCGATAAAGCTGCGGCATGTCGACGTCCCGGCGACCGATGGTCCGTCCCAACGATCCTGGCTTTGACACCGAGGGCGCCGGTGACCAAGACGCGGGCATCTTCGGCCTGTCCTTCTCAGCAAGTGAGGCCAACGTGGTGCTCATCCCCGTCCCTTGGGAGCCAACGACGAGCTATCGAAAAGGCACGGCACGCGGACCAGCCGCGATCGCGGCCGCGAGTCCGCAGCTCGATCTCCTCGACGCCGGACTCGCCGAGTTTGGTCTGTCTCGACCTTGGGCCTGGGGAATCCATATGCTGGAGACCGATCCGCAGATCCGCGTGTGGAACGAGGAGGCTACCTCACGTGCCGCGGGCGTGATTGAGCGCGGCGGTAGAATCTCCGGCGACGCGACGCTGCAGCTCGATCTCTCATGTGTGAATGAGCTCAGCCACGCTCTCGATGCACACGTCAAAGAGCTCGCGTCTGTCCAGTTCGCGTCCGGCAAGATCGTCGGCATCGTCGGCGGAGATCACAGTGCCCCGCTCGGCGCCATCCAGGCCGCCACGGAGGCGCACGGCGCCATCGGCATCTTGCACATCGACGCGCACGCAGACCTCCGCGTCGCATACGAGGGATTTGAGCGCTCACACGCTTCCATCATGCACAACGTCTTGGAGACCTGCCCACTGGTCGAGACTTTGGTGCAAGTTGGAATCCGCGATCTGTCCGAAGGCGAGCACCGCCGCGCTACGACCGATCCGCGCTGCCGCACCTACTTCGATCACGTGCTTCATTCTCGTCAGCATCGCGGCGAGAACTGGGCCGGCATCTGCCGTGACATTGTCGGCGCGCTCCCCGAGCGCGTCTGGGTGTCCTTTGACATCGACGGCCTTGATCCACAGCTATGCCCCAACACCGGAACCCCGGTGCCGGGCGGACTCAGCTTTCCGATGGCGGTGGAGTTGCTCACGGAGCTTCGTCGCCAGCATCGACAGGTCATCGGATTCGATCTCTGCGAGGTCGCACCAGGCGCTGAAGGGGACGAGTGGGACGGCAATGTCGGCGCGCGAATCCTCTACAAGCTCTGCGGCATCGCGCTGGCGAGTGCCGGCGCGCTCGATGCTTAAGAGCGACCTCTGAGGGCGATGACGGAAGAAGATGCCCCGCGGCGCTCGGCTTGGAGCGTGCGTCACTCTCGCGGCGACCGAGCTCAGCTGCCGTGCAAGTGACGGAGATGGAACCCACTCGGCGAGCTGACAACCCCGCAGCGACGCTGCGAACCGTCAAACGCCGATGCGTGGGTTCAGTGCCAAATTGGGCTGGTCCATGCGCGTTCTTGGATCGTCGCGCTGAGGCTGCCATCACTGCAGTTCTCTGGCCGCTGATCAACTGGCAGCGAAAGGCAGTCATAGGTGCTCCAGCGACAGACCGGGGCTTCGAGCACGCGGGCATAGTAGAACGCGCGCTGACTTGGGTCGTAGCTGGGATCGGTCCACACTCCGCACATCGTCGCTTCGCCGGCGCCCATCGGCTCGCAGGTGTTGGCATCGACGCCCAGTCCAGGATCCGAGCTCACCGCGACGTCAAAGACTTCGACGTGGCTTTCTCCATCCTGGTCACGCCAGCCCTTGATGATCTGGATCCGCTCAAGCCCGCGACCAGGCTGATCACTCACTCCGGGGTCTTGATTGGCGTAGAGGACAAAGGACGGCGGCGACCCATCTTCGGGTTGGCCTGGTGGCCTGCTCGCGGCATCGAGCAAGTCGCCCCCCATGGGCACGCCCAACTCGTAGCCCGTGCTCACAAGGTTCGCGTTCGCACAAAGGTCGGAGGGAAAGCCCCAGCCACCAAAAAAACGGACGCTGATGCGCGGCCCAGAGGTCCCGTAGGTCTCGCGGCGGCGCATCGCGTCAAAGATCGATTCGCGAGAGTTCTCCTCGGCCCAGACTGCGACTAGGCCACCCGGCGAGTTTTTTGGGCCCGTCGGTATCGCGCCGGTGAGGCGCAGCAGTGCGTCGCCCTCACGAATGCCAAAGTGCCCCGCAAAGTCGTTCTCCGCGACCGCCCCGGGCGTTCCGTTGTGCGTGTCGGTACTTGCGATCACGCCGAGCTTGAGCGGATTGACGCCGAGGCGCTCTTGCGCCTCAAGTCCGGCAAGTAGGGCGCCGCGCAAGAAGTCGCGCTGCGAGATGCAACCGTTGGCGATGATGCCCCCCGAGCCGGTCTCGCTGCCGCAGTCGTCGAGCGGGGGCGTGCGGAGCTTCTCAAAGTCGCAGAGCTCATCGGGGGCCCCAAGGACACCGCTCAGACCCAACGTGCACTCGCTCTCGCCCTTGTGCTGGAAGACCTCCAAAAGTGGCTCGAGGCGCGCGCGCTGATTCGCCAGAGCAACCTGCTGGTCGAGCGACTGCGCGTCGCTGCTCGCGGGCACGTCGATCAGAAGGTTGCCGTTGGACCAGTTCGCGTTGTGCGGGATCGACATGACATCGCAGCCATCGATCTTCTTGGTGCAGCCCGACTCGAGCCGGCTCCAAAGACCGGCTTCGGTAGGCTCTTCGTAGTAGGAGATCGGCGAGCTTGGCACCTTGTACGAGCGGAAGATGATGTTGCGATGCAGGTTGCTCAGCTTTCGCGCCCCCGACCACTCGTAGGCGACAAAGCTCGTGAAGGTACATGCCTCGGTACGGTCGTAGGCCTGCTCCGCCGCGTCGATAATCGTGTTCCACACCGTCCGGGCCAGCGCGGGGCAGTCCTCCGCCCCTTCACCGCATAGCTCGTCATAGCGTGTGGGCATCACGGCCTGCATCTTGATGCCGAAGCTGACCAGCGCGTCATTGCTGCCCTCTCGCAGACCAACGCAGATCTCCTCGTCGTAGACCGCCGAACTCGGATCCTGGCAGGCAGCGACCTCGGCGAGATACTCCGCATGGTCCGTGACAGCGGCGAAGTGGAGCGGCCGATCGAGCTGCATCGTCCGCGTGCCGGTGCTCGTGGGAACCTCGATCGCTTCTCCCTTGGCGAAGCGATACGCATCCGCTGGCTCTGCGCGCACATCCGAGATCGCAGCGTCGAAAGACAAGGCGGTGTGGACGTGGAGATCTCCAAAGAAGAGCTGGCGCTCGGGCTCGTAGCTCACGCACGGTTCACGGCTGGGATCGATCCACGGATCCTCGGGGGTGGGTGACGCGCAGCCGGCTGAAATTCGCAGGGAATAAAATAGAAGTAACGCGGCGCCGGCTCGCGCGGCACCTTGACGCGCGGACACCTTCTGATCGCGAGCGAGGCCCATGCCCCTCGATGCTAAGCTGAGACGCGTGGCCCGTGGATACTTCCGGCAGATTTCTCGTCCGTCCCACTCCGAGTTCCCGAGCAGGTGCGCGGGGCGGCGGCCCGTCAGATGGAGCCCTCTCGTCGTCGCTGTCATTGGCCTGTCCTGGTTCAGTGCCTGCTCGTCCGGCACGCCCGTCGCCGAGGCCACGGGGGAAAGCCAAGAACCACAGCTCGCCGCGCCGTTGGACCTCCGAGACGCCGACTTGGTCCAGTCGGTCGCCGCCATTGGCGAGGCCGTGCAGCGGCCCATCGTCATGGATCAGGAAGCCTCAGAGCTCGCGAGTTGCGCCCGGCTCACCCTGTACGTGCCCGCCGGCACCAGCACGGCGATCGCGGAGGCGAGTCTGACCAGCGCGCTGGCGCAGCAGGGGCTGACCTTGCGCGAGGAGGACGACACGCTTGTCCTCGCGCGTGATTCGGAGGCAACGATAACGGCCTCCTGCCAGGCCACGCTGGATCGCGCACGGACTCCGAGTCGACGTTCGCGTCTGGCGGATCCCTTCGGCTCCTCAGCAGTAGACCCCCTCGCTGGGCCGCCCCTTGGAGGGAGCTCCGACCTCAAAGATCCGTTCGCACCGCTTGAGGAGTCGAATCCGCTCCTTGACGTGGTCGAGATCGACGAAACGCACTTTGAGATCACGCGCGCGAGCCTCGATGCGGTCGACAGCACGACGTTGGCCAAACAAGCTCGGATCGTCCCCGCGATGCAGGACGGTGTGATCAAGGGCTACAAGCTGTACGGCATTCGACCGGCTTCGATTCCCAAGCTGCTCGGCCTCAAGAACGGCGACTTGATCACGTCGATCGCGGGCATCTCCTTGGTCGATCTCGACACGGCGATGTCGGCCTTCGCGAAGATCAAGACCGCAAAGTCCGTGCCGGTCGTCATCGAGCGTAGGGGCGAGTCGATCACGATGACCTACACGATTCGATGAGCCAAAGCGGCGTTCTCACCCACCTTGCGAGCGTCGTGGCGTTCTACTAGCTCCACAGCGCCCAACCTCGCTCAATCACCCAGAAGCTCGCG
>CAZVEM010000085.1:0-18439 GCA_964626165.1 uncultured Nannocystaceae bacterium
GCCGCGCTGGCAGACTACTGGCTGGTACGACGGCTGCCGGCCTTTGCCGCAGCGAATGCAGGCCTGGAAGTCGAACTCACCATCGTCGAGAGCGAGGCCGGGCTTCGCGCACCCGACATCGACGTCCACATCCTCTGGCGGATCGGGTGGATCGTCGACATCAACGGGGGACAGGGCAAGCCGGTGGAAGCAGGGGGCCGCATCCAGTCGACACCATCGCTGATGGAAGAGCTGTTCTTCTTCAAGGATCGCCTCGACGGCATCACCGAGAAGGTGGACCGCAGTCTCGCCGGCGTCGCGGGTCTGTTTGACTCGCTCAACAACGAAGGCACCAAGAAAGACGTCCAGGGCATCATCGCCAACGCCAACGAGATCACCGGACAAGTCGCGCGCGGCGAAGGCGTCATTGGTGGGCTCTTTAGCGATCCCGAGATGAAGGCGGACGTGTCCGAGACCATCCGGAGTGTCCGCGTCGCTGCCGCCGATGTGCAGGGCGTGACCTCGACCATTCGCCGAGATGCGGCGCCGGTGCTGCGCAACGTCTCGCGCGCAGCCGATGAGATCGCCGACCTCTCGCACGGACTGCAAGATCCCAACAACCGCTCCGTGGGCGCGCGCTTGATCCATGACGACGAGATGGGGGACAAGTTCCGCGCGACCCTCGATGACGTCGCATCGACCGTGAGTGCGGCCAAGGGCGCGCTGGTGGATGCCCAGGTGCTGGTGGCCGAGGTCAAGACCTCGGTCGCGCGCGGCGAGGGCACGCTCGGAAAATTCATCAAGGACCCCAAGGTCTACGACGATCTCGTCAAGCTCCTCGGCAACATCGACCGCAACAACAGCATCAAGCGCCTCGTACGCTTTGTGGTCGAGCAAGAGGACGCGAGTGACGTTGCGGCGCCGCCTCCGAGTCTGAGCGGATCGGGGAGCAAGCCGCCCGCACCGGCGACGGGCGGGGCCCCCTCGAAGTAGCGTGCGAGCTCAGCTCTGTGCGGTCCCCCGCCGCCCGATCGCGACCACTTCGTGTCGATGACTGGGGAGTTGGGTGATCGCGACCCAGTCCAGGCCGAGCTTTCGGATTCGCTCGCGCAGTCCAGGCAGCGCCTCAAGCACGCCGTCGTCGTGGATCTTGAGCGTCAGAATCACGCCGCGCAGCGTCGACCGAAAGATCGCGGCGAAGCGCTCCACGTACTTGAGCGCGGCCATCGGCGCCATGTTGACGTCGAGCGCGATCCAGTGGACCGCTTGGGGAAGCTCATCGCGCAGCACCTCGGCAGCCGGCTTTTTGAGATGCGTCAAGCGTCCTCGCCTGCCAGCCGTCGGAAACTCGGACTGCAGGACGGCTGCCATCTCCCCCGGATCGATCCCCACGACGTCGAGTCCGCGTTCGAGCAGCGCCAAGACGGCGCCTCCTGGAGCACAGCCGATCTCAAGCGCGGTCTCGCCGGATCGCACATCGAGCGCAGCAAACGCGATCGCTTCGACGATCTTGGCGTAGGCCCGCGAGGGCGCGTATGCGGGCGCCACGGCCGGCGCGCAGCCGCCGGGCATCGGTCCGCGCAGACCGTGATGTCGATGTACGCCGACAAAGGGCGCTTCGCTGGGTTCACTCGCGTGCGGGGTGATGATGTCGACGACAAGCTGTCCCAGCCGGGCATGCGGCGAACCGTCAAAGGTTGCTGGATATGCGCTGAGAATGCTGTCGCGCACTGCGTGCGCATGCCGGCCGCGCACACTGGCGTCCTCCTCATCCACGGGGCGTTTTCCCGGACGCTCGAAGACGTGAAGGCAGGGGCGCAAATCCTCGGCAGCGGCGCCCTCCAAGAGGCCGGGGCCTAGGAGGGTGTGGAGCTCCCGGACTTCCTTGAGCGTTCCGATCGAGAGACCCCAAGCAAGCGCCACGTGGCTTGGACAGGCGTGCTCAGGGTCAAAGGGTCCACGCAGTCGTGCGAGCACGCGCTCGTTCCAGGGCAGCACACCCGGCGGAAGTTTCGTCGCTGCGTCGACGCGGAAGGTGCTCAGACCCGGGCGACTAAATGAGAAGCGCAACTCCGGATGTAGTCGCGCGAGCTCGCTCTTGAGCCACCGCACCGAGCCTGGCTGGTGCGTGAACCAAAGATAGGCCGGCGGCGCTGGGCTTGTGCTCCCCGCGTCGATCATGTCGTGTCGCCCTTGGCCGTGTCGCCCTTGGCCGTGTCGTCCTTGGCCGTGTCGCCCGTAGATGCTCCGCGATCGGGAGGATCGCAGCGCTCGCGCGCAAATCGACTCACGCGTTCGGCGATCTCCGCGGGATATTCTGCGGGGAGGGCGTGCGAAGCGTCGGGGTAGACCGAGAGTTCGGCACCCGGGATCGTCATCGCCATCTCGCGAAGGCCGGCGAGGGGCACGAAGGAGTCGGCTGCTCCCGCGATAATCAACGACGGAAGCTCGATGCTCGCCAGGCGATCACTCGCATCGCAGGCGTGGGCGTGCTCAAGCATGGTGAGGAACAGCTCTGGATTGGTTGCCGCGAGCTGATGCATGTAGATGTCGTAATCCGAGGCGTCGAGACGGGCGAGGTTGAGCTGACCGGAGCGCAGTCCGAGTGAGCGCGACAGTTCGCTCGGCGTCACCGCGCGCCAGAGCCTGCCCGCCAGTCTGCCGGCTAGACGCGTGGTCGCGAGCGCGAGCGGCAAGGCCTGAGCCATCGCGCTCGAGCCTTGAAAATTACTCAGCACGCGGCCGTGCGGGCCGGCGATCGACACGAGCCCCGCAGCAACGCCGGGATGCTGCCGCGCAAGCTCAAGCGCAACGACAAAGCCCATCGAGAAGCCGACCACGATCGGGCGCACGAGCGCGGCGCGGTCCATGATCGCGGCGGCATCGTCCGCCAGCACGTCCATGCCAAGTCGCCACGGACGTGGTGGATTGGGGGACATGCCATGACCGCGGTAGTGCATCAGCACGACGTCGCGGTGCATCGCCCATCGCGGAATGATGCGGCGAAAGCCCCAGCCCGAGCATCCGATGCCGTCGAGCACCAAAACCGGACGAGGTGGATGAGCGGGGGCGGGCTCGTCGTCTCCCCGCTCGATCGCACGCCAGACCTTGCAGCAGACCACCGCACCGTCGGGTCGGGTGACCGTGAGGCCCTGCGCCGGTCGCGTGCGAAAACGGTTTGCGTCCATCGGGGGCGTGCGCGGCGACCTCTTCGCGACCGCGTCATTCTAGCGGATTCCCGGGGACGCACTTCGTCGCGGGGTATGCCAAGCCCGCTGCATCACGCGGAGCCTCGCTCGGCCCGGCGCCGAAGTTCGGACCGACGGTCCGCTCGCAACCGCTCAACGCAAAGACGTGCACCAGAGCGCGGAGGCTCGGGGTGCACGTCCTTCACGGCGTTCCTTCGTGAGCGTGGAGATGACGTCGATGCGGCTTGCCGCGGTGGGGCGACACGAGCGTCGAGCGATCAGTCGTCGCGACCGCGCTCGTCATCGGGCGCGTCATCGGGCATCTCGTTGACGGCGGGGTACTTGCGGATCTTGTCACGAGCGATTTGCCACGCTCGCTGAACGATCCAAGAGAGCGAGCGGTCCTGCCGCGCGGCCTCTTCGGTGATCTCCTTGAGCATATCCTCAGGGAAGTAGAGGCTTTGCTTGCGCTTGTCGGAACTGGCCATGCGATCCTTGGGGGTGGCGGGAGCGTATGAGAGGCATGCGCCGAGGTCAACGCCGACATCGAGCGTGCACTCCGTGCACGTTTCGCAGCGGTTTTGGACCGCGCAAGGGTGGCCGACAGAAGATGGCGCTTGCGCGGCCCGGTCGCGGCGACGACACTGCGTGGTCCTATGCGACCCGAGCTCTTTCTGCTGCCGAACGGCTCGCCGGTGCCGGCGTATGAGACCTGCGTCGCCGCAGCGCTCTTGCTCGGCTGGATCCTGGCGATGTCTGCGGCGCGACGTGACAAGCTGCCGCCCGATCTCGCCGGGAGTGCGTACATCGTGACGCTCATTGCCGGACTGCTGGGTGCCCGCGGATTGTGGCTGCTGCAGCATCCAAGCGAGTACAGCGGCCCCTTTGAGCTGATCCGCATCCAGGCCGGTGGTCTGTCGATCGGCGGCGGCGTGCTGGTGGGCGTGGCGATCGGTGGCGTGTTTGTGATGCGTCGCGGCCTGCCGCTCTGGGCTTGGCTCGACAGCGTCGCGCCGGCATTTCTCGCGGGATTCGTCGTCGAGCGCCTCGGCGCCTTCCTTGCAGGCGTGGACTTTGGTGTCGTCAGCGGCAACGGATTCTTGCTCGGTGTTGAATTTCCCGCGGACTCACCCGCGTGGATCTGGCAGCGACGCAACCTGCAGGGCCTGCGGGTGCCGATGGAACACAGCCTCGCGGTGCATCCGGTGCAGCTCTACGGTGCCGCGGTCGCCGGGATTGGGCTGGCCTTGTCATCACGCTTGGCAAAGCAGCGCGTGGCCTCCGGGCAGATCGCCTTGCTCGTGCTCGTGACCTACGTGATTGGTCATATGGTGGTCGAGGACCACTTCCGGATCGAGCCATCGGCGCGCGTACTGGGACCCCTGACGCTTGGCGACGCAGCGGGGATCTTCATCTCGCTCTTCGCGTTCGCGATGTGGCGCGCACGAGTCAGCCTCGCCGCGGTCTCACCGGAAAAGGCTCAGCAATGGCGCGGTGGCCCGTGGTCACCGAGCGAAGGGGATGGGTCCGCGCGCAAGGACGCCGACGCTTCGCAAGGCGCGAACGCCACGTCTGCAGCGCCGCCCGGGAAGTCCGGAAAAGGCGGGCAGAAGGGCGCCTCGAGCTCGAAATCCGTGAAGGACCAGAAGTCCTCTCGCGGCCGTTTCTAAGCTCTGGAGGGGCCAATCGATGGGTGCCGAGGGGCAGACTTGAACTGCCGACCTGAGGGTTATGAATCCTCCGCTCTAACCAGCTGAGCTACCCCGGCGAGGGTGGGCTGCGCGTCGATGCTGGGTCAGCTCGACGCGGGGGCGGAGAGTAGGGCAGGGCGGCGGATCGGTCAACGGGAGGGCGGCGAAGTCCTCGCCGCAGCCGGACTCCGCGCGCTACGTTCTCCGCTGCGTGCTCCGGGCGGATTGCGGCTGCCTCCATGACCTCCGCTTGGGAGGCAGGCCCGCGCAACACCGTCGGAACGCCGCATGCGCGAGCGGTCGCGGTTGACACCCTAGGCCGGCGTGTTAGGACCCAAAGCGCCTATGACTTCATCCGTCGTGATCGTCAGCGCTGCCCGGACCCCCATTGGCAGCTTTCAAGGCTCTCTGTCGGCGCTCAGCGCACCCGCACTCGGCAGTGTTGCGATCCGCGCTGCGCTGGAGCGCGCGAGTGCCGATGGAGCCGATGTCGACGAGGTGATCATGGGCTGCGTGCTACCGGCGGGTCAGGGTCAAGCGCCCGCGCGCCAGGCCAGCAAGGGCGCGGGCATCCCCAACTCGGTCGCTTGCACCACGATCAACAAGGTCTGCGGGTCGGGATTGAAAGCCGTCATGATGGGCGCGGCGGCGATCCGGGCCGGAGACGCGAAGCTGGTCGTTGCGGGAGGCATGGAGAGCATGAGCAACGTGCCCTTCCTGCTGCCCGGAGCGCGCGCGGGCTACCGCCTCGGCAACAACAAGGTGGTCGACGGTCTGGTGCACGATGGTCTGTGGGATCCCTACAACGACTATCATATGGGCAACGCTGGCGAGCTTTGTGCGCGGGAGTGCGGGATTGATCGTGAGCGTCAAGATGCCTACGCGGCAGAGAGCTACCGACGCGCACAAGCTGCGGTGACCGACGGCCTCTTTAAGGAGGAGATCGCAGCCGTGTCCGTGCCCGGTCGGAAGGGCGAGGCAACCGTGGTCGACCGCGACGAAGAGCCTTTCCGTGGCGACGCGAGCAAGCTGGGCGGCCTTCGGCCGGCCTTCACCAAGGATGGTTCGGTGACAGCAGGCAACGCCTCTACCCTCAACGACGGCGCCGCGGCGCTGCTGCTGATGTCGGAGGAGGAGGCCAAGCGCCGCGGACTTGAGCCGCTCGCTCGGATCGCGGGCTACGCTGGTTTCGCGCAGGCGCCCGAGTGGTTCACCACGGCGCCGGCCGGCTCGATTGACGCGCTCTTGCGCAAGACGGGACACAGTGTCGCGGACATCGACCTGTGGGAGATCAACGAGGCCTTCGCGGTCGTCGCATTGGCCAACCAGGACAAGCTTGGCATCTCCGCCGATCGCCTGAACGTGCGCGGCGGAGCGGTCGCTCTTGGCCACCCCATCGGCTGCTCGGGCGCGCGCGTCCTGACCACCCTCATCTATGCGCTCAAGCAGACTGGCACCAAGCGCGGCGTGGCGTCACTGTGCATCGGCGGTGGCGAAGCGGTCGCGCTGATGGTGGAGCGCAGCTAGCTCCAGTCGGCTTGCGGACAGGCTTCGCGCCCGCGCGCGTCATCTCCACCACGACACACCGAAACTTCGAGCAGACATGACCAACGAGGCAAAGAGCATCGCGATCGCAACCGTCGGCATTCTTGGCGCCGGGCAAATGGGCGCTGGCATTGCGCAGGTGGCCGCCACCCACGGCAGCCATGTGCTCCTTGCGGATGTCGATCTTGCGCGGGCACAGAAGGGCAAAGACGGCATCGCCAAGCAGCTCAGCCGCCAGGTGGAGAAGGGCAAGCTCAGCGCTGAGCAAGCCGAGACGATCCTCTCGCGGCTTGAGCCGGTCGAGTCGCTCGCCGCCTTTTCTCGCGCCGATATGGCGATTGAGGCTGCGACCGAGAACATCGAGCTCAAAAAGCAGCTCTTTCGGCAGATGGACCAGGCCCTCCCGGCCGGCAAAATCCTTGCGAGCAACACGTCGTCGATCAGCATCACCCTGCTCGCGGCGCAGACCTCCCGGCCTTCGCTGGTGGTCGGCATGCACTTTATGAATCCCGTGCCCGTGATGAAGCTCGTGGAGCTGATCCGCGGCCTTGCGACCGACGACGCGACTTACGAGGCGACCGCCGACCTGGCGCGCGCCTGGGGCAAGACGATCATCACTAGCAAGGATTGCCCGGGCTTTCTGGTCAATCGCATCCTGATTCCCCTGATCAACGAGGCCTGCTTTGCGCTGCAAGAGGGCCTGGGCAGCGCAGAGGACATCGACCTGGGTGCCAAGCTCGGCCTGAATCATCCGATGGGACCGCTTGAGCTCGCCGACTTGATTGGCCTCGACACCGTGCTCGCGATCGCCGATGTGCTTCACCGCGAACTTGGCGACGACAAGTACCGCGCCGCCAATATCCTGCGCATGCACGTCGCTGCCGGCTGGCACGGGCGCAAGACCGGCCGCGGCTTTTACAGCTACGCCAAGTCATAAGGGCCGCCGCGCCCGGCTCGATGTCAGCACCCTCCGCTTCCTTCCGAACCACGGTCTCGGCGTTCGCCGGCCGTCTCCCTTGACCCCAGCCGCCTTCTTGGGCGAGTCGACTTCAGCCGGGACATCGACATGAGCACCTCCTTCGAAACCCTCCTTATCGAGGATCGCGGCACGACGCGCATCATCACGATCAACCGGCCGCAGGTGCTCAACGCCCTGAGCGAACAGGTCATCGCCGAGCTCAGCCTTGCGCTTGAGGCATTAGGCCTGCCCGAGGCATCTGGCGTTCGAGCGCTGATCCTGACGGGTGCAGGAGAAAAGTCTTTCGTCGCGGGGGCCGACATCGCGGCGATGGCGACGATGAGCGTCGACCAAGCCATGGTCTTCGCGACCCAGGGCCACGCAGTGGGCGAGATGCTCTCGAACCTGAGCATCCCCGTGATCGCAGCGGTCAACGGCTTTGCGCTCGGTGGTGGATGCGAGCTCGCCCTTGCCTGTGACTTTATTGTCGCCGCACAGAATGCGAAATTCGGGCAGCCGGAGGTCAAGCTGGGCGTCATCCCGGGCTTTGGCGGCACCCAGCGCCTCTTGCGTCGTGTCGGTCTCGCCCGTGCGCTTGAGCTGTGCTGCACCGGCGCGACCATCGACGCCAACCAAGCAGCCCTCTACGGCCTCGTGAACCACGTCGTACCGCAAGGCGAGGCCCTCGCCACGGCGCTTGGTTTGGCCGAGCAGATCGCAAAGATGGGCCCGCTCGCTGTGGCCTCCGCCAAGCAGGTCCTCCATCGCGGCGCTGAGCTGCCGCTGGAGGCCGCAAACCAGCTTGAGGTCGAAGCCTTTGCCGAACTCTTCTCGACCGCCGACCAGCGAGAGGGCATGGCGGCGTTCATTGCCAAACGCGCCGCTGTGTTCGAAGGGCGCTAAGCTCCCGCGTACACTTTCCGCCCCCTGAAGGGCCGAGCCAGACCCACCGTCTCTAAGTGATCCCCATGCAGTTTCAGCTGACAGACGACCAGCAAGCGATCCAGCGCACGACTCGCGAGTTCGCGGATCGTGCGGTTCGCCCGATTGCCGCGCAGATCGACCGTGAGGCCCGCTTTCCCGCCGAGCTCATGCCCCAGCTCGCAGAGCTTGGGCTCATGGGCATTGAGGTTCCGGCCGAGCTTGGCGGCTCGGAGATGGACTCCCTCTCGTACGTGATCGCCGTCGAGGAACTCTCGGCCGCGTGCGCCTCGACGGGCGTGATCGTCTCGGTGAACAACTCGCTGGTGTGTCATCCCTTGCTGACCTTCGGCACGCCGGAGCAGCACGAGCGCTGGCTGACCCCGCTCGCCAGCGGCGAGAAGCTCGGCTGCTTCATGCTCTCGGAGCCCGAGGCGGGATCGGACGCCGCGGCGCAAAAGACCGTCGCACGCAAGGATGGCGAGCACTACATCATCGACGGCGTGAAGAACTGGATCACCAACGGGCCCCAGGCCGACACGGGGATCTTGCTCTGCATGACGCAGCCCGAGGCCGGCCACAAGGGAATTTCTGCCTTCATCATCGACATGAACGACCCCGGGGTCGCGCGCGGCCACAAGGATGACAAGCTGGGGATTCGCGCCAGCCATTCTTGCCAGATCTTCTTCACCGAGCATCGTGTGCACGCCAGCCAGATGCTCGGCGCCCCGGGCGAGGGCTTTAAGGTCGCGATGGCGACGCTGGATGCCGGGCGGATCGGCATCGCAGCGCAGGCACTCGGGATCGCGCGTTCGGCCTTTGAGTTCGCGGCCGGCTACGCCTGCGAGCGCAAGACCTTTGGCAAGCGAATCATCGAGCATCAGGCCGTGGGCTTCATGCTCGCGGACATGGATATGGAGATCGAGGCTGCCCGCCTGATGGTGCTGCGCGCCGCCTGGCTCAAGGGCAAGAAGGTCCGCTTCTCCAAAGAAGCCGCAATGGCAAAGGTCATGGCCGCGGAGGTCGCCAACAAGGTCGCGAAGAACGCGATCCAGGTGCTCGGCGGCAACGGCTACGTCAACGAGTATCCCGTGGAGCGGGCCTACCGGGACGCCAAGATCACCGAGATCTATGAGTGAACCAGCGAGATTCAGCGCCTGGTCATCGCCTCCTCGCTCGCCCGTGAGCAGCAGCGCTAGACTCCATCGATAGAGTAGACGCCCCGCGCTCGGGATTGGAGCGCGCACCGCCCCCACGACCGGGCCCGATGCCAGGCCCCCGGCGCCACGACACCGAGACCCATCACCAGCAACCCCCCGACACGCGAGGATCCCATGAACACGCACAAGCTCACCACCACCACCGTCCTTGTTCTGGCGTGCGTCGCCCTCGTCGGCGGCTGCAAGCGCAACAAAGAGGACGGCAATGCCGACCTTCTTGCCGGCTATGCCTCGGGCAACAAGTACGAGCAGGGCCCCGCGATGCCCGAGCACTACGAGAGCGAGGGCGCGTCGGTGTCCGTCGCGACCATGAACGCGATCGAGGACACGATCAAGGAAGTCTACGTCAAGGACTTCGAGCGCTGCGCCGAGAAGGAGATGGAGCGCTACGACAACCGCTGGATCGCGGGCACCTTTGATATCGAGGTGACGATTCAGACCACCGGCAAGGTGACCGAGGTCGAGATTCGCAACGTCGACGTCAAGGAGCGCAAGCTCGCCAAGGGCCAAAAGGAACTGCGTGGCGTCGTCGACTTCGAGGCATGCCTCAAGCAGCACGCGATGGAGTGGGAGTTCGATCCGGCACCGGAAGCAGTCTACGACCACTCCCACAAGGGCCGCGTCGGCGAAGCCTACTGACCCCGACGAATGGATGTCGCGGGTTGTGGCGGCCTGCCGCTTCGCCCAGGTGGAGCAGCGGCGCCCGACCCTGGCCGCTCAGCTCGAGAACGCCAGCATTCGATAGGCACGCCCGATGTTTGATTTTGAGCCGACCGAAACCCAAACGCTGATCCGTGACACCGCCCGCGGCTTTGCGGAGCGCGTCTTGGCCCCACAGGCAACCAAGCTCGATCGTGAGGGCGGTTTTCCGGTGGAGTCGCTCGCTCAGGCGGCGGAGTTGGGGCTGCTCGGCATCGCTGTGCCGGAAGAACTCGGTGGCGTCGAGGCGGGCCCCGTCGCGTATGCGCTCGCAGTATTCGAGCTCGCCCGCGTCTGCGCGGCGACCACGGTGGCGATGACGGTCTCCAACATGGTCGCCGAGGTCGTCGCTGCGTTTGGCAACGAGGAGCAGCGCAGCCTCCACGTGCCCAAGCTGTGCGGCGGCGACTACGTCGTCGGTGGCTTTGCGCTCTCCGAGCCGCAGGCAGGCAGCGATCCCGGCGCGATGCTGACTCGGGCGCGTCGCACCGATCGCGGTTGGGTGCTCAGCGGTTCCAAGCTCTGGATCACGAGTGGGACGCACGCCGAGCTCTTCGTCGTCTGGGCGCGGACCAACGATGCGGCCGGGCCCGCGGGCATCTCGGCCTTCTTGGTGCCCGGATCGGCACCCGGTGTGATCCGTGGCCGTGCGGAAGAAAAGCTCGGCCAGCATGGCAGCACGACCACCGCCTTGGACTTCGAAGACGTCGAGCTGCCCGAATCGGCGCTGCTAGGCGAGGAGGGCAAGGGGTTTCGCGTCGCGATGATGGCGCTCGACGGCGGACGAATCGGCATCGCCGCGCTTGCCACCGGCGTCGCCACGGCAGCGCTTGACGCGGCGGTGGCCTATGCCAAGGAACGCAAGACCTTCGGCAAGCCGCTCATTGAGCATCAAGCCGTCGGCTGGATGCTTGCCGACAGCGCGAGGGACGTTGAGGCCGCGCGCAACTTGACGCTCCGCGCCGCCTGGCTCAAGGAGAGCAAGCGCTCGTTCACGCGCGAGGCTTCCCACGCCAAGCTATGGGCCAGCGAGCGCGGATTTCAGGTCTGCAACCGCGCGATCCAGGTCCTGGGAGGCTTTGGCTACACCAAGGATTTTCCCGTCGAGCGCTACCTCCGGGACGTTCGCGTCACGTCGATCTACGAGGGCACCAGCGAGATCCAACGTATCGTGATCGCGCGTGATGTCGCGCGTCGCTTTGGCGGCGTGTAGCTCGGCACGCAACTCTCCTTCGGCCGAGAAACGCGGCCGAGAAACGCGGCCGAGAAACGCAGCCGAGAAACGCAGCCGAGAATCGCAGCAGAGAGATGCGGCAGAGACATGCTGCAAGATCGGCAGCAGAGCGTGGCAAAGGAGTCGCTCGCACTCCTTCAGGGGAGGAGAATGCACAGCCCGAGCGTGGCGCTCACACGCAGGGGTGCCGGTAGCAAGAAGGTGACCCTCTCGCTGTCGGGCGCATTGCTGTCGGGCGCGAAGCTCCACCGCCGATTGGCGATCTGGCCATGCACGCCGACGCCGAGCACGAGCGAGAGCGAACGCGCGAGCTGGACGTGACCGAGGAGCGCCGGCCCCAGCGCGAAGAGTGCCGCCGTCTCCTTGGTGCGGGAGATACCGCTACCCTCTGAATCGCCCAGCGCGATCAATGTTGTCGAGGTTCGAGCGACGTCGACCGTGCCGCGAAGCTCGATATCCAGCCGCAAACGCTTGCGCGCCATCGAGTAGCCATAGGCGAACGAGAAGGGCAGGCGCGTGATCGAGACGCTCGCAGCCTGGCCTCCCGCGTTGTCACGCAGCGCCGCTTGAATCGACGGCAGCGCGCGGTAGCCCATGCTTAGGTAGTGGTGATCGCGGATCAGGACCCCGACATCGAGTGCGAGCGCACTCTGCCAGGGGACTTGATACTTGGGCGAGAAGGTCTGGCCTTCGTAGCCCACGACGGCGCGCAGGGCCGCAGATCGGCTCGGGCGGGACTCCTGCTCGCTCGGCGCTGCGCTGTCTTCGTTCGACGAGCGTTGCGCTTCCGCCTCGGCACTCGTCGCGTGCGAGGTCGCTGCATCGTGCCTGTCGAGCCCGGAGAGGTCATGCTGCGCATTGCCTGTTGCATCCTCGCCCTCGCGAACGCCCTCGCGCACGCCCTCGCCCTCGCCCTCGCCCTCGCGCACGCCCTCGCGCTCGGTCGACGCTGCGAGGTCAGTGCCTTGCTGCGCGCCGCTGCGAGTGTCCTTGGCGTCCACCTCGTCGATGGCACGCATCGATGCGGGCGGCGAAGCGAGGCTCGCGGTCAGAAACGTGCAGATCAAACCGCGCATTCGCGCCGGAGTATAGTCGACGCGAGGCGGCAACACGCGGTGGCAGGACAACGACGCAACAATCGTGTGGGTAGCACAGCGGGCGGCAAGGGCGGCCGAACTGGCGGGAACGTAAGAGGCACCGCCAACCACGTCACGGCCTCGCAGACTCGCGTCATCACGCCCGTCGACCCAACGCCGGTCGAAGTAGAGGTGCGTGCGCCCGCCTTGGGTGGTCGTTTCGTCGGGCATCCCGTCGCGGGGGGCCAGCATCCCGGCGAGGCCGCCGAGACCTGGTTTGTCACGGGGGCGATCGACGGCGAGCGGGTGCTCGCAAAGCGGACGCGCGTGCGCAAGGGCATCGTGGAAGCCCGGGTGCTTGAGGTGTTGCAGCCCGCCGCGGAGCGGGTCGAGCCACCCTGCGAGTACGCGGGGACCTGTGGCGGATGCACCTGGCAGCACCTGCCCGCTGCCGGCCAATCACTGCGGAAGCGTGCGCTGTGCGAACGCAGCCTCGCCGCCATCGGGATCAAGCTCGACCGCTGGCGTGATGCGCCGGCGTTGCTCGGCTATCGACGCCGCGCCCGCTTTCACTACGAGCGACGCGGCGATGATCTCGTGCTCGGCGTGCACCCCGAACAAAGCCATGCCGTGGTCGATGTGCGGCGCTGCGTGGTGCTCGATCCCGCGCTGGATCGCGCCGTGCAAATGGTCCGGCGTCTCGCGCCACTCCTCCCCAAGCGCGGGGAGGTGCACGCGCTGAGTCATCGCGGCGAAGTGGTGCTGGGTCTGCATGGGGTCCGCACCTACGAGCAGCTGCTCAAGGAAGCCCGCGCGCTCCTCAGCGACGAACTGGTTGGCATCACCTTCCGCATCGATCGCGTCCGCAAGGTGGTCGGCCGAGGCTGGCTCGCGATTGACGGCGAAGAACATCCTGCGGTGGCGCACTCAGGAGCATCAGAGCGCGGTGGCCCTCCGGCGCTGCGCTGTGGGCCCTTCTCGTTTGCGCAGGCCAACGCCTCCATCAGCGCGGAGTTGGTCGCGGATGCGCGCGAGCTGTGTGCCGCACAGCCCGCCACGCAGGGTGCACTGCTCGAACTCTTTGCTGGGAGCGGCAACTTCACGCGCGCGCTGTGGTCGCTGGGCCGGGACGTGATTGCAGTCGAGCAGGATCACGACGCAAGCACCTCCCTGGCCGAGCTGGTGCGGCGTGAAGGCGCCCCGGTGCGCGTCGTACAGTCCGACGCCGGGCGGGCGCTACATCACCTCTGGGAGGATGCGGTGGCGGTCGGCTCGGTGCTACTCGATCCGCCACGCGGTGGTCTGGCGCCCGCGCTCCTCGACGATCTGGTCACGATGGCGCCGCATCAGATCGTGATGGTGTCGTGCGATTTCATGACGCTCCGTCGCGATCTTGAGGCCCTTCGCGCCGCGGGCTATCAGGTGACGCATGCGATCGGTTACGACATGATGCCCATGACCGCGCAGATGGAGTTGCTCATCGAGCTAAGCAAGGTGGTGAGCGCTCCGTGAGCCGGGGCGATCCGCTCGATCGCCCCGTCATGTTGCTCTGGGGCGACGATCCAGGAGCTATCGCGGCCGAGGTCGAGCGCATCCGCGGCCTCTTGCTCGGCTCGGATGGGCTCTCCGCGTTCAACCACGAACGTTTCGACGGTCCGTACACCAGCTCGATCACACAGGTCATCGACGCATGCATGCAACTGCCGATGATGGCCTCGCGGCGCCTGGTCGAGCTCTCTGCGCCCGAGGAATTTGCCAAGCACGCCAGCAAGGAGGCCGGTACCTCGACCAGCACACCGAGCGAGGCACTTGAGGCGCTGTGCGATTATGCCGAGGCACCCAATCCCTCGACGCTCCTGTTGGTCACTGCGCGGGAGCTGAGGTCGAACTCTCGGTTGGTCAAGGCGTTCACGGCGGCCGGGGTCTGCCGTCGCTTCGCGGTGCTCGACGATCGCAGTGCCAAGGATCGCCTGATGGAGATCGCTCGCGAGCGCGAGATTGATCTCGCGCCGGCGGCTGCGTCTTTCATCGTCGATGCACTCGGCACGGAGCAGGCCGGTCTGGTGCACGCATTGGAGCGCGCGCGGGCGTTTGCCGGGCGAGACGCGGTTTCCCTTGAGGATGCGCGCGCGGTCGTCGTCGTGCAGCGCGAGGTCGATGTCTTCGCGTTGGTGGACGCAGTGGGGCGAGGGGACCTCGCGGTTGCGCTCGCGATGCTCCGTCAGACGATGGCCAACGAGAAAGACGTTGGCTCGGTCCAACGCGTGTTCGCGTTGCTGACGCGTCATTTTCGTCAGCTATGGACAGCCAAGGAGTGGGGGGCAGATCCGGCAAGACTCGGTGTGCCGCCCTTCGTCGCGCCGCGTATCGCAGAGCAGGCGCGACGCTTTGACGAGGCTCGGCTCATGCGCTGCTACCAGGGGCTCTATGAGCTCGACCTTTCGCTCAAGGGCGTCGGACAGCGTGCGTGGCAGACCACCGACGCGCCGATGATGGCGCTGCAGCGATGGATCATGCTCGCTTGCGATGCGTGGAGCTGAGATCGGCGCGTTCCGACTTGGCCCAAATCGCTCAAGCCGCTGACGTGACGAAGTCACGCGAGCGGCTTGATGATGAGGGCCGACCGTTGTGGACGGCCAGCACGCCGGATTGCCTGCTAGTTCGCGGCGGTGGCCTTCGCGACGGCCTTGGTCAGGCGCGAGATGTAGCGCGAGGCGGTGTTCTTGTGCAGCACGCCCTTGCTCGCACCCTTGCCAATCACCTTGACGGCATCGGCCAGCGCACCCTTGAGGGTGGCCGGGTCATTCGCCTCGGCGCCGCCGCCGTCGACAGCTTTGCGCACGCGCTTCATGTACGTACGCAGCCGCGAGAGGTGGCTGAGGTTGCGGGCGCGGCGCTTGATCCGCTGACGATTACGCTTTTCGGCTGATTTATGGTTGGCCACGATTCGGACTCGCTCAGACCCAGGTTGGGGGGGCGGTTGTGACCCGTGCGCCCGGGCTTGTCAAGCGTCGGCGGGCGAGACAACCTCCGCCGATGGAGTCGCTCCAGACTGAGCCTGCCACAGCACGCGAGCCACGGCGCGCGGGAGCGGGCCGTCCCCGGCGCTCCGATATTGCGAGAAATGCGCATATGCGGAGCGAAGCGACGAGCTGTGCGAGGCACGACGCGGCGAAACTCCGGTGCTTGGTCCATCGCCTCGGACCGCTCACGCTGGCGGGCGCGAGCGTGCTGGGTTGCGTCTTTGTCGAGCCGCCGCCGCTTCCCGAAGAGCTCGAGGCGCAACAGGCCGCGCTCGATGCCGCCAAGGCATCGCGTGGAGCGGCCACTCCTGCTCCAGGCGGCGAGGCGGGCAGCGGGGCAGGGGAAGAGACCGGCGAGTCGGGCGTGTTCATGCCCGAAGAGCTGGAAGGCACGACACCGGCACCGATCGTTCGTGAGGACGGCGCTGTGATCGCGCCCGCGGGCATGAGCGAAGCGGAGATCTGGAAGTTCAACAAGTCGCAAGGCGATCCGATCGAGGGCGCCTTCCCGCTCACCACGGCTCTCGCGGGTCTGCCGGGCAAGGGCTCGCTCTGGGCGGTGATCGAGACGACCAAGGGGACAATGGACTGCAAGCTCGACGAGGCCAACGCGCCGCGATCGGTCGCCAACTTTGTCGGGCTCGCCCGTGGCGTACGGCCCTTCAAGGACCTCAGCACCGGCGAGTGGGTCAAGCGGCCGTTTTACGACAACACCAATTTCTTCCGCGTGGACCCTGGCTTCATGATTCAGGGCGGCGATCCCCTCGGTACTGGATTTGGTGGACCCGGCTACGTGATCCCCGACGAACATTCGCCAAGACTGCGCCACGATGAGGCGGGCGTCCTGAGTATGGCAAACCGTGGCTCGGGCACGACCGGGGCCCAGTTCTTCATCACGCTCGGTCCCGCGAGCCACCTTGATGGCGGCTACAACATCATCGGCCGGTGCAGCAAAGAGAGCGTGATGATCGCCGATGACATCGCGATGGTGCCGCGTGACCAGGATGACAGGCCGTCGGATCCCGACACGATCAAGACGATCAAGATCGAACGCCGCTAAGCCCCGCTGACGTCGCGCTCGCGCTGGCGCGCGACGGTCACTTCCGGGGTCGTCTGACCCTCGTCGCGGGAACACCCACCGGCAGGTGGAGGCGACCGATGCACAATGAAGGTCGCGGCCCGCGTGCCGAGTCGGCCCCGATGACCGCTGCGGTCACCGCTCTCGTGGCCCGTGACAACCGGCGCCTCGGGGGCCTACCTGTCGCCTTGCAGGGCTTTCGCCTCAGGGCCGCGGCCGGGGGGACGACGGTACATCAGCGTCCCCATGCGCCCCCGCGCGGAGATCTTGTGGCTGCGACGCATCACCGGCGGGCACGACCGGCGCCGCGATCAGATTGGCCAAACGGTCACCGAGGCCAAAGAGCCGCGTGTAGTACACGAGCGTCGCCAACAGGAAGATCAGCCACAAGAAGGTGATCACGTTGTTGTAGAGACCTGGGTTGTTGAGGGTACGCGCGAAGTAGTACAGCGCAATCGCGTTGATCGAGAAAAATGCGAGCAGCAGGACCGCCCCGCCCGCTTCTTCAGAGCGCTTGCGCAGCATCAACACGATCGAGCTCGCGCACGCGAAGTAGTAGCCCAGTACGGTGAGCACCGAGAACATCCCCGTAAAGCCGACCAATACGGCCGCTTCGAGCGCCGTCATGTGCCACGCGAGAATCAATGCCCATGCGAAGAGTCCGATTCCGAGGCTTGTCATGAGCCACTTGACCTCTTGCAGCTGCAAAGTTCTCGCCCGCAGCTTCATGGGTCGAGGCGACTTATCGAGGCCATGCTCACCGCGGTAGTTGAACACGAGCTTGAGACCGATCGCGTAGCCGGGCACGCGCTCTAGCGCCTCGCCCTTCGCGGTCGACTGGTTGTTGAGGTGGGTGTTCATCTTGTCGAGAAAGGCCGAATAGCTGGCAATGCCCGGCTTTTGCGCTGCCCCGACCGCGCCCAGAAGCAGGCCACTTGCGGCCACGGCGATTGTGTAGCGCTTGAGCGGAGCGCTCAGCTCACGTGCGCGGAAACTCTCGCCGAGCAGGGCGATGCCCGCGCCACCTAAGAACAGCACCGGGAAGACGTTGAGCAGCGCGCTGGTGGTCAAGAGCACGCCGGCGAGACCCCACTTTTCTTTGTGTATCGCGGCAAGACCGGTGATCAGCGTGGCAAGCCAGAGGTAGCGGCAGAAGGAGCCGCCGATGATCGACCAGCGATCCGAAGGCACGGAAAACGCCATGAGCGCAAAGAGCAGGCCGTAGCGCCAGCCAAACGCCCAGCACACGACGACGAGCATCGTGCAGACGGCGGCCACATCGATCAGCTGCCCGCGCGCGAGAGATTTCCGCGTCAGCTTGAACGAGTTCGCAATTGTTCCCGCGACAAAGGAGTGGAGCGGCGTGCCGTTGTAGCCCAAATCTCGGATGGCGACGTTCATCTGCCGCCCGAGGAGATCGCCCTGCTGGAAGAGATGTACGTCATGTCGAAAGCTGGCACGACGTTCCGCCGAGAACGCGTCCGCGCAGAGCTTTTCGGCGCGCAGCGTCTTGGCTTTCGCGAACGAGTAATCACGAAGATCGCGAACGCGGGTACCAGGATTGACTCCCTCTTTTCCTTCCTCCTCGATGCTGCAGGCATAGAGAAGGCGGTAGCCAAGCTCGGGGTAGTACTTGGCACCCAGCAGGTAATGATAGCTATCGTGTGCGTGAATCCAGTTGCGGGTCAGCGCTGGCTTGTCGGCGAAATAACGGGCGCCAAGCAGAAATACCAGCGCTCCAAGTGCCACCGCCGCGGCACGGTTGACCCAAGGCTGCGACCACATGTTGGACCGCCGGCCGAGCAGATATGTCGCTAGCGCGAGACA
>CAZVEM010000086.1:0-18368 GCA_964626165.1 uncultured Nannocystaceae bacterium
CCATCGCCATCGCCATCGCCATCGCCGTCGCCCGTGTCGGTGGCGCCCGCGTCGTCTGTGTTGGATGCGTCATCACCGCAAGCCGGGATCAACGCAAGTGTCAGGAGAGATACAGAGAGGATACGGAGGTGAAGTCGTGACATGGTGGCGCGGGGAGTAGCAGAGCCCTGACAATCCGCCATAGGGACCTCACAGGACGTAGCAACGGCGCGCAAGCGGGCCCCAAGCGTGACAACCCGTCCGTAGGTTGAGACGGCACGTTGCGGCTCCAGCGCAAAGCCGCTACGCGCCACGGATCGCCGGACCCCTGCGCTCGGCGGGGGGCTCGGCGCGCTGGTTGGTCGTTCGTCGAGTGTGCTCTCCTCGCATGGCCGCACCGACGCGGGCGATCACATCGCCGCGGTAGCGCTCGTCATGGGCCCGATCGAAGACGTAGCCGCGCACGTGGAGCTTGAGATGACCGTCCCCCTGACTTGCGACGACGTAGACCTCAGGGACCGAACCCGGTGAGGCAAAGGGAGACAGCATCGCGGCCTCGCGCGCGTGCTCCATCAGCTCGTCGACATTGGTATCCGGCGGAACCTCGAACTCGAACTCCGAGGGCGCGTCCTGAGCTTCAAGGTTGAGGCGGATGACCTCCGCGCCGGCGAGCCGGCGGTGCGGCACCGAGGCCTCCGTACCATCTCGCGCACGAAGAACGAGGCTGCGCAGACCGATCTCGGTGATGCGTCCCTCAAGGCCAAGGACTTTGATGTCATCACCGAGCGAATGTCGACCTTCAAAGGCCATCACGACGCCGTAGAGCACATCGCGAAGTAGCGGGAGGGCAATCACCGCTGCGGTCACGAGCAAGGCCAGGCGCGCTGCGAGACCGATCATCGTGGTGACGTCGAGAAATCGAAGCAGCAACGCGCTCAGAGCGACCGTCCACGTCAGGACAACGACCGGTCCGATCCACATGTGGATCCGCTCAAATGCACGCGCCCGCTTGGCGCGAGCGGCGAGCCATGTGAGAGCGACCGCACCAACGACCAGCGCGACGCTCAGCAGAATGCCGGGCGCCCAATCGTGCGCGAGCGTCAGCTCGGGGCTGTCGTCCTCAAGCAAGAGACCGATGTCGGTGCTCGGTGGTGGAGCAAAGGCGCTCATAAGAGGTTCGATGCCCGCAGCTCTGCAGTCAGGGGTTGCATCACGCGTGCGTCGATTCGCACCAGGGGGTTTCCGCCGAGATCTCGCCGATCCGAGGTCCGCTCGACGACGATGAGATCTAGATGCTCAAGCCGCGCGACCTCGGCGTCAATATCCAGGGAGCCGGGCGCCTGCATTCCCATCAGTTCCTGGCGCCGGAGCGGGCCGTGCAGGGTCAGCGCCGCGAGGAGCACCTGGCCCGAGAGCGGAAGATCTCCGAGCACCGAGCACGGCATCGCCGTAATCGGGCCGACGATGGCGCGGCCGGCCTCCCCACCCTCGACCCGGGTCGAGGCCAGCCACAGCCGAAGCGCCTGACGTGGGTTCCCGCCGCTGAGGTACGCGATGCGCTCGTAGACACCAAAGTCGGGGCCGTAGAGCGAGCGAAGCGCGGCCCTTGGGTTCCGCACGAACTCACCCAGGCGCGGCCGACGACCGACAACCTCGAGGGAGAGCGCGCTGAGACGATGCCGAGCGGTGATCATGGCCTCGATGACATTCGAGGGACACATGCCGAAGTGAAGCGAAGTCGGGAAACGAGCGCGGAGCTCCAGCACCGGATCGAGCAGCCGCACTGATGCCTCCGTCATCAGCACGATCCACATCACGTCGCGCGAGTTTGAAGAGATCAGATCGAGGAACTTCCTCATGCGCGCCAGCCCCTCAGGGTTGCGCCGGAACAGCCGTTCGGCGTTCTCGATCACGATGACCTTCTGCCGCTTTTCGGAGTCATCATCGCGACGCGTCGCTGCCGAAGCGCCACGTACCAACGCGGCGAGGACTGCAAAGTCCCTCACCGGTCGCACGCCCATGATCTGCGCGACCTGCTTGGAGACATCTGCCTCGCGCTCGAGGCCGGGCGAGAGACGAATCCAGCTCACCTCAAGATCATCCCCCCCACCGGCGGCCAGCCATCGCACGCAGGTTCGCTTGCCGGCCCCGCGCATTCCCCAAATCAACATGCCGCCTGGGCCGCCCGCGCGCCAGCTGTCGAGCGCTTGTTTTGCTGCTCTAAACTCCGGGCGGTCGACGATCAAGCCAACGCTCTCCGCAGGCACAGAGGTGAAGAGCCGCTCATAGGTCGGCGGTAACGGATGCTCCGCACGGGTGCGGTAGACGAGCTCGCGAAATGCCTCTTCCGCGGCGGGCGGCGTCTGTTCAGCGAAGAGCGCCGCGAGTTCCTCGCGCAGCGTCGCAATCAGCGGAGCGATGCGATCGGAGAGTACGCGCGCTCGACCGCGAAGCGAGTCACCGATCGCTGCCCGCTGACTCGCGACCCGGTCAGCGTCGCCCGCACGACGCAGTCGCTTGCGAACATCTTCCCAACGACCGTTGCGGAGAGGATCGACGGCAACCTCGGCCTGGTCGCGGACCTTGGCGAGCAGCTTCTCGCGCGCTTGGACAGAGGATTGCTCAAGGTCGCCACGACCCGCGTCGACCATGGCGATCACGCGACCGACAAATCCCTTGTCGACCTGCCCGCCGTTTTGCAAGTCTGCGGCGTAGTAGTCTGCGACCTGACGCGCGTGATGGAGCCTCGCCATCGTTCGCGCAAGACCAAGCTCAAGTTCCTCTTCCGCCGCGACCCGAGCGACGGTGGCTTCTTGCAAGAAAGAGCGCTGCAGCCATGCACGCAGCCGAATGGGAGCACGTCGCTCCGCTCGCTCCGCGGCGGCGCTGCGTCCAGCCAGTCCGAGCGGAGACAGTTCCTCCGGGACCTCAAGAAGTGCCCGCTCGGGTGCAACCGCGCGGATCCCCACGAGTTCCTCGCGCGAGATCGCCGTCGCGAGGTGATCGACCACCGCGACGAGCTGCTCAAGCTCCGTGCGCAACGCTTCGACCTCGTTCGACGCCGCCTCGCGACCCTCGTCGGTGACCATCGCAGTCGTCACGGTCGCGGCCCGAGCGCGCGGCTGCACCATCGAATCGTCCGAGAGCAGTTCCTCAGCGGGCGCCTGAGCTCGCAATGCTTCGAGCTCCCCGACAAGGTCGGGGCCTTCCTCGCCGGCCAGATCTGTCGTCGGCTCCACGCCGACAGTCCCGCGCCGCTCCACGAGCTCCACAAAGGGCTTCGCGGCGGACTCCATCGCGCCGCGGATCCGCTCGGCCACGCGGCTGACAAAATCCATCGTGCGCCCGACAAAGCGCTGCGCGTGCGCCAGCGAGATGACCGCGTCGCGGTACCCCGCAGACTGGTCCATATCTCGAACGAGTCGCTCGACGAGTTCGGCTTTGGCCGCCTGCGCGGCATCGAAACGACGGGAGGGACGAAACGTCCATGCGGGGCGCTCAAAGGTCCCGGCGAGTTCCGCAGCGGAGAGCAGATCCGCCCAGGTTCCCGTCAGGGCGCTCACCATCGTTGTGCGAATGCGATCGTCGAGCGCTCGCATGCGCTCTTGGATCTTGCGCTCCCGCACGCGGGCGTCCGCTGCCGCTGCCTTGAGTGCGCTCAGCAGACGCTCATCCAGGCTTGGCTGAGGGACCTCGACGTCCTCGTCGTCTTCGGCGAAGTCGCCCCCGCCAGCCTCGCCATTGCTCTTGCTGTCCAAGGTCTTGGCTGACCCCGTCGTCGTCTTGTGGCTCGCCGAGTCACCGGAGGCGCTGGCCTGATCAGCGCTGCGCTTGCCACTCGTCTCGCCTTCACCCGTCGCGGCCGTCCCCTCACCGACCGTGGGGTAGGACGCCGTTCCGATCGTCACGCGCGGGGTGAGTTCGCCTGCGATCGCATCCCGCAAGTCCGATCGCGTCACGCGGAAGTGCTCAGAGAGATTCGCCCACAACTCGGCTTCCCCAGGTTGCAGGCCACTCCAGATCCGGGCCGGCACCTCAAGGGTGACGTAGTAGCGCCAGAGTCGACCCAGCGGGACCGTGCGACTGCCCACGCCAACGATGGCGCGGCGAAGACCGCGAAGGCGGCGAACAAGCCGAGCGTATCGGCCGCCGCGAATCGTAAACAGCTCGGGCTCACGCGCCACGCGATAGCTGCTCTGGAAGGCCTCCATCTGCTCGATCGACGCGAAGAGCTGCGTGAGGTCGTCAGGTCGGATCGGGTTGAACTCCGTCCGTGTCGTCCAACCTCGCGAACTGGTCACGATCGCGCCATCGAGTTCCGCGGCCAGAAGGGCAAGTTTTTGCGCGCGCTGTTCGGGCTGCCCCGCGTGCGTCTCTGCGACGTTCACGCTGCGGTCAAAGATCGCCGTCACTGTCCGACTCACGTTGAGCAGCTTGGCCGATCGCGTGTTGCATCGATCCATCAGCTCCGTGTCGAGCCGTTGCTGGCGAAGCGCAACGATCTGCTCGCGAAGCGTGAACAGCCGAGTCTGAAGCACCCCATCTGCAAAGGTCGGCATCTTGAAGTCGGCCGCCCCTGCACCTTGTGCCGTACTCGCGCGCGTGCCGAGATCTTCGACGCCGCGTTCACGGGCCGACGCGGACTCGCCCACCGCATCAAGCGCGTGCGCCAGAAAGGGAGGGCCGAGCATGATGTAGATAATCACGGTCGCCGTAACCACGGTCCGCAAGTCATCGCCCCAGGTTGGAATCGCGGTCGCTACTGCGCCAGCGAGCACAAGGTCTACGCCGCCCTGCGAGAAGAAGCTCTTCCACAGGTGCTGCCTGTGCTCGGCGCCAGCCGGCCAAACCCGCAGCGAGCCAGTAATACCGATGTAGAACGTGAGCAGGCGTATAACGACCAACACCAACGTCAGTGGAAGAAACGCGCCGAGCGCCGCGAGGTCCAGTCTCGCCGTCTGCGTCATGAAGTAGACCATGAAGACAGGCAGAGCCATGCGCTCGAAGATGTGGACAAGATCATGGCCGTAACGAGAGCAGTTCTGTACGACGAAGCCTGCGAGAAGAAAGGCGAGCAGCGTCTCAGCGTGAAGCCGCTCTGCCGCAAAGGAGGTCACGAAAAGCACCCCCAGTGCAAACAGAAGCGCTTCTCTCTTCACGAAGTGCAGGTATGCAATGAGTGCGAGGCCCGCAACGACGCCCAGCAGCAGTGCCCAGCCGAACTCCGCGCCGATGTGGGGCACTGCGAGTTTGAGTCCTTCTAAGCTCAGACCGTCCGATCCCACAGCGAGCTTGGCTGCGGCGAGCGTCAGCAGAAAGCTGGCCACAAGCAGAACATCAGCGAAAACTACGATGCCGAGGACCATTGACGTGAACGGCCCCCTCGCCCGTAGCTCCTGCAGCAACGCGAGTGTCGCAGCTGGGCTCATACCCGCCGCTAGTACGCCGAACAATAGCGCGACGATCCATTTCTCGGTCTCGGGGACTCCCTGCACGAATGGAACAGCCGCGGGATACACCGACGCGACGACCATAACCGTAGCCGTGACCGTAGGTACGGTGAGGCAGAAGATGGACGCCGAGATTGCCGCGATCCGGCCGAATTGTTCGCGGAGGTGAGCGACTTGTATTTCGGCTCCACTCGTTGTTCCGATGACGCCAACGGCGAGGACATTGACGAGACCGATGTCGTGGATGACCGAGTCTGAGAGCGGCGCCAGCTCGGGAGAACCGAGGACAAGGTTGGCGAAGTGCGGGCCGAAAAGCACGCCAGCGACGAGGTAGCCGAGCAGCGCTGGTAGGCGGAAACGACGAAAGAGCTCCCCCGAGGCAAATGCAGCGAGGAGCACAAAGCCGACGGAGACCAGAGTTCGACTACCGATGATCGTCTCGGAGTCAACTTGCGCACCGAGTCCAGTTACGACCTGCATGAGCAGGAGTAGAACGAGCACGATCGCGATCTGGACGCCCACCTAGATGCCCTCCAGATCCACAGCGACACCGTGGCCTCGAGCCTGCGCGTCTGGGGGGACATCGGCGACGTCGAGTAACCACGTCCTTACCCAACGAAGTGACCAGAACTCGCTGACAACGACAGCGAGAAGCGCGGGCGCGTAGAACTCCGCGACTCCGGGCACGCCGCCGTAGAAGATGCGCGTGCTGAGCAAGAAGGCTACGGCGAGCCCGCCCGGTGCGAACGTCGCCGCCGCTAGATCCGTCGCAGGCTCAACCGATCGAGCGGACAGCCCCCCGCCAATTCGACGCCCAAGCCATCGAGACAGAAGCATCGGCAAGACGAGGAGCAATGTCCACAAGGGTCCGACCGCCCACTCAAGGCCCGCGAAGAAGAATATTGCAATCAGGAACGGTCGTCGCACCGATTCCAACATTTGATGGACCTGTGCCGCGCCCTTCGAGGTCGCCATGAACACGAAGCCACACGTGAAATTGACGAAGATCGTTGACGACTGCATCGAGAACGCGAAGCCGCTGCAAAACACCACCATCCCGATGACGAGGGCGAACAACGCGCGCTCATCCAATTCGCGTTGGACCAGCGCAGCGAAGACCAGGCCAATAATGCAACCACCGCCCGTCTGAATTGCAATGGCGCGCGCGACCTCAAGCGGGACTCGGAGCGCGAACGCGTCACCGCTGCGAAGCAGCGCAAAAATCAGCCCAAACGCGAGCACGGCGGCTACGTTAGAGAGCGCAGCTGCACGTACTCCGCGGGCCAGCGCCGGCCCGCGAGCGTCCAAATGCGATCCAATCGCACGAATTGCTGAGCCATCGCTACCGAGCGCGGCAGCACTGAACACCAGGACTGCCGCCGTCCAAGCGCCGTGACCAACCAACGCCTGACCCACGACACCGAGCGTTAGGGTCATGAGCCCGCCCGTGATTGCAAACGTAGTGACGGCAATGAGGAGCGCGGCTCGTCGCACCCCTGCGGGATCCTCGACGAGCGGCGCGCGCTTATTCAGCTTGAGCTTCGTCGATGACTCTTCCGGTGTTGGATCGCGCTCGATTGGCGCGCGCCAAAGTGCACGGGCTTCCAGACCGAGATACATGCCAAGCGCACCGGCACCGACGAGCAGAATCGGTCGCAAATCCTCTGCGCTCTCTGGATCGATAATCCCCAGCAGGGGACCCACGACGACGCCGAGGATGATGTACTCGACGCCGCTCACCACCGCGAAGCGAGTGGCGAGGCGGACCAAGACGAGGTGCGTGACGGCGTAGCCGACGCCAACTGCCGCAAGGAGCAGCACGATGTTGTAGAACGCATCATCGCTCAGCGAGCCGGCGGCATAGGCACGCGCTGGCCATGCGGCGACCAGCAAGCAGCACATCGCCGCGATGCTCCAACCTGCGGTGGCGACCGCGCTGAGGCCACGTTGAAGGCGTCGTCGCTCGCACGAGACCGATGGCATCTGTTTGCTCGCAGCGGCGACCGCACGTCGAGCGTGCTGGCGCGGCTGCATCGCTACCTGCGAGCCCTGCACTGTCGCAAGAGTAGCATGGGACACCGCGCAATTGGTCACGCGCGCCGCGTCATCGCGACCGATGATGAGAATCTCGCACCACCAGGTCTACGCACAGATCTGCGCTGATATCCGTCGCCTGGGCTCCGCGTCAGTGTGCATCACCTCGCACGGTCCCCCGCACACGAATTGCTGTGCTCATGTACAGCGGAACGCGAAGACACGGCTTGAGCGCGACGGACGTCGCTCCGGCGCGAGATCTCAACTCTGCGCGTCGCATCCCCTACGCTGCACAGGTGACCATCACCGCGCCTCTCCACGACGCCGTCTCCACGCGCGCGACTCTCGATCCGAGCGTCACACAGATCCATGAGTGGCTGGAGCAGGTCAACGCTCACGTGTGTGAGATCTTGGCGAAGCTCGATTCGGCGCACGCTGCAGGCGTGACCGGGCCGCGCGCGTTGGAGATCGCGAACGATGTCTCTGTCGCGATTCCCGAACTCCCGAATCGCGACGCACTCACACACGCGCTTGAGATCATCGACACAGCGAGTCAGGCAGCCCTGTTCACACCTGGCCCGGGCTATCTCGCCTACATCCCAGGTGGCGGTTTGGTGGCCGCAGCTATCGCGGACTTGATCGCGAACGTTTACAACCGCTTCACGGGACTCACCGCGGCAGCGGCAGGTTTTTGTCGGCTCGAAGCGGACGTCCTTACTTGGCTCGCTGCGGAGTTCGGTCTCCCCGCGAGCGCATCGGGTCTCCTGACAACCGGAGGGTCGATGGCCAACTTCTCCGCGATTGTTGCTGCCCGGCATCGAAGTCTTGGCGAGAGCGGAGACTTTCGACACGCGCGCGCGTACACATCCATCCATGCGCATCACAGCGTCGCGAAGTCGCTCCGACTTGCCGGTCTGCCAGCAACCGCCCTCACGCTGATCCCGTGCGACCAAGCGATGCGCCTCTCGGTGGCGGACCTCGCCCGAGCGATCGAGACGGACCGCGCGGCGGGTCTCCGCCCATTCCTCGTGATCGCGGCCGCAGGCACGACCAACACGGGCGCCGTCGATCCTCTGTTGGACCTCGCGGAGCTGTGTCGGGCGCACGAATTGTGGTTTCACGTCGACGGCGCGTACGGGGGAAGCTTTGTCCTGTGCGAGGAGGGCAAGCGAAGGCTCGCCGGCATCGAGCTGGCCGACTCCATCACCTTCGACCCCCACAAGGGCATGTTTCTGCCCTATGGAACGGGCGCCCTGCTCGTGCGTGACGGAGCGACGCTGCGCAACGCCCATCACGTCGATGCCGAGTACCTACAGGACCTCCGTGCCGGCTCGCCGGAGTACAGCCCACACGAGTACGGGCCCGAACTCAGCCGAGATTTTCGTGGGTTGCGACTCTGGCTTCCGCTCATGCTGCATGGCGCCCGGGCATTCCGCAACGCGCTGGCAGAAAAGCTGGCACTCGCGCACTGGCTCTACCTCGAGCTCCAGCATGACGAAGGCATCGAGCTCTTGGGCGAGCCCCAGCTGAGCATCGTCGCGATGCGCCTTCGACATCGTGACGGCGAGTCGGTCGACGACTGGAACGCCCGCAATGAGCGATGGCTAGAAGCCATCAACGCCCGCGGCAATGTCTTCCTGTCGAGCACGATGCTAGACGCCCCCCCGCCCTACGACCGCCCGCTGGTGACGCTGCGCGTATGCGTGCTCAGCTTCCGGACCGAGCAACGGCACATCGAAGCCTGTGCGCACGATCTGCGCGACACCGCGGCGGCATTGTCCTAGCAGGCTGTCGAAAAACCGCGCGGCGCATGGCCGCGCACTCACCACGCAGCCCTTGCGTGCTCGTCGGTCACGTCTAGCAGGCTGTCGAAGAGCCCCGCGAGCCGTCGATGCCTTCCATGTTTCCAATCTCCGCACTAACCTCGACCTTGAGTTGACCGCAGGCCCGCGACCACGCGACGCACACTTGCGCCAGAGCGCAGGAATGGCGCACCACGCCGGCTCGCGGAACACGACGCCGGATGGCGCACGTGCGGCGCACTCAAGCACGGACAGCCCGGGGTCTCCGTGCCGTCGACCCGTGCAGACCGCCATTCTTCGCTTGCGGATTGATGTCGCGGCTGCGGCTGTGATCGCCGTGGCGCTACTTGGACCAAGCTCCGTCCGTGCGGACGATCCTCGCGACGTAGGCTCGCGACACCGCAAGCAGCTCCGCGAACTCACCGTCGATCAGGGACCTTCCGGGCACCCTCGGACGACCCACAAGCAGGCGGCTCTACTTGCCCGTTGGCGCGCGCTTGGACCTCCGAACGGACTCGTACCGCCCGAGCTTCTTGGCGATCCGCCGCTGCTCCCCTATCCCGACGAGCTTCTGAGCGTCGATCCGCCGCCGGCAGGCACAATCGAGCTGAAGTACGTCGTCAGCGTCGACGGCTCTGCGGTCGAGATCGAGGTCGTGAGGGGTGTACATCCCGTGCTGGACGAACTCGCGACGGCGGCGCTGGCCGCCCTGCGCTTCCGTCCTGCCACCTACGAGGGACAGGCCGTCGAAGTGGCGCTCACGATGCAAATCGATGTCCGACCGCCAACTCCAACGGACGCCTCAGTCGGGGATGTTGAGGACGAGCAGTGCGAGGGGGGTGATGGCGCGTCGATCGACTGCGATCCTGGTCCCGATGCGGCCGCGGTTCCGGGACCCGCGGTCGTCCTCGGCCGTGTCCGTGAAGCGGGGCAACGCGTCCCCCTCAGTGGCGTATCCATCGTCGTGTTCCAGGTACCCAGAGGCGATGTTCGCGGGGAGTCGCCGTCTCCCAAACCAGCCTCAACGAAGCGTACGAAACCTCCAGTAAGCAAGCGCCGTGCGTCTCGAAGTGCGGAACTCGTCGACCCGCGCGAGGCGGAGGTCGGCAGGGCGAACTCGGATGAGAGCGGACGGTTTCGGATCGAGGGTCTTGATCTCGGTCCCGTCCGCATCGTGGCACTCAGCGCTGGATATGAGCGCATCGAGATCCTCGACGAGCTCAAGGAAGGAAGCGAGCTCGAACTGCGGATTGACCTCGTGCCCGAACGCATGGGCAAGGGTTACCGCACCGTGGTTGCGAGCACGGCACAGCGCGAAGAGATCAGCAAGAGAAAGCTCGAGATCGCGGAGGTCAATGCCCTCCCCGGCGGGCAAGGCGATGCATTGCGTGCGCTCTCAAGTCTTCCCGGTGTCGCACGCCCGGCCTTCGGTGTCGGACTCCTCGTGATTCGCGGCGCGGCCCCCTTCGACTCAGCGATCTACTTCGGCGAACATCAAATCCCCCTGCTCTTCCACTTCGGAGCGCTGACGACCTCGGTGAACTCCGACGCACTTGAGAGCATCACATTCGTCCCCAGCAACTACGACGCGCGCTACGGCAACGCGATCGGCGGTGTCGTAGCCGTCCAACCTCGGGTCGGCAGGCGCGATGGACATCACGGCTATGTCGACGCCGATCTGCTTGATGCGGGGGCGATGGCAGAGGGCCCGATGGGAAAGGGATCGTATCTCGCAAGCTTTCGTCGCTCCTATATCGACGCCGTCTTGGCGGCAGTGTCGCCTGATACGGGTTCCTTGGGGATCTCTCGCGCACCGCGTTACCTCGACTATCAAGCGTTTCTCGATCATCCCGTTGGACCCGGCTCGCTCACCTTCCGCGCATTGGGTTCCGACGATCGTTTTCGCTTTCTCAATCAGCCGGCCAATGACAGTCAGACCGATACCCGCAACCAAGGCGGTCTAGAAGCGTCGATCCACCGCGCCGATCTCGTTTACCGCGTCCGCTCAGGCCGATACGAGATGATGGTGAGCCCGTCGTATCGCTTTGAGTTTGGCCGCGGGGTAACCGGCCCGCAGTACGCGTTCGATGTCTGGCGTCACGCAGTCTCGACGCGGGCGACTCTCGAAGCGAAGCTCTCGCGCCGAGCAAGCATCGAGTTTGGTGCTGAGACGATCGCGATCGCGAACATCATCGACGCGACGGCAGCACCGATCGCGGCCAGTCCGGTGCCGAGTGCCGACGGACTCGTCAACCCAGCTCCGACCGTGACCAGCGACGAGCTTGTCGTCGACAGAAGCCGCGGCCTCACCGGCAACATCGCGCACTGGATCAGCGCCTCTATCGGTCTCGGGGCGCGATTCCGGCTCCTTCCGGGACTTCGAACGACCTACTTCATCACACCGATCGAGCGATTCTCCGTCGATCCCCGCATCCGCTTCGCGCTCGACATCACGGCGACGACTCAACTCAGGGGTGGCGCCGGCCTCTACAGCCAGACCCCGCTCTTTCAGGAGCTGTCGGTCGCCTTCGGCAACCCAAATCTCGCGCCCTATCGCGCCCTGCACACGAGTCTCGAGATCGAGCAAAAGCTGCCACAGGAGTGGTCGATTGCCCTCGCCGGCTTTCACAACCGAATGTGGGACCTCGCGACGCTCTCGCCCGACTCGCTGATCAAGTCGAGCGCCAGCACTTCGACAACTCAGTCCGAGCGACTTCGCTCGACCGGCCAAGGACGGGCCTATGGCCTTGAGTTCATGGTTCGCAAACAGCTCACGCGCGCGTTCATGGGATGGCTGAGCTACACCCTGATGCGGAGCGAGCGAAGTGCTGAGCCCGATGCGCCGTGGTACGCGTTCGACTACGACCAACGGCACATCTTCAGTGCAGTTGGCGCCTTTGCGTTACCGCGCAATTGGAGGATCGGTGCACGTGTGCGCGCGAGCTCTGGAAACCCGTACACACCGATCCAAGGCTCCGTGCTCGACGCGGCAACTGGAGACTATGTCCCGCTGCAAGGTCTGCGTAACTCCGGTCGCCTGCCCCCCTTTGGTCAGATCGATCTTCGTGTCGACAAGCGCTGGGTGCTGCGTAATCTCAGCGTGATGGCGTACCTCGATCTGCAAAATGCCGCCAATACGCGCAACGTTGAGCTCTGGACCTACTCGTTCGACTACCGCGTTCGCACAGCGGTCACGGGTCTGCCGATTCTGCCGGGCTTCGGACTGCGGCTTGAGTGGTAGACCGGGCGGTCTCGGCAGATTCTGCCGCCTTGATGCGGTCTCTTTGGGCCTCGTCACTACGAGGCAAGATCTTGTGGCCAGCGCGGCCTCGGCGGCGTAGCATGACAGCCTATGCACCTGCGCAACCGTCCGTCACTCGCCCTGATCCTCGGCCTTGCCGTGCTTGTGCTGCCCGCCTGCTTCGAGAGCACCGGCTCTGATGCTGGTGACGCCGGTACAAGCGGTGACGGTGACGGTGACGGTGACGGTGACGGTGACGGTGATGGCGACGGCGACGGCGACGGCGACGGCGACGGCGACGGCGACGGTGACGGTGATGGCGACGGTGATGGCGACGGTGATGGCGACGGCGACGGCGACGGCGACACGTGCAGCTCAAGCGCGATGTGTGTCCCGGGCGTGCCGCCTGGATGGACGGGACCGATCACGGTCCAAACGACAGATGCCGGTGGGGATCCGTCATGCCCCGCAAATGCGCCAACGACAGCGTTTGCAAAGAAGAGCGGCTGGTCCGCACCGGACGCGCTGTGTGAGTGTGAGTGTGGAGCGGCAAGCGGGGTCAGCTGCGGCAGCTCCACGATCACGAGCCACGCCAACATCGCCTGTGCAGACCTGGGTACGACGGTCGCGACCGTCGCCGATGGTCAGTGCGTCAACATTTCGCTCGGCAGCACGCCGAACTACTCTGCGTCGACGCCGGCTTTGGTTGTCAATCAGAACGCGGCGTGCTCACCGGCCGAGAACAACACCATTCCCGAGCTCACCTACGAAAGCGAAGTGCTTGGCTGCAGCTTTGCCGAGGAAGCGAGCTGCTCATTCATGAACGGTCCTGGTTCGTGCGTGCCCGCCGGGCTGCCGCCGGCAGGCATCTGCATCTACACAGCGGGGGATGCGACCTGTCCCACCCCCTACCCTGTGAAGACCCTGACCGCCCAAAACTTCGATGACACGCGCGACTGCACCGCGTGCACGTGCGGTACTCCGACCGGAAGCTGCACGGGCGGCATCGACTTGGCGAGCAGCTGCAGCGGTGGCCTTCTTTACGACACCCTCGTGTTCGGCGGCTGCGGCAAGCCGGACAACGCGACCTCGGTCAACGTCGCGATTGGAGACTTCTCTCCGGCAGCCACCTGTGCGCCCAGCGATACCGGTCCCACGGGTGGGATCACGCCGACCGGCGTGGCGACCGTGTGCTGCTTGGGCTGAGGCGCCGCACAACCCGGCATCGCGACCGCGGCGGCGGCATCGAATCGCGCCGTGACCATGCCCACAGCCGCGCGCGGACGAACGAGCCGCCCTGGTGCCTGCCCCGACCGCTCAGCCGGGTAGCGCGCGTTCCCCTGGTCAGTGAGCGGCGGTCTGGGTCGGCCGGTTTGGCGGTCGTAGGTCCCACGCGCTGGGCCGAATGCTGGCCGAGTCGCTCCCCGCCCACTACCATGAAGGCAATGCCTTCGCGTTCGAGTGCACTTCCCCTAGGGCCGGTCTTCTCGTGGTCCCGGTCGCACGACGGACTCGTCTACACCGCGGGACATGCGGCCGTGAGCCCGGAAACGGGACGTATGAGCCCCGGCACGCTGGCGCAGGAGACTCGCCTCACCCTGGAAAACTTGGCTCGCACGCTGACTGCCGCGGGCTCGTCGATGAGCCAAGTCCTCAAGGTGACGGCGTACTTGACCGACATGGCGAACTTCAAAGAGTTTAACGCCGTGTACGCAGAGTTTTTCGCGGGAGAGAATCCACCTGCGCGCACTTGCGTGGAGGTCACCCGACTTCCGTACAACTTTCGTGTGGAGATCGACGTTATTGCTGTCGGCAAGCCGGCCTAGGGCGGCCTTCCGCGGCGCTTGAAGAGCGCTGCTTATGCCCCGCTGCGCGACCAAGGGGTCAAGCGAAGGTCAACCTCCTTCCTGCTGTGCCTGCCCATCCCGCGACTGCGGACGAGTGAGGAACCCGATGACCCAAGTCCGATCCCTACGCACGCGCGACCGCACCATGACCAAGTGCGGACTCGGAGCGGTCGTCGCGAGCGCGCTACTGGACTCATCTGGATGCTCCAACGTCGCGAGCAATCTTGACGCAATCGCGCACGCCGACACGCAGGCATCCGCCGAGCAAGTCACCCTGCGCAACGGTGCATCGCGCAAGCCCCTTGAAGAGCCGCCCGAGTCGATCGCCGCAGGCACGTATACGGCAACCCTCTCGCTCACGCAGGACGATGGCTGCTCGCAATCGTGGGCATTCTCGCAGCGCGAGATCACGGTTCGACTCGATGTCCTGCCGGACGGCACCTCGTCGTTTCAGCTCTTCGAACTGTCGCAGAGCACGAGTGGGTCGTGGTCGGATCCGGGCGATACCTCATACCACCGCAACGCGACCTCGTGCAGATGGGACCAGCTTCGCGACGCCACGAGGCCGACGGAGCCGACAGCTGTGCGAACACGTTCAAGTTGGACCCCAAGCCTCGATGGTGAGGTCCTCCAACTTTCCGCGGAGCTGACAAATGTCGACGGCTCTGCTCCCTATGGCTGCTGGGCTGATGGCCCCGCGAGGCAGCGCGACGGCAAGGATGCTGTCGCAGGGAGCAGGGACTGGGTCTTGTCGATGGAATGCCAGGAAGTGGAACTTCGGCTTCCGGTCGCAGATCCCACCTTTCTGTCGACGACGGCAGCGACGACCCAGGGCGCACCGAATCCGAAGCAAGGCGTCGTTGCGCCCGCGTTGCTGTGCAGCTTCGCCGGCGCCGCGCCGACGATGCTCAGCGAAGTCTTACGAGACGACGGTTCCCCCGTCGGGCCGCGTTCGATCATTCTCGCGAGGGCCGACTCCTATCTGCTGCCGAGCGCCGAGACCCACGGCTCGTACGATCCACCTGCGTGGAAGTGGCAGCAGCGGGACACCGCCGCGCCACAGTGATTGGTCGCGATCGCTACGGGCCGTGCCTGCGCTGATGCTCGTGCTGGATCATCCGATCAAACTCCGCGCGCTGGTCCTCGTTGAGTTGCTCACGGATTCGAGCTTGCGAGCGCTCGTGCAGCTCCTTCATTTCGTCCATGGTCTCGTCAAAGATCTGCTCGATTGCGTCCGCCTGCCCGTCGCTGAGATGGAGCCGCTCGCGGAAGACCTCAAGCTTGCGCCCTTTGCCTGGAGGTCCGTGGTGGACGCGATGCGCGTGCATCCACAGATGGGATGCAGCTATGCCCACCGTAAGACCGCCGCCAAACAAGACCAACGCGAGTCCAACTGCGATCGCAGACTGACGACGAGTCCGATCCGGAATTGTCATTGCGAAGCCTCCTCGGTGAGGGCGAGCACGTCCGCCGCGGAGTCGAACGCTTCTTGTTCGACGTCCACAACGACCGCAGGATCGCTCGTGACCTGGGAAGTCGCACCGGTGGCAAGCGCGGTGCAGGCCGTCAACAGTGCCGCGGCGGCAGCGACTGCTGCGCCCGGACGCGCGAAACGCAAGAAGGTGGTGACGAGTCCCGACTCGGGTGCCGGCTCCACGGGCAGCGCGGCCATGATCGCGTCAACACGCGCATCGAGATCCATCGCAGGCGGCCACGCCAGCTCATCGCTCTTTGCGAGCAGCGCCTCAGCGCGCTTCACAAGCAGATCTGCTTCATCCGAGCTCATGCCGACACCTTGACGTCAATCCCGAGCGTTTGCCGAAGTCTCACCGCCAATTGCTGGCGCGCGCGCCGAAGTCGAGTCGCGACCGTGGCCGTGGGTACGCCAAACACCTCCGCGAGATCTTCGTAGCTCATGCCGTCCACCGCGCGCAATAGGAGGGGGAGTCGATATATATCCTCCAGCTCGTCGACGAGACGCCAGACTGCGCGGCCCAACTCGGCCGCGGCGGCGGCATCCTCGGGAAGTGGTTCGCTGCTCGTGAGCAGCGAAGCAAGTCGCTCAAGATCCGCCGGGCTCTCCGCAATCCGAATCCGCGCCTGTCGGCGTCGGCTACTACGGCCGCGCGTGAGTGCAACGTTGCGAACAATGGCGAGGATCCACGCCCGCGCGGACGAATCCTCGCGTAGCTCAGGCAACGACCGCCATGCCTGAACGAAGGCCTCTTGCACGGCATCCTCGGCCTCGCCGACATCGCGAAGTATTCGCCCCGCGACGCGGAGTGCAGGCACGTAGCTCCGATGCACGAGCACGCGAAACGCCTGGCGGTCGCCCGCCCTGGCCCGCTTGACCAGCTCCGCATACTCGGCATCGTCCGGCATTCCATGGTGAGACGGCGGCTCGATCGAGCAACGCCATCCGGCTGTGGTTAGTTGTGCTTGCCTCGGTGACCTCGACCACCGCCGTCGTGGGCGTCACCATGACGTGCCTCGAAGAAGGCGTGCACCTCATCGCCGCTGACCTCGCCGTCCGCGTCGGCGTCAATCTCCGCGAAGTCGTCGGCCATCGGCCCCCTCGCCTCGTCCTTTGAGATCGTGCCGTTGCCGTTTTCGTCCAGCACCTCCATCACGTGGCCGGGCGGGTGACCGTGCGGCCCGCCATGTTCCTTGTGAAAGGCCTTAAGCTCGTCCTTGGTGAGTTCTCCGTCGCCGTCCGCGTCGATCTCGTTGAAGTGCTCCGCCAATGGTCCTTTCGCCTCATCTTGCGAAAGCGTGCCGTTGCTGTTGGCGTCGAGTTCGGCGAAGTGCTGATGACGCATGTCTTCGTGTCTGCCCCGCTTACGCTCGTGCATCGCGCGAAGCTCATCCTTGGTGAGCTCACCATCGCCATCGGTGTCGATCCGGTCAAACTTGTCTCCCCTGCCGAGCCAGTGCTCGCTCGCCTCCGCGCGGGACAGCGTGCCGCTACCGTCGGTATCAAGTCGGGCAAACTTTTCTTCCATGTGGGCGCGGTGAGCGTCCTCCTCGCCGCGCTCAAGTGGCGCTTCGCGGCCTTCGGCCGCGACATTGTCTTCGCCGTCGCAGGCAAGCGCGAAGAGCGAGGAAGAGAACAGGATGGCGAGGGTGACTCTGACGGGCCGATGCATTGTGGTTTTCTCGGGTGCAGTCGCTTGGTTGCCGCTCGGCGCAGATAGCTTTCACCCGATCCCTCTTTTTTTCAGTTGCGCTCTGCAGCCCCCGAGTTTGGCTCCCAAGCTGGCGCCCAAAGGGCGCAACCGAGGTGGGCGGTCGCGCCTGCCGGCAGATCTGCACGCAGCGCGCGCTTGACGTGTCTTTGCAACTGGGGTGTCATGCGCATAGCGCTCGTGGGCCTCGTCGCACATGACCGAGACAAGGGAATTCACTGAGCGACTGTCGCAGGCTCCCGACGCGCCCACGGCCGCGAGCGCCGGCGTCGCGACCACGAGTGGCAAGAACCGACTCTTGACTACGATTGGGACCGCGTTGGCGCTTGCCCCCGGCGGTGAGCCACCTCCGGTATTTGCCGCCGGGCGCTTCCGCATCGCGCAGATCATCGGCGCAGGCGGATTCGGTGTCGTCTGTCGCGCCTGGGACTTGCAGCTCGAACGCGACGTCGCGCTCAAGCTCTTTGTGCTCACGGCCGAGGAGAGCAACACCGATCTCAAGCAGATGCTCCGCGAGGCGAAGGCCCTCGCCAGGCTCGATCATCCCGGCATCGTCGGCGCCTACTCATCGGGTGAGGCCGACCTGGTCGCCGGCGGCGAGACGATCTGGTGCGGCTACATCGAGCTCCAGCTCGTCAAGGATGCAAAAACGCTGCGCGGTTGGGTTCGTGATCAGCAACCGAGCATCGAGGCGAGACTCAAGGCATTGCTCGAGCTCGGCGAGGCCCTGACCTACGCGCACGGTCGCGACATCCTTCACCGCGACCTCAAGCCTGACAATGTTCTGATCGACGAAGCTGGGCGCGTGCGTCTCATCGACCTCGGTCTCG
>CAZVEM010000087.1:0-18184 GCA_964626165.1 uncultured Nannocystaceae bacterium
GTCGGCGACGACCACTCCGTCGGCGACACCCACTCCGTCGGCGACGCCCACAAAGAGCACGAAAGTCGAGAGCACAGCTGCCCAAGGTGCGGTGGCTGGGACGGGTGCGGTGGCTGGGACGGGTGCGGTGGCTGGGACGGGTGCGGTGGGTGCGGTGGGTGCGGTGCCGGGTCTGCCCGTCGACGATGACGACGACATCTTCTAGCTTGCCCGCGCGTTGGCCCGTTCCGATCTTGTGGAACTCGCAGTGCCACTCGCACAACGCGGACGACGCGTCGGCGGGAGCTCAGCTCGGCCGCGGGCCGCGCGACGGCCCCCAGGTGCGCGTGCCCTCCCAGCACCTCGCGTTCTCATGCCTCATGACCGGGCCCTCCGGACCGGCTTGGCCCTTCGGACCGTGACCCCTCTCGCAGGAGCGGACCGCGGCGGGATGCGGGCACAAGCTGCAGCGTCCTACCCGCGCGCCTCGCCGGCATCGCCGATCTCGGGGGGTCGAGTACATGGGCCGAGCTTAGGGGCCGAGCACAGATGCGCTCTCGGTCCTTGACACCCTGGCCCGTGGTCCATAAAGTCCCCCGCCCGCGAGGATGGCGGAATTGGTAGACGCACTGGTTTCAGGTACCAGCGGGTAACACCGTGGGGGTTCAAGTCCCTTTCCTCGCACTCTTAGGGGACCGCAACTGCGGTCCCCTTTTTTGTTGGGTGGCAGACTCGCCTGCGGCCCGCGAGCACCACGAGCACCACCCGCCGCGGAGGAGCCGGTGCGAGCGTCAGGCACCGCTCCACGGGCCGGAGCACGTTCGCCGCCCGCAGAATGCGCGGACGCGATCGACGGATCTCAAGACGGTACCTTGGTTCCTGGGACCCTCTGCGATGGTGCTCGCAGACGACGCGACTTTGCAACCCGAGGGACGGCCGCCGACGAGCACTTGGCCTCATGCCGGGGACCTAGCAGGGTTCTTCGACAGCCTACTCAAGCTCTTCAAGCTTGCGGACCTTGAGTGCGGGGCCCGACATCTGGATGCCAAAGCCGCCCTCTTCGACCGTACCTTCGACGCGCACCCTCGCGTTGACCTTGGCGCTTGCGCCCTGCAATCGGTAGGTGCTTCCGTCGTCGGTGACCAGCTCAAGAAATCCGCCCTCAAGATCGTTACGCCGCACGGTTCCGGTGAAGGTCGCCATCGTCCCATCATAGCGCACCCTCGAGTTGTGCGACTTTGCGCGGATTTTTCCGCAGCCTGCTAGGGTGCCCCGCAGTGATTTGGCGAGGCCAAACGGTGCGCTCGGTAGCAGGACGGACACAGGTCGAGAACCAAGATCTCGCCTCGCACGAGAGATGTTTCTCGCCTCAGGCGGATGCGCTGGGGTGGACCGGGCCGGGTCGCGATCCGCGGCACGGCGTGCGCCTCACGGCGCGGGGCGCCAGGAGACTCGCGGGCGTGTGTGCGTTGGTTGTGCTTGCGGCGTGTGGCCAACCGTCAGGCTCGCGGGTGGGTGCGAACGCGGATCGTTTGGCGAACGGGGCTACACCCGGATCGGATCCATCGATTCGGAGCCGCAACGAGGCGAGTTGGGGGCCCCCGATCGCCGGGCACGCGCTCGCAGATCTTCTGCCCGCATCGAGTCAGGCGCAGCTTCGCGGGTCAGGTAATCCCGATGCGGCGCCAAGCCCTGGTGCGGACGCAGTCAACGTGGTTGCTGCCGAGTGGCTGCTCGATGAATTCGATCGCCGCGGTGCCGCGGCTCGCAACGCCCTGGGCAAGGGATGGGATGGATCGCCCGAACAGGTCCGGGCGCTTGGTTCGCTCGCCCGGAGTGGCCTCACGGCGGATGTGGTCGCGCCGCTCTACGCGATCTTGCGAACCGAGCATGCCAACTCGATCGCTGCATTCGCGCTGCTCGATCTTCCGCGCGATGAGAGCGGAGACGTGACCGAGCCTGCGGTCGAGGGACTCGCCTGGGACGGCGTTGAAGATGCCATCTGGGAGCGGCTTGCGGTCAGCACCGACGATGATGAAGCAGCGTCGCTCTTATTTGCGATCGCCCGCGTGGGTGGCGGGCGATCAAGTGTTCGGCTGTCCGCGCTACTGCGGGCTTCGCTGGCAGCGTCTGCAGCGTCTGCGTCCCAAGATCCGGCCGAGGGCGAATCGGCAGCAGAGGTGCACGCATTGACGATGCAGCTGGGTGCGTTGGAGATCCTGTGCAGTCGCGGCTATGGCAGCGGTGGCAGCCTGGTGCAGGTCATCGATCTCGCGCTCGCCAGTCCGCACGCGAGAGTTCAAGCCGCGGGGGCCCGCGGACTGGCCCGCTGTCTTGCGGCGAACGCAGAGCCCTTCTCGGACGAACTCGTGCGTTCGCGGACGACCACGGCCCTGGCCGCGATCTTGAGCCGGGCCTCGGCTTCGCAAGCAGGCTCGGAGGCCGCCTCACAGGAGCGCGACGGGTTTGGCGACGCCGACGAAGCCGCACGACTCGCGTGGCGAGCCTTCGCGGCACTGGGTGAGATCCCTGCACAGGTCCCGCAAGAGACGCTGGCGCGACCAGCTGCGCTCTGGCGCGTCGATGTCGAGGCCGCACGCGCGCTCGCGACCACGGCCCAAGGTCGCAGCTTCGCGCTTGAAGCCGTGCTGCGCCGGCCGATTGAGGTTTATGGCGACGCGCGCGTGCACGTCGTCCTCGAGCTGCTTCGTTCCTTGCGACGTCATGTGCACGACGATCCCGCGATCGTCTCCGCCGCAATGAGCCTCGCGGCGCGATTGCGTGGTGAACGAGCGCGCGCGAAGGGTCGCAGCGCGAAGGGCCTCAGCCTCGCGATCTGCGAGAGCGAAGTGCTGCTCGGAATCAAGAGCGGACAATGGCAAGCGGTCGAGTCTTGCGCGGATCCAGCGAGCGACGACGTGACGCAGTCCATGCTCGCCGCATGGGTTGTCGATGTGCTTGCCGCCGCGCCTGCACCAACGCACGGCGCAGATTCGGGTCGAGTGCTTTCGGATGCCAACGTGACCGAGCTGCTTCGCCGTGCCTCGCTTCCAGCCAGCGATCGCGCGGTGGCAGCACTGTCGGCGCTCGCGGAGATCGATGATCCACGAGTACGTGACGTCTTGCAGACAGCGCTCGCCAGTGACGATCCTGGGGTCTTGGCGGCGGCCGCAGGGGCGATCGCGGCACGAGCGGTCGACTCGGGTCGACGCGATCCGACACTGGCACCTGCGCTGGCCGATGTCATCGAGCGTCGCACCGGTCCGCTCGACATTGAGGCCCGCTTAGCGGCCATCGACGCGCTCGGTGCTCTCGCGCGACCGACGGTGACCGCGCCGGATCCAGGTCAACTAGGCGCGGATGTGCCCCAGGGGAAGGGCGGTGCGCTGGACGAGTCGGCACTCTGGCGCGGGGTTGCGGCCGCGGCACGTGATGGTCATCCGGCCATCGCCGCCGCTGTTCGACGCGCGGTCGCCCACTCTCCCGCGTTGCGCGAGCAGCTCGCCACGCAGCAGCGCGGGCCTTCGAACTTGAATTTCTCACTGACGACACTCTTGCAACGTCGCGATCTCTTCGACGTGCAAGGTCTGCGCGTCGAGACTGCCGCGGGTAGCTTCGACATCGATCTCCGCGGTGCCGCCTCTCCGATCAATCAGCTCAACATGCTCGCGCTTGCGGCGGATGGTTACTTCGACGGACTCGCGTTTCACCGCGTGGTGCCGGGCTTTGTCGTGCAAGGTGGGGATCCTCGCGGCGACGGCTACGGCGGACCGGGTCATCTCGTGCCCTGCGAATGGTCCAACCTGATGTATGAGCGCGGAACCGTCGGCATGGCGCTCGCCGGGAAAGACACCGGCGGCTCGCAGTTCTTCGTGACGCAGTCGCGTCAGCCTCATCTCGATGGCCGCTATACCGTGCTGGGTCACGTCTCCAACGGCATGGACGTGGTCGATCAAATGCTGCCGGGCGATCGGATCGTGTCTGTCACCCTGCTGCGCGGTGACACAGCGACACAATCGCCCGCGACGGCGAGCGAAATCCCGGCTTCGCCCACGCGCTAGCGGGCTTTCGAAGCTGTCACGTGGCGCACGTGGACGTGCATTCGCCATGCACAGCGAGGCGCGAGGCGGGAGCGCACCGGGCGTACATGACCGACGAGCAACAAAGGGCGACGTGGTGAGTGTGCGTCCAGGCGCCGCGCGGGGTTCTTCGACGGCCTGCTAGGCTCCCGCGATGCTCTGGCTGGTCGGAGGGCTCGACAATAGTGGCGGCGCGGGGCTGATCCGCGACGCGATCACTGCCGGCCACCTGCTGCCGCATCATGCTGTGCACGCGATCGCAAGTGCCCTGACCTTTCAGACCGGCTGCGCCCCGGCGCGTGCACAGGCGACCGATGGCGCCCGTTTTGCGGTGGCGCTCGCGGCCGCGCCACGGCCGAGCGTGATCAAGCTCGGCCTGCTCCCGGACCAGCTCGTCGAGACTTGGCAACGCGAGCGACCCCACGTGCCTGCGATCGTCGATCCCGTGATGCGCGCGAGCGATGGCGGAGATCTTGGGGCGAGTGTGCAAGCAGTGCTTGCCCGCAGCGCAGGTGTGGCTCTGTTGACGCCCAACTTCGAGGAAGCATGTGCCTTGGCCCGGGCACGTTCGATTCAGACACCTGACCTTGAGGATGCCGAGCTCAGCTTGGAACGCGCGCAATCAAAGGCGCATGAGTTTGGCGCGCAACTTTGTCGTGAACTGGGCGTGTTTGCGCTCCTGATCAAGTCGGTGCCACTCGCGACGCGTCATCAAGTCAACGATTTGCTGATCTCACATGAGCGGGTGCAGTGGCTAAGCCGCGAGCGAATGCGCGGTCCTTCGCCCCGCGGTACGGGCTGCGCGCTCGCGAGCTACATCGCCGCCCGGCTCACGCTTGAGCCTGCCGAGTTGCTCGATGCCTGTGCGAAGCATTGCGAGCGACTTGCTCAAGGAGAGCGACACCTCGCGGATCCCGAGCTGGTCACGCGGCTTGAAAGCGTGGTCCGTGCGGGCATCCACTGGCTCGACCAGGCGCGCACGCGCACACACGCGGGCCCGGATGGTCGACCCCACCTTCTTCGTTGAGCTCGCGGTTCGGGTCGCCACGCGGTGCCCCAGCTGTGACGGCGCGCAACGATGTGTCGAACGACCCGCTGAGCCTCTGCGCCTCTCTAGTGCAGGTCGAGCGCAGGCGCCGATGCGTTGCCGGGCTGCGCCTTGGTGCCCGTCAGATCGACGTGGACAAGCTTGGGGAGCGCCGCGAGGGCAGCTACGCCCTTGCTGGTGACCACGGTGTTTGCGAGGCCGAGGCGTTCGAGCCGCACCAGTGGCTTGAGGGCCACCACACCCGCGTCGGTGATCAGCGTGTTGTCGAGCGTGAGTTCTCGAAGCCGTGTGAGTGTCTTGAGATGAAGGACGCCGGCATCGACGACCTCGGTACCATGCAGATGAAGGAGCTCAAGCTGCGTCAACTTGGCGACGTGTGCGAGCCCGCGATTGGTGACCCGCGTGCCATCAAGACGTAGCTCGGTCAGCCGTTCGAGTCCTGCCAGCGACGCCAGGCCCACGTCCGAGATCCGCGTCTTGGAGAGGTTGAGCTTCTCAAGTTGCGCCAGCGTGGCGAGCTGGATGGCCCCCGCATCACCGAAGGTCGGGACAAGCAAGTCGAGCTCACGCAGACCGACAATCTCACCCAGGTGCGGCATCTCAGGGGCCGCGGGGGTGAAGTCGGACAGGTGAAGCACGCGAAGCGCGGGCAACTTGGCCAAGCCCTCCATGCCTGCCGCGCCGATGTCCCGGCCAGAGATTCGAAGCTCCTCAAGTCGCTCAAGGCCCGACAGACTCGCGAAGTCGCCGGTCGCGATCCTCGACACCTGGAGGTCGATCGAGCGTAGTCCGAGCAGATATCGAAGGTGTCGAACACCGGCATCACCAAAGCTGGGACAGCTACAGCGGAAGCGCTCGATCGGGAGTTCTTTGAGATAGAGCGGACTCAGGTCGTTAAAGGAGCTGCCCTCCCAATGGACCTCACGCAGCTCCTTGAGTGGCTTGAGTTCGTTGAGCGAGAAATTGGTGACTCGCGTTTCGATCAGTTCAAGGCGGCGCAGTTTCTTGGCCTGACCCAGAGACTTCATCGCGCGGTTGCCCGCCCACATGCCCTCCAAGCGCGCCTCCTGGAGCGAATGAAGATCGCCGAGCAGATCACCGACGAGGCTATCGGTCTCAAGCTCGCGCAACTCGAGCCGCTCCACCTCCTTGAGGTTGCTACCCAGGCCGATCAGGCCCTCCGCGGGGGCGCGTACCCGCGTGAATGCCAGCGACTTGAGTTGATCAAGTTGCGCTATGCGTGCCAACAGCGGCGCATCGATCGTCACGTCCGCAAGTTCAAGCCGCTCAAGCTTCGACGCGAAGGCACCCAGGTCGGCACTCAACTCAAGCGCGCAGCCCGAGACACGCAGCTCACGAAGGTTGGGGAGTTGCTGCGCGATCGCGAGGAGGTCGAGACGTTCGCAGAGCGGCTCGGGCGGGGGGGCCGGAGGCTGCAAGGGCGCTGATGTCGCCGCATCGCCGCCAGTGCCGCCCGCGGTGGCGGAGCCGAGCTGGTTCTTCGGCGTGGCGGAGGCCTTCGGCGTTGGAGGTGGCTCGGGCAGCGGCTCGGCGTGCAGCTCGAGACGGGTGGCGGTGTCGTTGCGCGAGAGGGCAAGGTCGAGCGAGCGAACGTTCTCAAGGTCCTTCTCAAGCGTCAGCAACGCCGGATCGGCGAGCGAGAGCGCGTCACCCATGCGCCGTCTTCCCGGCGTGATTGGAGCGCTTGGCTCCGCGCTCGCCTTCGACGCGATGGCCTCCTCGCGCGCGCCACCTGCCTGCGCTTCGGGATCCGCTGCATCGGCGGCCGAGCGCTCGCCGCAGCCACAAAGCAGGCACGCAAGCAGCACGAGCTGCGTCCACACACGCCGCGCCGAAGATGCCGAAGTCGAGATCATGGAAGGACTCTGAGCGCGAGAGGCGGAGCCGCTGGCCCCCTGAGGTGGCGCGTAACGCCGGCACGCTACATCAAGGACGCGTCGGTGCTGGCGCGATGACGGCTTGAAAGGCGCAGCACGCGGAGCGCATTCTCGTGGGACGCATGCGCGAGTTCCTCGAGCGTGATGCCACGGATCTCGGCAACAGCGCGAGCGACGGACACAAGCCATGCCGGCTCATTGGGCGCCGGTCGATGCATCACCGGCGTCTGACTCGGGGCGTCGGTTTCGATGAGCAAGCGATCAAGTGGAAGCGCCGCGACCGTGCGGCGCAAGCGTTTCGCCCGCGGATCACACACCGCGCCGGAGATGCCGATGTAGTGGCCGCGCCGCACAAGCTCATGTGCGAGCTCGGGCGCTCCGGCGTAGGAGTGCACGATGCTGGGTGGGAGTGCGTGCTCGTCCATGAGCGCGATCAGGCAATCGAAGCAACCCACGCAGTGCAGTACCAACGGAATTTCCCTTTCGCGCGCGGGGCGAAAATGCCCCAAAAGGAATCGAATTTGGCGTGAGAGTTCTCCGCCCTTTTTCCGATCGAGACCGCATTCTCCCAGCGCGACGGGCGGCACCGAAGACTCGTCGAGCGCGATTTCAAGCTGCCGGGCAATCTCGTCGGAGCTACGATCCTCCGCGGTTGGGACGCTCCAGGGGTGCCAGCCCGCGGCCCAAAACACTTTCATTTCAGATAGTTGTGAATCACACTTGGCCATCTGCGCAGCGCGTGTTGCGAGCTCTGGCCAGTCCGCGTGAGTCACACTCACCGCGAGTACCGCACGTATGCCAGCGTGCAATGCCCGCGCAAGCGCGGCGTTGACATCGCCGATCGACCCCATCGCCGCCGACGTCGCATGCACGTGGCTGTCAAAAAATTCTAGTTTCACTGGACTTTCAGCGCGGTCGACGCTAGACCTGCGAGCGGGACCTCGCTGAGCGCGCGGTCGGATAAAAGGAATCGAATCATGGCATCGACAACTCGGATTGAACGCGTACTGCGCCACGAAGGAATCGTGGCAGTGCTGGACATGACCTCGGAACAAGCTCGCTCGGGCGACCCGGCGTGGGTGGGAGACGACAAGTGGAAGCCCATCGTGCTTGAAGCGGCGCGACTGCGCCACATTGCGAGCGAGCCCTCGGTTCGCGTGCTCGTCGGTGATCACGCAGTGCTCATCGCGGGCGACGAAGCCCACGTGGTTGGCATCGTCTTCATCAAGGGACACCCGGTTGTGAAGTCGGTGGTCCGCATGGTGCGCCAGCTGCTCCGCCCGACGAGCGCCGCGGCCTCCGCAGCGATCAGCGCGTCCCTCTAAGGGCGCGGGCCGGGCGCTCTTGGCGTCGGCGTTATCCACGCGAGTGATCTGAGACTCGGATTCTCAGACCCTCGCGTGGAGCCTTTTGGGGCCGCGACCCGCACGGGCCGCGATTAATGTCTCTGCATGCGGCCAAGCCCCGAGTTCATTCGCTCGCTCGCCGACTCGCTCGGTGACGCGCACGTACTGACCTCGCCCGATGAACTCGCGTACTACGGCACCGATCGATGTCGTGATGCGTGGGCCGTCGATCCCAGCGTAGTGGTGCTGCCTGCCGATACTCAGCAGGTGATCCATGTCATGCGCAGTTGCCATGACGCTCAGGTTGCGGTGGTGCCCTCCGGTGGGCGCACCGGGCTTGCGGGTGCTGCCACAGCCACGCAAGGCGAGCTTGTTCTCTCGCTCGCGCGCATGAACAAGATCCTTGAGCTCGACGCAAACGCACGCATTGTTCGCTGCGAAGCGGGCACGACCATCGGCGCCGTTCAAGAACGGGCCCGCGCGCAGGGGTTGATGTTTCCTGTCGACTGGGCAGCGACGGGTAGCGCTCAAGTGGGCGGCGCAATCGCAACCAATGCGGGTGGCATTCGCGTCGTCAAGTACGGTGTGATGCGACCATGGGTCGACGGCATGCAAGCCGTACTCATGGATGGGACCTTGCTAGAGCTCGATCGCGGTCTCGCCAAAGACAACACCGGCTTTGATCTCCGCCAGCTCTTTGTCGGTTCGGAAGGCACACTTGGCGTGATCGTGCGCGCTGACCTTCGCCTGACGAGACCCCCTTCGGACTGCATCGTTGCAATGGTGTCGATGACCTCGCAGGAGGCCCTCCTCGAGCTGTTTCGTTTGCTGCGCACAAGCTCGCTCGATCTTTCGGCATACGAGTTTTTTGACGACAGCTGCCTCAAGCACGTGCTGACGCATCGAGGATCTCAGGGGCAGGGGCCATTTGCGGTCCAGAGCCCCTGCTATGCCGTCTTGGAGGTCGAGATGCATGTTCGCGAGCCCGGCAGCGCCGCCCTGGAGCAGGCTCGTGCGCAAGTCGCCGAGCGCCTCCAGGCCACGCTGGAAGAGGCAACCGAGCAAGAGCTGATCTCGGATGCCGTGATCGCACAGGGTGACGAGCAAGCGCGCCGGCTCTGGGCGTGGCGCGAAGAGATCAGTGAGTCACTGCACAAGTACGCGCCGCATAAAGCCGACGTCTCGCTTCCACAGCGCGCACTTGCACAGTTCCTCTCGCAGTGGCGCGAGTTGGTCGCCCGCGAGTTACCCGCTGCGCAAGCGGTCGCATTTGGACACATCGGCGATGGCAATCTCCATCTCAACCTCCTGTGGGATCGAACCAGCCCGTTCGAAGACTTTCAGCGCGCGTGTCATCAACTCGACGCGCAAGTCTTCGCCCACGTACAGGCGATGCGAGGCAGCATCTCTGCCGAGCACGGCGTCGGACTACTCAAGCGCGACTTCCTTCACTACCGGCGGCCACCGCATGAGCTCGAGCTGATGCGAGCGATCAAGCGGGCATTTGATCCGCGGGGGCTTCTCAACCCGGGAAAGATCTTCCCGCCGGGCGGCGACGCGTGAGTCCGGAGAGATCGACGCCGGGGTGCGCGGGGACGTGCACGGTGCGTTCGACGCCGGCCACTCCTGTCCGTGCCTAGGACCTGGCCCGCACTTGCGCGCCCGGGACCGGACTGCGCATTTCGGCGCTTGTCGGGGCGCGGATTAGCCTTCATCTTCCAAGCAGCACCTTGGATTGGCTCGTCGCAACAGTCGCCGGAGGAGTGTGCGTAGTCGCAGGGCTACGTCACTGGCAGGGACGTCGTCGCGAGCGGAGCGTCCTCCTGCCCGACACGCTTCCCGAGCCGCGCCCCGGGAGTCTCAGTCCACGGCTCGATCGTCTGATCCATCAAGCGAGATATCTCCGGCTGGTGATCGAGACTCCGATCCGTCGCATCCAGGCACCGCTGCTCCCCGAACTTCCATGGGTGCGCCGAGCATACTGCGACGAGTACGACGCCGCCGTTGTCGAGCTACGTCGCGAGGTCTGGGATTGGCTGCGTGAAGTCGATCTCTTGCCGGATGCCGACACTCGATTGCTTCGCGAGCTTGGGTTTTCGTTGCGACCCTTTCGCCGCATTGTCTATCGGCAGCTGGATCGAACAGAGGACACCTGGGAAGAGGTCCTGTGGCGCAAGACACCCGATCTCGACGAGGTGGCGGCCGAGCTGCGTGCCGTTGCGCAAGAGCTCGATCGACTGCTCAGCGCCTTCGCGGCGCTGGGCGGATCACCCTATCGCGCGCTCGCGGCCTCGATCGCCTAGCTAGCATAGAGGCCTCGGAGCCTCGGGGCCTCGGAGCCTCGCAGCCTCGCGCGAACGCGATCTCGATCGCTCGGGCGCGATTCATCCATCGCGGAAGCCCGAACGGAGCCGTTCAGAGGATTGCCCCGCCATCCACTCGCGTCCGCTTGGGGAACTCGTCGAATTCTTGCAACGTCGCTGCGCTGCGTGCCAGCGTGCCCCCGTGTCTGTGCCGACCAGCTCCGAGGCCGCGCGCGCGCATGCCGTGAACCCGACGCTGCCGAGTCCCGCCCCGGGCGCGGGCGGAGAGGGACGCGTGACGACGCTGGGCTGGCTGATGCGCAAGAGCTGGCTGGTGGTCGTCATGGGCGGTCTGCTGCTTGTCGTAGGTGCCGCCGACTTCCGGGCGCCAGCCCAAGTGCGCATCGACGACGCACAGGGTGCAGAGATCGTCGGCGACGCGCCGAGTCAGGAGTTTCCCGCCACGCTTGGGAACTCGCGCGCGACCGCGCTGCGCGTCACCGTGAAGCATTGGCCTCGTGGCTCGCGACCCTCGCTCTCACCGGATGACGAGATCGATGCGCGTGCTCAGCTGCTCTCGCAGCCGCTGGTCACCACGCTGCTGGGCACCAGTGCGACCGTGGAGCAGACCATTCGCCTCGACCGTGGTGCGCTCGCACTCGAGCTTTCGCTTGAGATGACGCCGCGTGAACACGGCAAGAGAGAGACCACGCTGTTGGTCGACTACGCGTTGCAGGTCCATGCGACGCGTTCGGGCTTTCTGTCCCGCCAGCAAGAGCCCGAGCTCGTTGCGCTGGAACGCGGCACTTTGGCTCGCGTGGAAAACGATGGTCATCGTGCCGTGCTCAACGTCGATGGACATCTGATCTCGATCGACCTTGAGATGCGTCGCTCCGGCGGTTAGGCGCTACCGATCCACGTGGGTCGATGCCCAAGCGCCGCGCAGGGTGGACTCCCAACGCAGCCAATACAGCGCGACGCCAACCGCGACGCTGACGTTGAGCGAGCCCTTGGTGCCAAGCATCGGCAGGTGGAGGAGGCGCTCGCATCGTGCGAGGACGCGCGGATCGACGCCCGAGACCTCGTGGCCAAAGATCAACACGATCGGTCGCGCGCTCTCGCGAGCGGCCTCAAGCCCCAGATCGAGCCGGGTCGAGCCCGGCCCTGCCTCAATCGCCCACAGGCGGTGGCCCCGGGCCTTGAGCTCGTCGACGAGATCGACCGCGTTGGCGTGGCGTTCCCACGGGACGTGACGCTCGGCCCCCAGCGCGGTCTTGGCCATCTTGGGGTGGTCCAGCGCAGGGGAGATCCCGGTCAGGTAGATGCCCGCGACCCCGGTCGCATCGCAGGTCCGGACAATCGAGCCCACGTTGGCCAGACTGCGCACGTTGTCGAGCAGGACATAGAGCGGTGGTCCGGCCGGAGCCGAGCTTCGGTCGACCTCGTGGGTCTCAAAGACCTCGTCGGCAAAGCGGGTCTGCTTGCCGCAGGTCGGGCACTGGGAACCCAATTCGCTCTGATCCTGCACTGGGAAGCGCAGGCCACAGCCCGGCTCTGTGCACACCCGCATGCGGTATTGCATCCAGCGGAGCGTACCAGCGTGCGATCCGGGACCGTGGCCACCTGCTAAGATTCACGAGCTCATTGCGGGTCGAAGATGGGGTACCGCGACGACAGAGATGCAACCGCGCTCCAGATCGCAGAGCTGGAGCGGGACAATGAGCGGCTGCGTGAGCGCCTAAGCGAGGCGCTCGCGAGGGCGCAAGCGGTCGAGGACGAGCGGCACGAGCGGAGACGCGCGTCGAGTCAGGAAGGCTGCGTGATGTGCGGTGGCGCGCTCCACCCGGTCGCGGTCTTCACCGGCCATTCGCTGCAATCACCGATGCGATTGCACGCAAGCACGATCCGCTTCGCGGCCAAGAGCGGAGGCTTTACCCACGCGGCCGTCGTCCGCTCGCTCGCGTGCACAAGCTGCGGCTACATCCACAGTTACATCGACATGGATGGAGGAGGCGCGTCGAGCCTGCCGAGCGGCTCATCGACAGCTGCGCCTTCAAGCGAATCCACGGGTCTAGGCCCATCGGGGCTCACGCCGACGGCGACGCCACGGCCCGCAGGCGCCCGCGATACTTCGCCAGACAAAGACGATCGCTAGGCGACCCATGATCGGCGTACGCCGTCGCCCAACGTGAAGCGCTCGCGTCGGACGACATTCCGATCGCGAGCGCCCTGAGGTCAACGCGAACAGGCTCGCTCGCAGCTACACGTGCTCGTCGCGCCGTCGTCCCGCAAAGCCAAGCACGCCGAGGCAAAGCAGGGCCAGAATCCCCATGCCCCCTCGGGTGCCCATGCTGCAGCCACGTCCGCTTGCGTCCGAACCACCGCTGCCGCTGCCGCCGTCGCCTTCAAGCTGTCCGCCGCTATCGCCACCGGTGCCGCCGGCATCGTCGCCACCGGCCGTGACCGAGCCGCTGTCGCCTCCCGCGGTCTCACCCGCGGTGCCCGAATCCGAGCCCGGATCGCCGTCGGTCCCAACGCCGTCGGTCCCGTCGCCGCTGCCACTGCCACCGCCGGTGTCCGTGCCCCATGAATCCGTGCCGCCGGTATCGGTGCCCCAGGTGTCCACGCCGGTCGTGCCGTCCGGGTCCGGCTCGCCCGTCGTGGGCAGACCCTCGTAGCAGTAGGCCAACTCGGCCTCGCAGATCTCCATCAGCTCGGCCTCGCTCAGGCCTGCCCAGTCGTTGCCACCGGTTCCACCATCACCGCCGCCGCCGTCGCAGGTGCAGGAGATCGAGTCCGAGCCGTCGTTGCTCACCGTGCAAGAGCCAAAGGCATTGGAGCACTCAACATTCGCCGCACGCGCAGTGGCGGGGCTGAGCAAGATGGTGAGGGAGCACGCGGCAACGCTGAGGGTGCCGACAACAAAGGAGCGAAGCGTGGTGGGGGAACTAAGTCGCATGGGGAAAGGGTGCCACGGGGCGCGGATTCGATCACAGATTTCTCGAATTTAGTTTTCGGGGCCTCGTCCCGGTCGCCCGAAGCCGCACCCGAACCCGAAGCGCGACGCGGGTGGTCAGTCCCGTCGTCATCATCCCGATGAGTGCTTTGCTATGTCTGCTTGGGCAGGGCCGAGGCGACCGCACTCATCGCGTTGAGGGTACCCACGTGCCACATGATGCGGAGCTTGGGCCCCTCCACCCGGTAGTCCGGAGAGAGCAGGGCCTGCGCCACGTTCATCTCGCCGCGGTCGAGCTTGCACCAGAGGGCGTAGGGCGCAGTGGTCCGGGCGAGTGCACTGTGGCCGTCAAAGGGCAGGGTGCGGGCGGCCGAGGGAGCGTCCCACTCCTCAAAGTCCCAGCTCTTGCACTCGCCCTTGTCGAATCGGTAGGTCGCCGAGCAGTCCTTGCCGGCCGGAGTGTCGATGCACCGCATGATGATGGTCTCGGAAAAGTTCGCGGCGGCCTTCCGAAACGCAGGACTCTCGTTGAGTGCGGCGACGAAACGCTCGACAAAGGGTCGGGTCCAGTAGTGGGGCACCTGCGACATGCGAGGCGAGACTATCAGCAACGCGGCCGCGATCGATCACCCGGCGAGCGTCGAATCGATCGCGTACGCACGACGCACAGAGCGCCCATGCGCCCCGCACTCGTCACCGCTTGATCGCAACCTGCACACTTTGGCCCGCGTACCCCAGCTCAATCGCTGGCCGATCGGTTGATGCGTGTGTGCGCAGCGCCGCGAGCATCTCATCGCGTCGGTCGCTGGCGACGTGCACCGCGAGGATGCGCTCGGTTGCGCATCGCTCTGCGATCGCCTCAAGGTCACTGAGCTGCGCGTGGCCCTGCGGCACCGAGTTCACCGCAAGGCACTCGTGCACCAAGAGCGCAACGCCGCGGTACAGCGCCATCGTCTCCTCGGTCGGGGTGCCGTCGCCCGACATCGCCACCGCGCGCGTGCCGGCGCAGACGCGCACGGCCCAGTTCGGCACGCGATGAGAACTCAGCGCGCAGCGAAGTCGAAGCGAGCTGGCATTGGCAGGCGAAGGAGAGGCCGGCGCAGGGCGTGAGGGCTGAAGCGACCAGCGACCCGTTGCGGCGATCTCCAACTCAGCGCCAGCCGCAAGCTCCACGACCTCGATCGGGAAGCAGCGCTGCGCACGAAACGACCCGGCGTATCCAAGCTCAAGCAGGGATCGGACCCAGTGATCCTCCGCCGCGACCCCTCCCAGCGCGGGCGTCCCTGGTCGTCCCAGCGCGTCGCGGCGCGATGCGTCGTCGCGCTGTGCGGCGTCTTCGCTGTGCGGCGCAGCACCGGTCGCGATCAGCAAGGGGCGCGTGCGTCCGTTTCGCTTCATCCACATCAGCAGCGCGGGCAGACCCATGACGTGATCGGCATGGCAGTGCGTGAGCCAAATCGCGTCCAGCGCATTTGGATCGGGGAGGAGCTGCGTGAGGGGACCGGGCACCGAGTGCCCACAGTCGATGAGGAGCGAGAGCGGGCCACGTACGAGCTGCGCGTTGTTGGTGGCTATCAGATCGGTCGCATCGCCGACACCGACCAGGGTCACCGTCAGCGTGTCGCGCTGCTCGTCCAACCGTGCCGTCCTCTCGTCCACGCCTAGAGCATGCCACGCGCAAGCTGGCATGAGTCGCGCTGCGGTCAGACTCGACCGGCCCCCGCGCTACCAAAGGCCGGGGATGAGCGCTTTGCGATGCGCGGGCCACTCGTCGCCAAACTTCTCTTTGGACCAGCGCAGGTTGCTGTGTGCGCGGGGAGCCAGGTTGGCAAACGTGTAGATCGCGAACGCGAGGCCGGCCAGCGACCAGGTCGCGATCGCCCAGCCGACCCACTCGATGATCTCGCCCAGATAGTTCGGCGCTGCGACCCAATCATGCAGTCCGCCCTTGGGGACTTTGTAGCCGGTCTCACCGGGTGCTCGCAGCAATCGCAGGCGCTCATCGGCGCGCCCGTTGATCAGCCAGCCGAGTACGAAGATGCCGACACCGATCGAGAACCGCGGGTCTAAAAGCCACGAGGTCTCATAGGTCGCCAGATGCGAGACCATGCGTGCGTTGCAGTAGGCGTTGAGGAGATTAAAGCCGACCGCCATCGCGGCGATCGAGACCGGCATCGTCTTGCCGTCAAGCCGCATGCGCATCGGATAAATGAAGGTGCGGCGGAAGTAGTGGAGTTGCCACAGACCCAGAAAAATCAGCGGCACGGTCTCAAAACGGTGTTGACCCTGGAAGAAGATCAGCGCCCACACGATCGCGGCCGGACTCTCCATCACGATCCAGCCCATGCGCGCGCTCATGCTGGGGCCCCAGCCATCCCGCACAAAGCGACCATAGGGCGCCGAGACGAAGGTCAGGCTGACATAGGTCAGCACCGCGAAGACCAGCATCGCCATCGTCGCGCCAAAGTGAATCGAGCTTTCGTCCACGGGCGCAGGGTCGCCTACGGTGGCGCGATCTGCCAGGGGTCGCAGGCTGCCATCTCGTGCTTTGGCAGGCTCAACCCGCGCACCGTTCAGGACCGCGCACGACAAAGGGGCCATCGCGCGACGTATCGCGCAAATGGCCCCTTGTGGCTCACAACCCGAGCACGCGAAGCAGCTCGCGCGGCGGCGTGCGTGCTAGCCGTGCTTGGAGAAGTATTCCTTGCTCTTCTTGACGTCGGGCTTGATGGTGTCCGAGCCCTCTTCCCAACCCGCGGGGCAAACTTCGCCGTGGATCTCGTTGTACTGGAACGCCTTGATGAGGCGCAGTGCCTCGTCGACGCTGCGGCCGACCGGCAGGTCGTTGATGGTCGCCTGACGAACAACGCCCTTGGGGTCGATGATGAACGAGCCGCGCAGCGCCATGCCGCCGGGGAGAAGGACGTCGTAGGAGCGCGCGATGTCCTTGGTGACGTCGGCGATCAACGGATAGTTGCAGCCGCCCAGGCCGCCGTCGTTGCGGGCGGTCTCGATCCAGCGCAGGTGAGTGAAGTGGCTGTCGATGCTGCAGCCAAGGATCTGCGCATTGATGGCCTTGAACTTATCGGCGGCCTCCGAGAACGCGATGATCTCGGTCGGGCAGACGAAGGTGAAGTCGAAGGGGTAGAAGAACAGGTAGACCCACTTGCCGCGGAACTCGCTGAGGCTGAGTGACTTGAACTCTCCATCAACGACGGCGGTGGCGGTGAAGTTGGGGGCTTCGTTTTGGATCATCGGCATGCTTGAGACTCCGGTGCGATGTGCGCCGCAACCATAGGTGAGGACGTCACCATTGCAACCGCACGCAGCGTAGCTGCGCGTCAAGCGACGAATCGGCGGGTGCAGCGTGCTCGCCCGCGGCCGATCGGCCGTCGGACTTCGCCTGAAGCGCTACGCCCGGCGGTGCACCGGGTGGTGAGCGGCGCCAGTGCGGCCCGCAGTGCACCCGCGTGCAGAGGGCGCGAAGTCGCCAGGGCGACCCGGTGCCGTAGCCGAACCTGGCCCGACCTGCGCCGGTCGATCGCCGTGATCTGCGGCATTCCTCCCCGGCCGGTGCGAGATTGCCGAGGCAAACGCGGTCCAAGGCTCGCTGAGCAGGCGCTCGCACGGTCCCAGCTCACACCTCGCGGTGTTGCGGACGGTGGGGTGAGGGATGATCATCGCCCCACTTCATGCGAACGCTGATCACCGGAGCTGGTGGACAAGTTGGTCTCGATCTCGCCCGCTCGCTCCTGGCTTCCGGGGTCGAGCTGCACTGTTCCGACCTCGCCTCACGCCCCGCAGCGGCCTCTGATCTGCCCGCCGATCTGCCCTGGCACCACATCGACGTCAGCGACGCGGCTGCGATGGATCGGCTCTTTGCCGAGGTTCGGCCAGAGCGCGTGATCCATCTTGCCGCGATCCTCAGCGCGCGTGGCGAGACCATGCCCGATGTCACCTATCGCGTGAATCAGACCGGCCTGTACAACGCACTTGAGAGCGCGCGCAAGACCGAGGTCCGCCAGCTCCTCTTTACCAGCACGATCGCGGTCTTTGGTCCCGGGCTCCCTGAGCTTGTCGAGGACGATGCGCCGCTGCATCCCACCACGATGTATGGCGTGACCAAAGCCGCCGGCGAGATGCTCGGTCACTACTACTTCACGCGTTATGGGCTCGATTTCCGCGGCGTGCGCTTCCCGGGCCTGATCAGCCCCAGCGTGCCCGGCGGTGGCACCAGCGACTACGCGCTCTTTATGTATGTCGATGGCGTTCGCAAGGGCGCCTATCAGGCGTTTTGTCGGCCCGATAGCACGATCCCCTTGATGTACATGCCCGATGGCGTGCGCGCACTGATCGAGCTGTCCGAGGCGCCGCGGGCCTCCTTGACGCGCAGCATCTACAACATTGCCGCATTCTCTCCGCGCGCCGACGAGATCGCGGAGGCCGTTCGCAGCGCGTTGGGGGGCGGAGAATTTACCTTTGTCTCCGATCCGCGTCGTCAGGCGATCCTCGACTCGTGGCCGCGCGCGCTCGATGATCTCAACGCGCGTCGCGACTGGGGCTGGAAGCCGCAGT
>CAZVEM010000088.1:0-18061 GCA_964626165.1 uncultured Nannocystaceae bacterium
GGCCTAGGCTGCTGTGTCGCTGCTCTCCGGCGCTCTGCGGCGGTCACGGACCGCCGAGAGTTCCGCTGAATCCCCGGACAGGGACCGCGGTGCCGACGGGCATGACCCGTCGCACCGAGAACCCAAGCGGACTACTTCTTTCGCAGCTCGGTGTCGTAGAGCACGACCTGCGCGTCCTTAAGGATCGGGTTGGCCGCGAGCTCTTTCTTGATCTTGTCGGCCTTGCCCACCATCACGATGATCGGGACTTGGTGGATGTTCTTCTTGGCGACCGGACGCAGATCGGTGCGCTGCACGGCGAGCACCTGGTCGCGGTAGGTCTTCCAGTAGTCCGGCGCGAGGCCGTAGGTGATCTGGGTATCGACCTTGCCCGCGATCTGGCCGGCAACCTCGATCTCAAGCGGGAAGGACTGCGCCATGCCGGACTTGGCGATGTCGAATTCCTTTTCGGTCGGATCCTCGTTCACCGCGCGATCAATGTGCTTGAAGATCGCATTGACCATCTCGCTGACCTTCTGCGACTGAGTGCGGATGGCAAAGACGCCCACGCCCTTGGCCGGCGCGACACTCGAGTTGATGTTGTAGGTCAGGTTGAGGGTCTCGCGCACGTCGCTAAAGAGGCGCGACGCGGTGCCCTGCCCGAGAACGCGATTAAACATCGCCCACTTGATCCAATCCGCGCTATTGCGCGCGAGCGCAAGATTGCCGACCACGATCTCGACACTGGCGCTGGGACGGTCCACGACGTGGACGACCAACTTGGTCGGCAAGCGCTTCTGGTAGTCCTCGGGCGTGAACTTGTCGAGCGGCGAGGCAGGGAAGGACTCGGGCGGCGCGGGCTGCCAAAAGCCGAAGAGCTTCTTGCTCAGCTTCTCGGCGCGATCCTTGGTGATGTCCCCCGAGAGGATCACGTGTGCATTGTTGGGGTGGTAGTAGGTCGCGTGAAACGCTGCGAGCTGCTCGGTGGTCACCGCATCGATGTCGGCCTCCGTGGGAAGCGGACGGCCAAGGGGGTGACCCTCGGGATAGACCAACTGGCCGAACAAGACCTCCGCGAGCGCGCCGCCGTTGGACTTGATCTGCTTGAGCTCGGCCTTCTTGGCCTCCTTGAGCTTCTCGAGGGCCTCGGCCTCAAATCGGGGATTGCGGACAACATCGTCGATCTCCGCAAGCAGCTTGTCGAGATCCTTGGACATCACGCGGGCGCCGACGATGGAGGTGTACTCACCAGCGCCCGTGGACAGACCACTGCCGAGCTGCTCGAAGGTCTCGTCGATCTGCGCCTTGGTCTTCTTCTTGGTGCCCTCGGCGAGCATCGCGGCGACCATTTCGGCCTTGAGCGGGTCGTCGACGTCGCCGACACGGACCGAGAGCTTGATGTCGACGATCGGCACCTCGTGGTTCTCGACGACGTAGGTGCGGAACTTGTTGGGGAGCTCGATCTCCTGCACTTCGGGGAAGTTGACGGGGCGGGGCTCGGAGGCCGGCGGCGGCGGCGGATACTCGCGCTCGGCGACCGCAGGCGGCGTCTGATCGGTCTCGCCGCCGTCGGTCACGGGCGGCGGTGTCGTGGGCGCCTCTTGGCGGCACGCGACCGTGGAGCTAGCGCACAGGACGAGGGCGGCGAGGCTGAGTCCCGCGCGGCGACGGAGGCCGCCTGGTGGCTGCACCTGGGGGAGGGAGTTGTTGCTTGTTGTGTGTGACATGGGAAATCCTGTTGTGGTGAGTGCGAGCGACGCTCGCGAGTTGGTCTGTCTTGAGGAGATCCGCCGGTCTGCGGCCATCCGCGCACCGACGGCGAGCGACTACTTGCCCGGCTTCATCTCGTAGTAGACCCAGTTCTCGTTGAGGTAGGTGTTGGCGACACGCTTGATGTCCGCGGGCGTCACCTTGCGATAGCGCTCAAGATCGTCCACGACCTGCGAGGGCTTGCCGTAAAACAGCGCGTTGGTGGCGATCGAGAACGCGCGACCCTGGTTGGTGGCAAGGGTGCTCAGCGTGCCCATGATCTGGCCATTGCGTGCCTTCTCCAGCTCCTTGGCGGTCACGCCCTTGCTGCGAACATTCGCCAGCTCATCTTCGATGACCTTGGAGATCTCTTCCTTTTTTGCCTTTGAGGTCGGAACCGCGGTCATGAACATCGCGCCGACGTAGCGGAAGTTCTGATGGCCACCGCCTGCGCCAACGGTCAGCTTGAGCTCATCATTGAGCTTCTTGGGCAGGCGCGCGCTGTCGCTGCCAAAGACGATCTGGCCGAGCAGGTCGAGTGCCGGACGATCGGGATGATCTTCGGCCACTGTGCGCCATCCGAAGGCGAGCAGCGTCTGCTGTGCCTTGTCGTCGGCGATCGATTTCTCGATGCGGGTCGGCGCCGGGCTTTGGCCGACATTGGTCGGCGCCTTGGCCTGGCCGGCCGGGATCGGACCGAAGTGCTTCTCGACCTTGGACTTCACGTCGGCAAGATCGACGTCGCCGACGAGCACCATCACGCAGTTGCTCGGGCTGTAGTACTTGCCGAAGAACTCGCGGACGTCCTCGATGCGCGCGGCGTTGAGATCATCGAGCGAGCCGATCACGGGCGTGACGTATTTGGTGCCTGGGAAGAGATCCGGCAGGAACTGCTCCTGGAAGATCTTCGAGTAGGGGATGTTCTCGCCGCGGTCCTTCTCGGACTTGACGGCGGCACGCTGGGTCTCGAATGACTCCTCAGAGATCTCAAGGCCACCAAGGCGATCGGCCTCTGCCCACAGAATCATGTCCAAGTAGTTGCTGGGGATGTTGTGGAAGTAGGTGGTGACGTCATAGGACGTCGAAGCATTGAAGTTGCCACCGGCGCGCTCGGTGTACTCACCGATCTTAAAGCGCCCGATATTCTTGCTGCCCATGAACATCATGTGCTCAAAGAAGTGGGCAAAGCCGGTGCGTCCGGGCACCTCATCGATCGAACCGACGTCGTAGGTCAGCACGATCGAAAACGCCGGCGTCGAGTGATCTTCAACCACGAACACGCGCAGACCGTTGTCGAGCGTGAAGCTCGAGATCGGCAGCGCGAGCCCATCCTTATTCGACTTGGCGGGCGGTGCGGCGCTTACCGGCGTGGTGCCGGCGATCGAGAGCACACCAGCGCACAGCGCCATCGCGGCGAGGGAAAGGACGCGTCGGGTGGGTCGCGACACGGATGTGGAGACTTTGGATTTCGCGCGGGACATGGAGACGTGCCGGAAGGTAGCACGTGGCCGCCGTCGCCAAAGCCCCGAGGTATGGGCAGGGCTAGTTCTGCGTGAGTCTACGCAGCAGGTCGAGCGTCTTGACCAGATGCGCGACACCTTCGCGCCAATCGATCAATTTCGCGACACGTAGCGCTTCATCGTAGTAGCGCAGCGCATCTGCCGTCAGGCCCTTCTTGGCGCGGATCCGGCCGCGCTCACCGAGGATCTCTGCCGTCGACAGACGATCGCCGCAGAGTCGGGCGTACTCGAGCGCTTGGACGAGATGTTGCTCGGCGAGGACTTGCTGATCGAGCTCCACCAGCAGCCGAGCGAGCTCGGCGTGGCAGCGCAGTCCGCCAAGCGCAGAATCTCTGCGATTGGCCTGCCAGGCCGCATGTTCGGCCCAAGTTCGTGCTTCCGCCTTATCTCCGGTGGCGTATGCGGCACTTGAGACCGCGAGCAGATAGCGCCAGATGTCGAAATCGACCTCGGCGCGCGCACCCTCGCCGAAGGTCGCGAGATCGAGGCCTTCGAGCAGTTCCTTGCGCGCGCGCGCAGTCTCACCACATGCCATCAGCGCCTTGGCGAGGTCACAGTAGACCCCGAGCGCGAGCGTGATGTCACCGCGGCTGATCGCCAGGCCGATCGTGCGCTCAAAGCAGACTGCGCCCTCACGCTCACGCTTCTGCGCGAGCAGAACCAGGCCGAGCGCTCGTTCGAGTGCGGCGGTCTCCTCTGGATCGGTGCTGTGCTCGAGCGCGCCGCGAGCAATGCTCTCGGCGGGCGCGAGCTCGCCGACAAAGCGATGCGCCGACGACAGTGCGGCCGCGATCTTGGCTTTGGACGGACCCGGTCCCGCATCACTGCTTTCCGCCAACTTGAGGGCGGCGCGGAGCAGCACCACCGACTTGCGATCATCGAACCGCCGTGCGGCGAAGAAGGCCGCGGCATCGAGCGCCTCACGAGCGCCCGCCGCACCCGCGCGTAGCAAGTGCATCGCGAGGACCACCGGATCCGCCAGCACGGAGGGGAGCTTGGCGGCGGCGGCGTGCAGGTTGGCACGAGCGGGCCCGAGGATCTCTCCGTAGACCAGCTCACGCAGCTTGCGATGAGGGAACATGCGCTCGCCCGGCCCGCTGATGATCAGCAGGCCCTCGACGTGGAGCCGCGCAAGCGCGTCATCTGTTTCCCAGTCCGGCGCTTTGCCGTTGACCTCACTGATCACCTTTTGCAGCTCGCTGTCCAGGATCCGATCACCTAGCACGCTCGCCGCACGCAGCAGGCCGAGCGCCACTGGATCGAGGGCCGACACACGCTGGCCGATCAGTTCTGCGAGATTCGCGAGTGAGCTTGGAGCTTTACCGCTGGCGGCCAAGCGAAGTGCCTGCTCGAGCGCGAGCGGATTGACGTCGCCCCACGCGCCGACTTGACGAAGCAGCTCCCCATGGTACTGGCGCTCGCGCGCGAGCTCTGCGAGCGCCGACTGAACGCCCTGCTGGCTCAGCGCACCGAGGCGATGGACATCGCTGGTCAGCCACTCGACATCTTCCTCGGTCGTGGCCACCAGGCACATCACGCTGCCCGCGACGCTTGCCCGCGCGATCCGGCGAAGCACGAGCCGCGACGTGACATCCCACTGCTCAAGGTCATCGAGCAGGAGCAGCAGCGGGCGCGAGCCCGCGCCTTGCATGACAACCTCCACCGCGGACGCGAGACATTCCCGGCGACGGACCGCGAGCTCAAGCTCACTCGCCGGGCCTTGCATGCCAAAGAGCTCGGCCAGACCGGGAAGCGAGTCGTAGCTAAGCCCGAGGAGGTTCACGGCGCGACCGAGTTGGCTTGGCGTGATCTGATCTGCGGGGGCTTGGAGCAGTGCGGCGCAAATCTGCCGGATCGGCCACAGCGGCGATGAGGCGCCCGAGGGATCACAACCCACCGCGAGGACCTGCCAGCCATAGCGTTCGGCCACCGCGGCGACTTCGTCGAGCAGCCGGGTCTTGCCGATGCCGTACGCGCCCGATACCGCTCGCACGAGGGTGCCGGCGACAGGCGCTTCGAGGCGCGCGAGCGTCGAAGAAAGCACCTCATCGCGTTCGATGAGCGGAAGCGGAAAATTGCGGGCGAGCAGCTCTGCGGTATCGCTTTGGTCGGTCGCTGCCGAGACCGCGCCACTGAGTCGCGTCCGATGGCGCGCGAGCGCGGGGTTTGCCCGCTGCGGTGCGCTCTCTGTGCGCTGCGGCGAGGCGGCGCCGCAGGCGGGACAGAAACGGTCCTCGCTGCGCATCACCGCCGCGCATTCCGAGCAGCGCAGGACCTGCGGTGCCGCGGCGGCCGCCGGTGCGCGCGAAATCGCCAGCAGTGCGTCGCGAAACGCCGTGGCGTCCGCAAATCGATCCGCACGATCCTTCGCAAGGGCGCGCAGACAGATCTCGTCAAGCGGATCAACCGGACGTCCGAGTGCAACGGCAGGTGGCACGGGGAGCTCCCGTAGGTGCTTGTGGAGGATCTCCAGCGCGGATTCGCTGGCGAACGGCACCACGCCGGTGAGCAGCTGGTAGAGGATCACGCCGACCGCATAAAGATCCGAGCGCGCATCGAGTGCGTGACCGCGCGCCTGCTCGGGCGACATGTACTCCGGTGTGCCGCACACCATGCCATGCCCGGTCAGCTTGGGCCGGGCGGCGCGTGCGCTGTCGTCCATGAGCGTCGCGATGCCAAAGTCGAGGATCTTCACCAGCTCACCGCGGGTCCGCAGTGTCTGGACGAAGATGTTCTCGGGCTTGAGATCGCGGTGGAGCACCCCGTGGCCATGCGCTTCTGTGAGCGCCGCGAGGATCTGCAGCGTGAGGTCGATGATTCGATCCCGTGCGAGGGGGAAGTCCTCGACGATGACGTCCTCAAGCGATCGCCCCTCGACATACTCCATGACGAGGTAGGAGATGCCCTCCGCCGTACGGCCGTAGTCGACGACCGAGACGATGTTGGGGTGGTTGAGCGCTGCGGAGTTGTGCGCTTCGTTCGCGAAGCGAGCTTGCGTGTCGCTATCGCCAGTCAGATGCGGATGGAGCAACTTGACGGCGAAGAGCTTGCCGAGGGTCGTCTGCCGCGCCCGATACACGCGGCCCATCGCCCCGGTGCCGAGCAGCTCGGTGAGCTGGTAGCGATCCGCCACGATCATCTCGACGTAGGGATCGCCGTCGAGCTCTGTCACGCCCAGTAGGTCGTTCCCGCACGCGGGGCAGTACCGCGGCGAACCGACAGCGCGTGCGCCGCATGTCGGGCAGAGCTTAAAGGCAAGCGACTGCACCGCGGCTATCGTCCGATCTCGCACCTCCCTGCGTCAACAACTCGACGAAGAACTCGATCGAGTGGGCCGCGTAGACGGCAAAATGCGAGGTTCCACCCGAAGTTGACCGCTCGGCCAAAACCGGCTGTTCGCCAGGGGCGCCCCTCTCGCCCGGCGGCAGCGCGCGCGCAACGGCATCCCAGTTCGCGCTCCGCGGCGATCGGCCGACGAAGCGGGCAGCGCGCGGTGCGCACAAGAATGCGGCCGCTTTCGTATCTCAGAGGGGACGTGCCGGGGTTGCCGCAGCCAATCCGGCCCCCTCCATCCTGCGGCGGCTCGATTTGACACCGTCGTCGACGCGCCTCTATAACGCGGCGGCTCGCAGCCGGGGACAGCCCGTCCTCGGATGCTGGGGCGTCGGCAAGCGGTAAGCCATCGGATTTTGATTCCGACATGCGCAGGTTCGAATCCTGCCGCCCCAACGACTCGCTCGCTCGCCAAGCACTTTCGCCGCCACCCACCTCGCGAACCGCCGCCCTCGGCGCCCTCGTACCTAAGAGTCGCCCGTGTCCGTCAACAAGAGCATCGCGATCTTCGCCGGAAACTCCCATCCGGCGCTCGCGCTCGAGATCTGCCGCTACCTGGGCATCGAGCAGGCACGTGCGAAGGTGGCTCGCTTCTCCGACGGCGAGATCTTCGTCGAGATCGGCGAGAACGTCCGCGGCGTCAATTGCTTCATCGTGCAGCCGACCTGCACGCAGCCCAATGACAACCTCATGGAGCTGCTGATCATGATCGACGCCCTCAAGCGCGCAAGCGCGGGCTCGATCGTCGCGATCGTCCCCTACTTCGGGTACGCGCGGCAGGATCGCAAGGTCAAGCCCAGGACGCCGATCTCCGCCAAGCTGGTCGCCGACTTGTTGACGGCGGCGGGTGCGGACCGCGTCTTGGCCGTGGACCTCCACGCAGGGCAGATCCAGGGCTTTTTCAACATCCCCTTCGATCACCTCCTCGCGACCCCGGTCTTCCGTGATTCGCTCAAGAGCGGCGGATTTGGCGGTCCCGACACCGTGATCGTGTCTCCCGACGCCGGCGGTGTGGAGCGCTCGTGGATCTACAGCAAGATGCTCGACTGCTCGCTGGCGATTATCGACAAGCGCCGCGACGCGCCCAATGAGAGCCGCGTCTACAACCTCGTCGGCGATGTGAAGGGCAAGCGCGCGATCTTGACCGACGACATGATCGACACCGCGGGCACGCTCTGCAACGCGGCCGAGGCCGTCAAGGAGCATGGCGCGGCCGAGGTCTTCGCAGTCGCGACCCACGGCGTGTTTTCTGGACCCGCGATCGATCGCATCAATGCGTCGGTGCTCACGCAGGTCTGGGTCACCAACAGCATCCCGCAAGAAGAGCGTCTCGCTCGTTGTCCCAAGCTGCGCGTCCTCAGCGTCGGGCCGATCATCGGCGAGGCGATCCGCAGAGTTCACCACGGAGATTCGATTTCCAGCCTGTTTAGCTGAACCACCAGCACGGCTGCGTTGCCAACAGGCACGCACGACTCACAGGGCGCCCATGTGGCGCTCTTCTGGCACCCCGGCGGCGAGCCAGCGGTCTTGAGCATGAAGCTCAAGGGGCTACGGCACCTACCCGGGGACCACAACAGCGGCAAATGCCGCAGAGGCGACGAAACAACATGAGTGAGACCCACGGCAACCTCAGCGCCCAGGCGCGCACAGACCACGGCAAGGGCGTGGCCCGCAAGCTTCGTGCAGCCGGCAAGATTCCGGCCGTCGTGTACGGACGCGGCGAGCCTAGCGAGCTGATCGCGGTCGATCCCTCCGCCCTTCGCAAGGCGATGGATCCGGTCCGCAAGCTCAACACCCTGTTCCACCTCACCATCGCGAGCGCCGACGGCAAGGGCTCCAAGGTGGAGCCCTGCATCATCGCCGACTACCAGATGCAGCCGGTGCGCGACGAGATGCTTCACGTCGACTTCCTTCGCGTGGATCCCAACAAGGAAATCCACGTCAAGATCCCGGTCGAGTACGTCGGTCGTTCGGTGGGCGTCGCGGCCGGTGGTCGTCTCAAGACCCTGCGCCGAGACGTCCGCGTCGCGGCCCTGCCGGCCCAGGTGCCCGAGAAGTTTATCGTCGACATTACGCCACTACAGATGGGCCAGCAGCTCCGGCTCAAGGATGTACCGCTGGTCAACGCGCGACTGCTCGACAATCCCGAGCAGGCCATCGCGCTCGTCATCGCGGTTCGCAAGCGGGCCGAAGAGGCCACCAAGGCCGCCGATCCCAAGAAGAAGAAGTAGCGCAGGACAGGGTGGCCGCGGCCTCCAGCGAGGAGGCCGCCGGCTCTTCCCCGTGTCGAAGCGAGAGCCAAGCGATGTCCAGCAGCGATGCACCCACGATCGTGGTCGGTCTCGGGAATCCCGGGCCGAAATACGCCAAGAACCGACACAACGTCGGGTTCATGGCGGTCGATCGTTGGGCGCAGGACAACGAGACAAGTCCCGCCTGGCGCGAGCGCTTCTCCGCGTTGGTCGCCCCGATTGTTCAGGGTGAGTCCCCGGGCATTCGCTGTCTCGCCGTCAAGCCACAAGACTTCATGAACCGCAGTGGCGAAGCAGTCGCCCAGGCGGCGCGCTTTCACAAGACGCAGCCGGAGAAGATCGTGGTCGTCCATGACGAGCTCGACTTCGATTTCGGACGAGTCCAGATCAAGTTCGGCGGCGGTCATGGTGGTCACAACGGCCTGCGTGACATCCACCAAAAGCTGGGCAGCGCCAACTACGTACGAGTGCGCGTCGGCATCGGCCGTCCGACGCGGGGCGAGGTGTCGGCCTGGGTCCTTTCGGACTTCTCGACTTCGGACCTCGTCGAGCTCCCTGAGGTGCTTGACCGAGCCAACCTCGCCATTCGGGCCGTCGTCGACCACGGCCCGGAGCGGGCGATGAATCTTTTCAACTCCACCACCAACTAGCACCGACGAGCGAGTCGGTCCCGAGCACGCCGTGAACAACCAAAACCTTCTCTACGTCATCCCCGCCGCCGGCATTGTCGCGCTGGTGTACGCACTGCTCACAGGCATGTGGGTGTCCAAGCAAGACGCGGGCACCGACCGCATGAAGAAGATCGCAGAGCAGATCTTCCGCGGCGCCATGGCCTTCCTGCGCGCTGAGTATCAAATCCTCGCGATCTTCGTCGTGGTCGTCGCGGGCCTGCTGGCGTTCACGGCAGACCCCGTCGCCTCGTCGCAGCTGGTGGCCGTAAGCTTTGTGATCGGAGCCGGACTCTCCGCGCTCGCCGGCTACTTCGGCATGCGTGTGGCCACCCGCGCCAACGTGCGCACCGCCGCCGCAGCTCGCACCGGCCTTGCGCCGGCGCTGCAAATCGCCTTCCGCGGTGGCGCGGTCATGGGCATGTCGGTGGTCGGTCTGGCGCTCCTCGGACTCGGGGTGCTCTTCATCGTCTACAACCAAGTCTGGGCGCTCGACATCGACGCCAAGTCGGTCGACACGCCGACCCTGATGCGCGTCATCAACGTGCTGGCGGGCTTCTCCATGGGCGCCTCGTCGATCGCGCTCTTCGCTCGCGTCGGTGGCGGCATCTACACCAAGGCGGCGGACGTCGGCGCGGACCTCGTCGGCAAAGTCGAGGCGGGCATCCCGGAGGATCACTTCCTCAACCCCGCCACCATCGCAGACAACGTTGGTGACAACGTCGGCGACGTCGCGGGCATGGGTGCGGACCTCTTTGAGTCCTATGTCGGCTCGATCATCGGCGCGATGATCCTCGGCGCCGCGGCCCGCTACGGCGGTCTTGAGGCCGCGCTGCTGCCCCTCATCATCGCCGCGGTCGGCGCGATTGTATCGGTGCTTTGCACCTTCATCGTCCGCACGCGCGAGGGTGGCGATCCGCAGGTCGCACTTGATACCGGCGCCTTTGGTGCGGCCGGCATCATGCTGGTCCTGAGCTGGTTCATCGTCGACTTCTTCATTGGCCGCGCCGCGGCCAACGGTCACCCGATCACCTTCGTGGCGGGTGGCAACGTGATGGAGATGACGACCTTCAACCTGATGGTCGCGATCGGCGTCGGCCTCCTGATCGGCGTCGCGATCGGCCTGGTGACCTCGTACTACTGCTCCAAGGACAAGCGCCCGGTCAACATGATCGTCTCGCAGTCCGGCACGGGTCCGGCCACCAACATCATCGCAGGCCTCGCGGTCGGCTTTGAGTCCACGGCGATTCCGATTGTGCTGATCTGCATCGCGATCTACGTCGCGAACTACTTCGCAGGTGTGTACGGCGTGGCCCTCGCCGGCCTTGGCATGCTCTCGACTACTGGCATTCAGCTCGCGGTCGACGCCTACGGTCCCATCTCCGACAACGCCGGCGGTATCGCCGAGATGAGCGGTCTGCCGCCGAATGTCCGTGAGCGCACCGACCACCTCGACGCGGTCGGCAACACCACCGCGGCCATCGGCAAGGGCTTCGCGATCGCCTCGGCCGCGCTCGCGGCCCTCGCACTGTTCTCCGCGTACAAGCAGATCGCGCTTGGACCCGAGGACATGATCCTCACCGATCCCACCGTGCTCATCGGCGTCCTGCTCGGCGGCATGCTGCCCTTCCTGTTCTCGTCGATGGCGATGCGGGCGGTCGGTTCCGCCGCGATGGACATGATCACGGAGGTCCGTCGCCAGTTCAGAGACATCCCGGTGCTGCGTGAGGCCCTGACCTTGGTCGCCAAGGCGGAGCACGACGACCGCAAGCTGACCGAGGAGGAAGAGGCGCAGGTCTACGCCGCCGGCGACAAGACCGAGGTCGAGCGTTGCGTCGCGATCTCCACACAAGCGTCGATTCGCCGGATGATTGCGCCGGGTCTCCTCGCCATGACTGCGCCGGTGATCATCGGACTCTGGTCGCCGCACGCGCTGGGCGGTCTGCTCGGCGGCACCCTGGTCAGCGGCGTGATGCTTGCGCTGTTTATGTCCAACGCGGGCGGTGCTTGGGACAATGCCAAGAAGCAAGTCGAGGGTCAGACCAAGGACCTTGGCAAGGGCAACAGCGGCAAGGGTTCAGAGCGCCACAAGGCCGCCGTCATCGGCGACACCGTGGGTGACCCCTTCAAGGACACGGCCGGTCCCTCGCTCAACATCCTCATCAAGCTCATGACCATCGTCGCGGTCGTCATCGCGCCGATGATTCAGTCGCCGGCGCTGCGTGCCCAGAAGGAAGCGCAGGCCCGCGTCGATGCAAGCTCCAGGTCAGAGCCCGGCAAGTCGGATTCGGGTAAGGCGGATGGCAAGTCCGCCGCCGCCGAGGGCGAAGTCCCGCAGTAACCCTGCAGTGGTCACCGCCGCGGTTGGGCCGGCCCTCGTGGTCGAATCCCGTCACGGCGCGCACAGGGCGTGAAACGAGCCTCTGAGGGCCCGCTCACGCCCTGTCTCTATTCTCAAGACCGGCAAATTTGCGCCCACAGGCCCGCACTTGCGCCTCCGGACCTGATCGTCTAGATCCGTCGCCCCACTCCTTGCTCCACCGCACCGGCGGGGGGCCAGTAGTCCACAAGGAGAAACATGAGCACACAAGGAACGATTCTGAGTATCCGCAACCAACGCGGGACTCAGCGAGAGTACGAAACCGTCTTGATCCTGCGGCCGGAGATCGGCAAGCAGAGCATCGTGGAGCTGGTCGAGCGCATCCGCTCGATCCTCGAGCGCGAGGGTGGAAGCCTGATTCGCGTTGACAACTGGGGCCTGCGAACGCTGGCCTACGCAATCCGTCGCAACAAGCGCGGCGTCTACCTCTACACCCGCTATCTCGGCGGCAGCGGCATGGTGACCGAGCTGGAGCGCAACCTCCGGATCAACGACCAAGTGCTTCGCTTCCTCACCGTGCTCATCGACGAGGACGTCGATCCGCAGGCGCGCCCGACCGAGGTCACCGCTGAGGCGATGGACGCGGTGGGCGAAGTTGCACCCGATCCGCTCGATCGGATGCCCGAGGACGACGGCGATGACGATCGCCGCGACCGCGACGATGATGACGACGACGACGACGACGATCAGGACTAAGCCATGGCAGAAGAATTCAAGACCCGTAAGCGTGTTTCGCCTCTGGCGGATCCAACCGTCATCATCGACTACAAGAACCCTGCGCTGCTGCGCTACTTCTTGAGCGACCGCGGCAAGGTGACCCCTGCCCGCGTTTCCAACATCACCGCGTGGCAGCAGCGTCAGCTGACCAAGGCCATCAAGCGCGCGCGTCAGCTCGCCTTGTTGCCCTACGCGGTGCAGTAGCGCCGGAGGAAATCACCATGGCCAACATCGAAGTCATTCTCACCAAGGACGTTGACCACGTCGGCCGCGCCGGACAGCTCGTCAAGGTTCGCGCCGGCTACGGCCGCAACTTCCTCATGCCGCGCGGACTTGCGTTGCTCGCGACCAAGGGCAACGTGGCGCAACTTGAGCATCACCAGCGCGCGATCGCGGCCGAGCAGGCTCGCATCAAGGCGGAGTTCGCCGAGCTGGTCAAGAAGCTCGCAGGCGTGACCGTCTCGATCGCTCGACAGGCAGGCGACGGCGACAAGCTCTTTGGTAGCGTTTCGTCCCGCGACATCGCGGAGGCGCTTGAGGCCCAAAACCTCAAGGTCGATCGCCGCTATGTGCGACTCGCAGAGCCCCTCAAGGACGCGGGCACCCACGAAGTCGAGATTCGCTTCACGGCCGATTGCACGACCAAAATCAAGGTCGTGGTCGTGGCGATCGCCCACAAGAAGTAGGTCGAGAAGCGCCCCACGCCGCTGTGAATGCAGCGGGTGGGGTTCCACCACGAGCCCGCACCGGATGGTGGTAGGTTGAAACTGGTCGCCGGCTCGCGGTTCTTGCGAGTGACGGGAGCGCGAGGACGATGGCCGACGCTCGAACACTTCCCCACAACGCCGAGGCTGAGGCCAGCGTGCTGGGCGGCGTGTTGTTGCGTGGGCGAGACGCGCTGACCCAAGTCAGCGACGTCGTGCGGCCCGAAGAGTTCTACGTGCCCGGGCACCAGGCGGTGTTCCGCGCGATGTTGGCGCTCGACGAGCGTGGCGAGCCGATCGACGTGGTGACGCTTGAGGCCTATCTGCGTGGACGCGACGAGCTCCGGCTCATCGGTGGCATGGAGGGCATCAGCGCACTCTCGGATCGCTACGCGACCGCGCACAACATCGTCACCCACGCCAACCTCATCGCCGAGGCCGCATTGCTGCGCTCGCTTGTGATCACCACACGCGAGGTTGCCCAGGACGGCATGGGCGAGGTCGAGGATGTACGTCGCTTCGTCGACGAGGCCTCCCAGAAGGTCGTCGAGGTCGCGGACCGAGGTCAGCGCGCGAACTATGTGCCCGCGCGCAAGCTGATTCACCAGGTCTTTAGCGAGCTGACCACCCGCCGCCAGTCAGAGAGCTCGGTCACGGGTGTCGCTACGCATTACGCGATGCTGGACGAGATGACGGCGGGTCTTCAGCCCGGAGATCTCATCATCCTTGCGGCGCGTCCCTCGATGGGCAAGACCGCGTTCGCGCTCAACATGGCTCAAAACGCGTGCGTGCCGGGCAAACACTGGGCCGAGCTGCCCGAGGACAAGCGCCCGCTGCTGCAGCCCGTCCTCTTCTTTTCGCTTGAGATGGGCGCTGGTCAACTCATCGAGCGCGTGCTCGCGTCGGAGGCACGCGTTGACTACGGCGATCTGCGTCGAGGTCGTCTGAACTCGCAGTGGGACACCAAGAACCTGATCGCCGCCGCCGACCGAATCCAGAAGTCGCCGATGTTCATCGACGACCGTGCGAGCCCAACCATCCTCGAGATCCGCAATGCGGCCCGACGATGGAAGTCGGATCGGAGCGTGTTCCCGGAGGGATCTCGCGCAACCCATGGGCCCAAGGCGCCGATCGGAATGATCATGGTCGACTATCTGCAGCTCTGCCGCGGAGGCAAGGGCCGCTACGACTCGCGCGAACAAGAGATCTCGGAGATCAGCCGCGGACTCAAGGCCCTTGCCAAAGAGCTGGCCGTACCCGTGATCGCGCTGTCCCAGCTCAATCGCTCGTTGGAAGGTCGCTCCGATAAGCGCCCGCAGCTCTCCGATCTTCGAGAGTCAGGCGCGATCGAGCAGGACGCCGACGTCATCATGTTCATCCATCGTCAAGAGCGCTATCACAACGCCGAGACGCCGGAGGCCGAGCGCAAGAAGTGGGAGAACAAGGCCGAGGTGATCATCGGCAAGCAGCGAAACGGCCCGGTCGGTACCGTGGAGCTGCACTTCCTCAAGCGCTTCACCCGATTCGAAAATCCCGCGGACGATCCTTCGGTGGCGGGGCAGTAACGCGCATCGGGCCTTGGAGCAGCGCGCCAACACGCAAGACTCGCGAGATGCGCGCACTTTTCGCGCGTGGGCATGGATCCAGCGCCGGACCGCCACCGACCAACTGCCTGTCCCGGGCTCTTTTTCGAACAAGAGGGCCTCTGAGCCTGGCGAAGGGTCGCAGTTGTGGCGCCGCGTTTGGTAGCGTCCACCGCAGTGGCGGCTGTGCCTCAACGGATCGGACACTTCGAGGTCCGTGGACTCCTGGGCAAGGGGGCAATGGGCGAGGTCTACGAGGGCCTCGATACCTCCCTCAATCGTCGCGTCGCGCTCAAGGTGCTGGGACAAAAGCACCGTGAGTCGACGGAGTTCAAGACGCGCTTCACCCGAGAGGGTCGCGCGCTCGCAGCGATGAATCACGCCAACATCGTGCAGATCTATTTCATCGGTGAGTTTGAGGGGCGCCCCTACCTCGCGATGGAGTTCCTCGATGGTGACGACATCGGCGATCTCCTCAAGGCGCACGGACCTCTGCACCCCGGTGATGCTGCCGAGGTGATCCGGCAGTCGGCGACGGGGCTCGCGGAGACCCAGCGCGCCGGCGTCGTCCATCGGGACGTCAAGCCGTCCAACTTGCTGGTGACGCGTTCTGGCGTGGTCAAAGTGACGGACTTCGGCCTTGCCAAGGCGCTCCAAGAAGATCTGTCGATCACCGCAACGGGCGTCTTTGTCGGCACGCCGGACTATCTCGCGCCCGAGCAGGCGATGGGTGATGAGGTCGACGCGAGCGCCGACGTGTATGCACTCGGCTGCACGCTCTTTCACATGTGCAGCGGCCATCCGCCGTTTCGCAAGGGCGGCGCCGATGACCACTACACCGCGGTCGTTCGCCGCCACCTCAAGGCTGAACGCCCGCAGCTCAAGTTCGAGATCCCCGGCTTTGACGAAGAGCTCAGCGATCTGTGTCGCCGCATGATGAGTCGCCGGCCCGATGTCCGACCGACCTACGACGCATTGATCGAGGCACTCGACGGCATCAGCCGCAGGTTGGGCGGACAGGTGCCACCGCGCCACGCACAGGTTGCCGTCGCGCAGGTGACCTCAAAGCTCAATCCAGTGCTGCCAGCCGGTTCTGAGCCCCACGGGCCTGCGACGGGTGCCGCACTCCCCGCGTCCGAGCGACCCTTTGGCATCCCCCTGGCCGCCGCGCTCGCGATCGGCTTGGGCATCGGCGTCGGCGCGACCCTGCTCTTGATGAAGCTGCTCTTCTAGCGAGCCGTCCCGTCATCGACAACGAGGTCTCGATGACCGCCATGTCGAGCACCTCTCCGGCGCCGATTTGCGTCGAACATGATCACCGCGAGACCGCCCGCTAGGTCGCTTCGCAACTCGCATCGAGATCGCCCGGAACACGCCATGACAATTTCCGACGCACAGCTCACCGCGGCGCGCGACAAGATCACGGCGTTTCTGCGCGACGTAGCCGTGGATTGGTATGTGGTCTGCGGCTCGGGCATCGCCCCGGCGTTGCTGGGCGAGGTGGACACGGGCGACTCCCCGCGCTCGGGCCTTGAGACGCTTGCAACGCTGACCTTCGCGCAGGCCGGCCTCCCCAGCGCTGAGGTCCCCGGTCATGGCAAAGCACTCGTGCTCGCGCGCTTCGAGGGCCGCACGATCGCCGTTCAAACCGGTCGCCTGCATCCGTACGAGGGCCATTCGGTCGCCACCTGCGTCGCGTCATTGGCCGCTGCACTTGAGCTCGGCGTCGGTGCGGTCGCATTGACCTCGGCCGTCGGAGGCGCGCACGAGCGCATGCGTGCCGGCGATCTGGTCACCTACAGCGATCAGATGAACCTCTTTGGCCCAACGCCGCTGGTCGGCTCGAACTTTGTGGACTGCGGAATGCTCTACGACCCGCAACTCCGCACGGACGTCCACGCGGCGGCACGTGAGCACGCAATTGCGCTACGCGACGCCGTCTATGGTCACGCTCGAGGTCCGCAGTACGAGACGCCGGCGGAGGTTGCAGCGCTCGCTCGCCTCGGCGTCGACGTCATCGGCATGTCGACCACCTATGAGGCGATCCTGGCGGCGGCTCACGCGACGCCCTGCGTGGGACTCGGCGTGGTGACCAACAGTGCGGGGCAGTCTGGCCTGAGCCACGAGGAGGTGACGCAAGCGGCGTTGGAGGCACGCGTCTCGCTACGAACCTTGCTGCTCGCGCTGCTTGGGACCCGCAGACCGCACCAGCGCACCTCGTGATCGGCTGCCACCAAGAGCATCGCTGAGAGGTTGCGACCGCAGGGTCGACGGATCGATCGAGAGCGATTGCGCGCCAGACCGGTCTGCGAGGCGGATCGCGCCCCCAAAGGAAAACGGCCGCGGTCTGCAAGTGCAGGCCACGGCCGTTGTTATCCCTGCCTGAAGAGCCCGCGCGGGCTTCTTCAACAGCCTGCTAGTTCAAGCAGCCCGAGCAGACCTTGACGTTACCGCGCAGCTCGCTGGTGGGCTCTTGATCGTACTCGTCGGGACCGGTGTGATAGGCGACATTGTTGCAGCCACCGGAGGTCAGTGTGATCGCAACGCCGCCACCTTCGAGCGCGGCCATGCCCGGGTCGTTGAACTCAAGCTTTTGCTTCCACGGCTTGTTGGGGTCGTTGACCGGATCGGGCTGAACGTCGGCGATGTCTTCGACCGTCGCGGAGCAGCCAACTTGTGGGGTGAGGCCCGCTTCCTCGTTGTCGGTCGCGACCGCCGCCCAGATATCCGACGGGAGATCGAGCGTGATGTCTGCGGCGCGCGTGGTGGTCGATCGAATGGTGACCTGACCAAAGTTGCCCGTGCCGCAGGCACACATGTCGCTCCAGGCCGCGGGCATCATCGTGTCAGGGTCCTCAAAGCTCGCGCAGGAGTCGTTGAGATCGGTGGCCTCAGACAAGGTGCCGCCGCAGGTAGGCGCGACCAGCATGGTGTTGGCCATGCGCACATTGGCGCGACCTGAATCCAGCGTCGCGATCACCGGGCCGACGGCGCCGCGGATGTTGATGTCCGAGCGGCGCTGATAGCCCGAGTCCTCGACGTTGTCTTCAGTCTGAACTTCCAGCGCGCCGATGTAGTCCGGCGGCAGCGTCACGCGGATGTGGGCGCCGGCCTTGCTGGGCTGGAGCTGGCCGTCGTAGTAGACGCGGAAGGAGCAGCCGTCTTGCCAGACCATC
>CAZVEM010000089.1:0-17986 GCA_964626165.1 uncultured Nannocystaceae bacterium
GCGATGGCGATGGCGATGGCGATGGCGATGGCGATGGCGACGGTGATTGCGGAGTCGGGATGGTGTTCGTCCCCGGGGGCACCTACACGAACGGCGCGTCGCCGCAGGCGGAACGGAGCGTCGGTGATGTCTGTATGGACCAAGACGAGGTGACAGTGGCGAAGTTCACGGCGTGTGTGGCGGGCGGCGGATGTACATTCCCGGGCACGGGTGTCGACTGCAACTACGGGGTGATCGGGCGCGAGAATCACCCTGTGAACTGCGTGGACTGGTTCCACGCAGATGCGTATTGCTCATGGAGCGGCCAGCGTCTGCCAACGGAGTGGGAGTGGGAGTGGGCGGCGCGAGGGAGGGACGAGGGGAGGACATATCCGTGGGGAGAAGCGTCGCCCAGCTGCACGTATGCGGTGATGATGGAAGGAGGACTCGGTTGCGGCCTCAACCGCACCTGGGACGTGGGCAGCAAGAGCACGGCAGGGGACAACCGGGACGGGCTGCGGGACATGGCGGGCAACGTCTTTGAGTGGACCGGCAGTTGGTTTGATGAGAGTGAGCAAGGCCGCGTCGGGCGCGGCGGCAGTTGGGGTGATGACAACGCTGGCTACCTCCGCGCGGACGGCCGGGTTGATAACGACCCGACCTTCATCAACCGCGGGCGCGGCTTTCGTTGCGCCAAGACCCGTTGATGCAGCGCGTCCCGTTCGCGGAGGTAGCTCGAAGCGAGAAGGAGTTTCTCTTGAATCTCGGTGCTCCGGCACACCTGGGCGATTGGTCCGCTGAGATTCGGGCACTTGTTTCGCGGCATCCGGGCGCTGTCGGAGCGAAGCAACGAGTTGTGGTCTGCGTTGATCGCCGAGGCGTCAGAGTTCAGCGGACATGCTCGCTACCGAAGGATGCTGTAGATTGCTCGATTCGATTTCGGCGAAACGAATGCTCAGCTCGGCAGAACCGATACGCGGCGTTCCTCGGGGGAGCGCGCTACAGCAGATCTCGTCCACAGCGGATGCCGACACCGTTCGTGGTGTCTACCTCATTGTACGGGTATCTGTTTTTGGCCTCGAGGTTGATGGAATCGTCGTCTTTCCAGCTTCCCCCGCGCAGAACCTTGACGCCAACGGTCCCGGCGTACTGACTCGAAGTCCACTCCCACATGTTGCCAGCCATGTCCGCAACGCCGTCTACGCTGTCAGAATACGGCGAATGCACGGCCACGAGACAAGGGCCGGTGGCCGGCACGTCGGACCCCTGCCAGCAGGCCATGTTCCCCGGTTCCCCGGTCCCCCAAGGATTCTTTCGGGCCCTCTCTCCTCCGCGTGCGGCCCACTCCCACTCCCACTCGGTCGGCAGTCTTTTCCCGGCCCATGCGCAATACTCGGATGCGTTTACCCACTTAACGCAGTTCACCGGCTGACTGGTCGCACCCGGAGTGTTCCAGTTGCACCCAGATCCAGTGAGCGGCATTTCGCACGCACCATCGGCAAAGCATTCCTTGTAGGACGCCAAGGTAACTTCCGTGCGGTCAAGCGCGAAGGATGGAATGGTGTGCTGCTCGTTGGGTCCGGACGCTGAGTCCACGAACGCGCCTCCGGGGATACAGACCATCCCGACTTCAAGCGGATGACCTTCGCACTCACGGTCTCCATCTCCATCTCCATCTCCATCTCCATCTCCGTCTCCATCTCCATCTCCATCTCCATCTCCATCGCCATCACCATCACCGTCTCCGTCGCCATCACCGTCGCCGTCTCCGTCGCCATCACCGTCCCCAACGCCATCCTCTGTCTCGACTCCAGAGTCGTCGACGACGACGGGGGCGGGCAAGCACGCCGAAGGGAGGAGCGTCGACAGAAGTGCTGCCACCTGGCAGCGCATCGTGCGTGTGCTGCGGGAGACGTCCACCGCGTCAGGGTACCAAGGGCCAACCCCGCCGAACAGATTCCGACGCCGGACCGGCGAGAACGCTCAATGACAACCTGGTAGGCACTCCGAAGAGATCGTCGGGCAGTTCCTGGCGAACGCGCTGCGTCGGCGTACTTGCGCGGACCTCTACTCCGCGAACGCCACGGGGACCACCTCGATGCCGAATCCGTAGGCGCCCATCCCGGTCCAAACGGCGCCTGCGTGGAGGTTCTCTGGCGGAATCACGTCGCATGTTCTCCCGTCCAGCCAGCAAATCGCGGTCAGGAACTCGGCCTCGAATAGCCCCTCGTCATCGTAGAACCTCCAGCGCGGAATCTGATCGCCATCGATCTCCACCGCGCGTCTCCAGTCAACTACGCCGCACTGGCTAATCCAGTCGCTCGTGTGCGCGACGACGCCGTCGATCTCAAGAACAAAGTATGGGTCAATTGGCGTAGAGACCCCGTCGTCGCAACTTGCTGGCTCGAACGACGTCCACATGAGGTAGCGAAGCGTAGAAGCGTGCACGCAGTTCGCGTCGAAACAAACCTCCACTGAGCCGCACTCGTCGTTCGTTGTGCAGTTATCCCCGTCCCCATCCCCGTCCCCATCTCCGTCCCCGTCCCCGTCCCCGTCGCCATCCCCATCTCCATCTCCATCTCCATCTCCATCCCCATCTCCGTCTCCGTCTCCATCTCCGTCTCCATCCCCGTCTCCACTCTCGTCGCTGTCGTCATCGACTACGCCACCCCCGACGTCCTCTCCGACGACGGACTCCGGTAGGCACGCAGCGGCCAGCATCAGACAACCCATCGCTGTTGCCCATTGGACGCCGCTCAGCCTGAACCAGTTGCCGATCACGCCAGGACCCTACCATTTCCTGCGCTCGACGGCGACGAAGCCTCGCATCACCTCGCTCGATGACGAGCTATCGATGCTGCTCCACGTCCCCGGCGTGTTGGTCAGGCCGCGTCACTCCTCTGCGCACGGCGGCGTCGCAGAACTCCGCAGCATCCACGAGGAACCGTCGCTCAGAACCGTATCGCGAAGCGTGCCGCATCGACTTGTATCTTGGCCGTGCCACTCGCGCCGCGCTTTCTCTTCGCACGGATCACCAGACCGGCTGTCAGCAGGCCGACTCCGACGACAGTGATCGCGAGGCCGGCTCCGATAGTCGCTTTGTACTTGCCACGCAAATCAGAGTACTCGCGCTCATCTGCAATTCCCTCGCTCGTATTGGGGAACGCGACCGCTCCGGCTCCGCAAGATGAGGAGGTTTCACTTGGTGCAGACGACTCCGCCAGGAACGTGCACGCCTTGCCGCGAGCAACACCGCCACCAACAGCGGTGACGAGTAGGCCGAGTCCAGCGAGAGCACCGCCAGATGCGATCAGTGCCGTCGGGAGCCGAGAGTCTTTGGAACCCCCTTTGTCGGTTCCACCTTGGTAGCCGGACTCGTCGGGGTTGGAGGGGTTCTTCGCACGCCACGTCTTGCGGTTCTCGGGGGGCGCACTGCCGTCGGTGCCGGCGGGCCCTGCTTCCAATTGCGCCGCTCGCTGAGTCGTGAGGTCATCGACCACTGTCTGCGCTTCGGCTCGCGTCGCGTCGGGGAGGCGACCGGACGGCTTACGGCCGGCCTCGTCGTCCAACCAAACTTGAAGCGCCGTGATCAGTGCGTCATCGCTCTTTGAGCCGCCTTTGCCCCGAAGTGGCAGCAGCACTCTGAGCACTCCTTCGCGATCGGAAAGTCGATAGCTCGTGTACGACTTTGATCCAATGAGTTCCTGGCACGCCTGAATCTGCTGAAGCGACGGCACGCCACCGCCGAAGCAGACCTCTTCTGCGGGGGGACCAGGCGGCGCGCCGAGGGCCACAGGTAGCGGTCGCGACCATGCCAGCGCCGAAACGACAACAAGCGAAGCAACACGCGTACCGAACGGTCTCGTACGACCGCTGGTGCGCGTGCTCTCTTCCTGGAATGCAACGCACCTTACCAATGACGTCTGGGAACGCTGCACCGCATTAACCTGCTTTCGGCTTCCCGATGGGCATCGGGCCACACTTCTTTCCTACCGGCCCTCGAAGCGAACGAAGAACCTGCTTGATTTCCGCATCGAGGTGTTCGCTTGCGAGACCCAGGTGGGTTGCGCGGCTCAACTGCCCCTCGGGCCCAAAGTAGAGCGTCACGCTCGACCCGGCGGAGGCAGCCAGCGCCTTGAACTCCCTTTGCAACTTCGGGGTGGCTTTGCTCTTCACGTCGGCGCATGTCGGCAACGCCTGCGGTTGCGGGGGAGCGTCGGCGACGTTGGTGCCGCCGCTCGTCCCACCCGCGGCTGGGTTCGGGTTGTCTGTGCCTGCCGCTTCGGCCACTGGCCCAGCTTTGGATGCCGCGTCCGCTTGCCCGGTTTGCGGCGTCGCGCCGTCGCCTTGCGATGCTGCGAGAGAAGCATCAGGCGCGACGGCCCCTCCACCGGGCGGCTGCTCACGCGCGACAGCTGCTCCGGCCGCGCCCGGCTCGACTTGAGGCGACTGAGAAACCGCGGCTGGAGATATCGCGGGCAGGGTCTGCTCTACGCGCGCCGTCTCTCGTGGGGCATCCTGCGGAGAAGCCGAATGCGGCCCAAGGAGCTTCAGCAGTCCCGCGACGACTGCGACTGCCGCCACAGTCACGCCGGCACCGATTGCCAGCCCGCGTCGTTGCTCCGGCGATAATCGCGGCAGTGCACGACCTGCTCCTGCCGTCGGCGCAACCCTGCGCGCTTCAGCGGCGCCCGCAACAGCAACAGGTGCCGTCCTTATCGGTTCCGCGGCGACACGTGCTTCAGGTGCGGTCGGTGCAGTGGCCGCCGGGGTCGGCCCCGTTGCAGACTTGGTCCTTGCGGCTGCGGCGAGGGCCTCCGCAAACTCCAGTGCTGACTGGTAACGATCGCCCGGGTCTTTCTCCAGCGCCCGCACAATAGCGTCCTCGAGCAAGATGGGGAGATCAACGTCTGGCGCGATGCTGGTCGGCTTTGGCAACGGATCGGTGATGTGCCGCGTCAGGATGCCAACGAACGTGTCTGCATCGTACGGAACCTGCCCGGTGACCAACTCGTACAAAAGCGCGCCGACGGAATACACATCGGACCGCGCGTCGATGGCAGAGCCCCGACACTGCTCGGGAGACATGTAATGCGGCGACCCGAGCAGAGTTCCGGTACTCGTGAGTGAGTGCGGCGTGCCGTCTCCGCTCAATACTTTCGCGATCCCGAAGTCCACGACAGTCACGTGCTCGCGCGACGCTGATGCGCGTGAAAGCACGATGTTCGCTGGCTTGATGTCGCGGTGGATGATCCCCAACGCGTGCGCTTGCGACAACGCGCTCAGCACCTGCACGGCGATCGCAACCGCTCTGCGCCACGCCAACCGCCCTTCTGCTTCTAAGACATCCTCGAGCGAGGTTCCCTCGAGCAGCTCCATGACCATGTACACGAGACCGTCGGGGTCCATGCCAAAGTCAGAGATGTCGACGACGTTGTTCGAGCGTATTCCGGAGGCCGCGCGCGCCTCCCTGAGGAATCGCTCTCGAGCACCAGGGGCGAACGCGATCGCGGACGACAGAGTCTTGATCGCCACCCGCTTGCGGAGCGCAGTGTGCTCGGCCTCGTAGACCTCCCCCATGCCACCTTGGCCGATGAGGCGAACGATCTTGTATCGCCCGCCTCCAATCACGGCTCCGGGTCCGAGCATGCGTACGGCTGGTGTACTCATCGCGTATCTGAAGGCAGGTAGTAACCTCAGTCTCCTTGAACGGATTCACCAGCTCGCCGCGGCGCGCGGCGCAAGCACCCGTCCTTTGACAGGAGCAATGGCTGTGACTGGAGGCACAAGTTCGGCAGCTCGCTATCGTGCCGGAGATAGGAATTGCACGCAAGTGCTTGCCGTTCACCACATCCGCTGGAGCGACGCGGGCCCTCTACGACCGGACCTGAGCGGGGTAACCGTACACGACTCTGATTGCGGCCACGGCGCGGAGGGAGATCTCTGCGATTCTCAGCACGCGAAACGGAGCGCCCCCATGGCGACCCGATGACGAGTTGAACGCTGGAGTGCCCCTTCGCTTCACGACATCACTGTCGTCGGGGCCACTACACCCCCCGGGCGGATCTAGAACAACCCGAGCTGCGTCTCGTGAGGAATCGGCATCACGCCGATGATGACCCACGGATTCGGAGCAACCTGGTGCCACTGTTGCGTGGTGCCGAGGAAGAGGTGCAGGTCCTTCTTGAGGAATTCGTCGATGTACTTGAGTCGGACCTTCGCGAGCGCCTTCGCTTCGTCGCCGCCCTCCGAGCTCAGGCAGTTCCAGTAGAGCGCACCGATCTCCCAGTCGAGGATGCGCTGCTTGCTCTCCTTGCCCGTGGAATCCTCGAATTTGTACGAGAACTTGTAGGGCAGCTTCGGGATAACCTTGAAGGTCTCGCGCCATGCGTTGTCCTCAAAGAGATCGTGTTGGCGCGAGAGCTCGCGCATCTGTCTAACCTTCCCCATGTCCCACTCGCGGTCATCGGCCTCCACGACTAAGTCGAGGATGCGCGCCGGCTTGAACACGGCCAGCGAGATCTCGTTCGCCTTCGCGCCATCGATGAGGACGTCCAGCCGATCGTAGACCCGCGCGGTCTGTAGCAGCAGCTTTCGCCTCTCGCGCCAACCATCGTCGGTGCCCATGTGGCCCACGGCGGACTCGAAGTCCTTTGGGTCGGCGGGGCGGTAGGTCTCCGGGCGCTGGTCAGAGGTGTTGCGGACGAGCCGAACGTCAAGCCAGTCGTACTTCTTGTACTGCTGCTCCTCGTTCAAGCGGCGAAAGGGGACGGGGTAGATGCGAACCCACGTACCGTCCTCGCGCACGCCCGCGGTGCAGACCGTCTCGCCGTACTTCGTTGACAGCGTGGGATACGTCTTGACGGTGATGAGAATGCGCTGCTTCTCCATATTGCGCCGCTACCTCCTCACAAGTGCTTGGCAGTAAGGTCCTTGCTCGCCCTGCACTCAAGCGCTCTTGCTACGCAGTGGCGATGGCACTGATTGGGCTGGTGTTCGTAGCAGGTCAGTGCCACGCGCTCACCCGCGTCCATCCATCCTTGAATCTTGGCGAGGGACGCTCCCTGGGTCGGCAGCGAATCTCGCTCGTAGTCGGCAAAGAGAGCATCGTAGTCGGCCTGGGTATCGAGCGATTGTCGCCGGTCCGAGGAAATACCAAGCTCAGGCACGTGCTCATACCGCAGGCCTACGCCTTCGCATCCCCGTGCAAGCGTGTTCTTGGAGAAGCCGTACTTGCGGCTGATGGGGTTGCGTCGAACATCACAAAGCAGCGTGACGCCACTCTTGAGCAAGACGGTCAGGTAGCTCTCAAGCGAGTGCCCCTCGTAGCCGATGGTGCTCAGCACGGGTCCGGACGCAGCGGATCGGAGATCCTTGATGCGACGGAGCGCCGCTTCGTCGTTCTTCAGCACACGCGCCGCGATCTCACTGCGGATCGCGTAGAACGGAAAGCGTCGATAAGTGTCGGCAACAAGGGCATCACCCGTGAGGCCACGCTGACGTTTGGCGAAGGTCGCGAGCCTGACGTCTGCAACCCGTCCAATGACCCGCCGCCCCTCGGACGTGATCCGCCAGCCGTCATCGTCCTCCAGAAGTCCGCGCTCAATGAGCTTCTGCCGGTCGGCGTAGGACGTGAAGGAGAACGCCCCGAACTTGTACGGCACGAAATCGTAGGGCGCCTCCCCGTCCGCTGCCTCTTGGCAGTAGAGAAACAACTGTTTCTGAAAGTCCGTGCGGCTCGCCGCGCCCCCCAGAGCATCCAACAGCTTCAATAGCTGACGCTGCCGGGAGTAGAGCATTGGAGCCGCGCGCTCACCTTTGCTGTTCGGCTTCGTGCCCGCCGCTTTCGGTTCGAGCTTTGGCGCCGCTGAGGTTGTATTCGTCGGCATTGGCGTGCACCGGAGGCTACAGGCAACGGGGGCGCGCAGGCAACCGATTTGTTTGAGCGCAACACGCCCGGTGGGTTCGCATCCGATCGACGGCTGATGGGTCAGACCGATGCAATTGCCGGCCCGAGCTCAGTCATACGGCGCATCGGCCAGGCGATCGTCTAGCAGCGCCCGTCGTGTAGGTCTTGTCCCAAGTGATTGCGACGCGTGCTGCCGGGACGTCGGTGCCTTGGTCGCGTCGCCCGGAGGCGTGTGTCCGTGGGCGCTGACTGGCAACAACCAAGTTGAGTTGATTCGACATCCGCCTCGACCACTTCGTTGAAGAACATCGCCGTCCTGCTACGCGTGCTATCGTGCCCATATCCGTGGAAGGCTCACTCTTCGCCCACCTCGCTACGCGCTTCGCTCCTCGGCCGGAGAATCTCGCCACTGAGGCACTCGCGTACGTCCTGCAGCGATCGCCGGCGGCGCGGCGAGAGATGGCTCGGATATTGAGAGGCGCGCAAGCGGAGTTCGAGGGGGACCTGACATTCAGAACGCAGAGCTCGGGCACCGAGGAGACCAGACCCGACCTCGCCGCGCGGACCGAGTCCGGCGCGGAGGTGGCACTCATCGAGGTGAAGTTCTGGGCGGGCCTGACGGCTCGCCAGCCCGTCGCGTATCTCAACCGCCTCACTGACCGTGGCACGCTCTTGTTTGTTTGTCCTTCAGCCCGCGAGGACCTGCTGTGGCGGGAGATTTCTCGCCGATGTGCTGAGGCCAAGCTGGATCTCAAGGAGCAGACAACGTCTGGTTTGAGAGTAGCGAGCATGGGCAGCCGCTCCCTAGCGCTGGTCTCGTGGCGGGAGCTCCTGTTCGCGCTCCGGAAGGCCCTCGAGATCGGCGGCGAGCGCCAACTTGTCGAAGACATCGGCCAACTTGAGGGTCTCTGCGCCAGGATGGACGCGGAGGCCTTCTTGCCGATCGCCGCCGAGGAGCTGACGTCACACGTCTATCGCCGAGTGCTTGAGTTCAACGCGATCGTCGACTCCGTGACGGCGTCGCTTGCCGAGACCAAGCTCGTGGACACCAGCGGCCTCCGGGCAACCCCGGGCAGCGGCTACTACGGGCGTTACCTAAGACTCGCCGGAGTAGACGCATTCCTCGCATGCGACATCCGAAAGTGGATGGGGCACGCTTCAACGCCCCTTTGGATCACGGTCTACGGCACCGCGTGGAGTGCGAGCCAGCCGGCGCTGGTCGCCGACAGACTGCAGGCCTTGGAGCGCGAACGCCCCGGCACCGTCTTCGGTGCCCCCGAGCACGATTTCCCATCGGTGGCCCTCTTCGTCCCCACCGGTGTCGAGCGCGATGAGGTGATCGCTGCGGTCTGCAAGCAGCTCGAGCGCGTCGCAGACTGCGTCCGCGACCTCGGCCTCCAGCGATCGACCGCGGCAGCGCCGGAGCTGGACCGACACGGGGAGCCGGAGCAGTGAAGGCGGTGATGCAGGCCGTCGCCCTGTGATAGGTCTGGCAGGACCCGCGTCTCCGATATCTCAACGAATAGAAGAGCTGCGGCGACCACCCGTCGGGGCGAGTAGTCACCGATCCGATCTGCCCGCGTCGTTCTGGACCACTTTGCGCGAACGAAGCCGCTTGAAGTTCCGATCTGTCGCGGTCATTTCTCCAGTCGGTGGACCCCGTGGGCTCCACGCCGACCGCAGACTCACGGCTCCAGACTTAGCTCGTAGTGTCCCGCCCGCCCGTCTATCCGCCGCGCGACGATCTTGCCACGAAGCACCATACCAAGCGTGTCCGTGGATCCCGCGGTTGGCCAAACCTCGTCGATCCATCCGAGTGGGACGTGCACACTCGTCATCGCGATCTTGAGTTCGATGTAGGTTTCATGAACCTGCTGGATGAAGGTGCCTTGAGGAGGCACGAGCCGCTCACGAAGCCACACTGGCTCTCTGTTGAAGGTTGTAACCGGTCGATCGAACAACGTCTCCAGCACCAGCTGCCCCCCAAGGTCGACTCTCTTCCCAGTTGCCTCCAACGCTTGAAGCATAATGGATGCTCTACGCGCCGCTTGGTTCTGTGTCGCCACGTCGTCGGCCCCAAGGTACATAATGCCGTGATCACTGCGGATGGGGAAGAACAGGGCCGGACCTTCCGAGGAGCCAAGTTGCACCGCGATGAGGCCAACCGAGGGCGGGACGGCCACGACAAAAAGCTGCTGTCCATGGACTCTGACTTGGTCCATCTCGGGGTTAACTCGTGGCCGTAGTAATTCGAGCGCGGCCGCGAAACTCTTCCTCGTCTCGTCGAGTTCCACTGCTTCAAAACCATCGATGACACGATCGGTATCAAGTTTGCGCTCTCTCACGCCAACAATGATGAGCCCTCCGTCCGTGTTCGCCATCGAAGCCACTTGTCTTGCAAGCTTCTTCACTCGCTGCTCGGGATCTTTCTTTCCGTCTCGTTCGGACACGTTCTTTGGCCCGGCGACAACGCGCTCCTTCAGCTCAAGGGTCCTCGACTCAACTGCCTTGCCGACGACGAGGAGTGCTTCGAGTTCGGCGGTGGAGGGAAACTTGTGAGGGGCAGGAAGCATCGTGGTAGCCTATCGTAGGCCTCCAGACGGCAGTGCAGCCGGCAAGTCAATCGACGGAATGGCTAGGACCGGGCGCACTTGAGCCTGTGACGCAGACTTCGGCGGACGCTGATGCCGATCGTGGCCGTACACATCCAGTGAGTCGGCTGGCGACCGAGGAGAGCTGCCGCCGGCGCGTTCCGCTTCAACGTGTTCTGCGTCGCCGAGCCAACGACTCACCTCGACCCGCGCGACCCCCAAGCGCCGGAATGCAGCCCTTACAAGGACTGGCCGACCAAGCAGCACCAGATCCCACGTCCCTCGCGCACATTGTCCTCGCCCCGCTCAACCGATTGAAACCGCCGTCAGGTCCGCGGCTGTTCGGTCACGGTCCGCCAGACGCCGGGATGCAGGACAGGAGTGCGAGCTCGGTCGTCTGGCCAGCTCGAACCGTCGCGGACGTAATCCCTCGGCATCGACGCGTAGCGACTTGCACTCGGATGGGCCCCTCCGGCGCAGCTGCCAGCCGAAAATCCTCCGTCGTTCCATGCGTGACCACGGAGGGGCTGCGATCTTCACCGCGGAAGACTTCCACCTCCCACCCGTCCGCGGCCACATCGGGGCCGATGAGCCCCTTAATAGAACCCGTACCGGGTGCTTGAATCTTCGTCTCCTTGGAGCACGGCAGGGCTGCGACGGCCGTGTTTGGCGCTTCCGGAAAGTTCGCAAGCAGCGTCACCGGGATGCCTGGGGGGAGACCGTCGAACTGCACGCGGCCGGTTGCGTCCGAAGTCGCCGCTGCCATGATGCCACGCGTGAGCTTAAGTTGAACAGTGATGTCAGAGGCGATCGAACCGTCCGCAAATGCCAGCGTCGCCCGGGCACAGGTTGTTGCGAGATCGGCTGCGGCGACAGTCACCTCCGTCACGCTCCGCGCTTTCACGTTGACCTCCTGACTTTTGACTGGGGTCGCATCGGTCCCGTCTGACACCGCTGGCAGGCTGACAGAGACGATGGCCACGCCCGGAGCGAGTCCCTCCAGCAGTGCTTCACCAGCGAGGCTAGTCTCGGCTTGCCGTGCGCGGTCCTCTGCATCGCGCGCCACGACGACAGCGCCAGCAATCGGCTTCTGACCTGTACCAAGTACCGTGATCCGCAAGCCCCCCGTCGGTACAGCCGTCAATCGGAGATCCATCACCGCGTCTGCGGCGAGCTGAGTACTTTCCGACGATCCTTTGGCCATCCCATCTTGTGCCCGCGCACTGAGGGTATACTCGCCCGCCTCCAGGCCGCGAATGCTGGCTCGACCGGATTCGTCCGTCACCGCGGTCGCGCTAACGCGGTTGCCAGAAGTCGACGCTCCGAATAGCCGCACCTGTGCCAGGTTGAGGGGGGTCCCCTGGTCGTCGACCACCACGACGTTGAATGCGCCTGCACCCCCGACATTGACGACCCATCGCTCGTGCTCGCGCGTCTCGCCACGACGGAGTTGGATTGGAATCGAAGCGGCCGCCGGCGAACCGATGCACGATAGTTCTAGATTGAAGTCGCCCACGGGTAACCCCGTAAACTCTAGTGGCTCCCCCGGCGGACTGAGCGACCGGCCCCATAGCTGCGAGGGGCCATACAGCAGTGGGGCGCCCGCGGCGCACACACCCCCCCGCTCGACAACCACCACACCAGAAAAACTCAAGGACCAAACCACCGGCACCTCCACGTCCGCGACGTCCTCGGCGGGGCGCACGACAACGTCGACCCCCGAGGCGGTGACCCAGTTTCCGTCGCGGACAACCACCTGTACTCTCGACGGCCCGAGGCCCACGATGCGAAATGCGCCGGTTTCATCCGCGTGCGCGCTTGAGACGACGACGTTGCCAAGCATCGCTTGAACTTCAACGCCCTGAAAGCCGCCTCCTCCGCCATCCACTCCCGGGTCGGCGACGAGGCGGCCACTGATCGTACTTTCAACGCCACAGACGAGGTCGGGCGCTTGACGTGGCATCCGACCCCATAGCGGAATGCAACACGCAGCGTACGCCGGGGGCTGAGAGCACACCGACGCGCCCACTACGCCAAAGGGCACCGGAAGCGAATACTTCCCGGACTCGTCTGAGATGGTTGCAGCGAGCGCTGAGCCAACACCAGTCGCGCCGTACGGCTGCGTGAGGTCGGGCCCGGTCAGAATGATCGATGCACCCTCAATCGGAGAGCCCTCCGAGTCGACGATCTTGCCCGCAATTGACTCACCGGGCACAAGCTTAAGCAGGACACGAGTTGTTGACTGCGCTCGGACGACACCCGTTCCCTTTGCGCCACCAACCGCTGAGGCCAGAGCGAAACCAGACGGCGCATCCACCCCAAATATATCGTACGCGCCCGCGGGAACTTCAAAGGTAGCGATAGCAACAACTCCGGGTCCTGCGGCCTGAGGTGTACCGGCTGATTTGACGTCAGCTCGCGCGCAGATCGGCTTCTTGCTGCCCGTCCATCCCCCAGCGTTCGAGTTTGCGGCGTGCGGAAGCGTGCAGACACGAGGCGCCGAGGACAATGCGCCACTCATCACTTCGCCGCGGTCTTGGTCGACAACGATGTCTACCGCAAGCGTGCCGTACCCAGAGCCGACATTTAGCTCGACTCCGGGTACCGAGTTGCTTACGTTCGGCGACGGCCACCTCAAGCCGATGAGCGGACCCTCCGCGCCCTTTGGCGCGTCGTCACTCAGACCTTCGTCCGAGATTCGTGCGAACCAGACGTACACCAACAGCCCGAGCAAGATCGCCATCGTGACGATCCCGGCGTTGCGCCACATCGGCGACCTCGCCGGCTCCTCCTGACTACGCACCCCAAACTCCTGCCGAACTGTAGCCGAAGACCAACTCGGAGCCAAGTCGCCTCAATGAGTGGTGTGGCGAGGCTCGCTCCTCAAGTGGGCTCTTGGTCCAGCGCGTCACGCTTGGCTCGAGACTGTGGCAGACGGAGAGGAGTCCGGGCTCCAAACCGGGCATCGAGCTGCTCAAGAAGGCCACGTAGGTTCGCAAGGTGACGCGGAGCTTCTCGAGCGCGTCGCGTCGCTGCTGGGTGGACACGCGCAGCGACGACTGGTCTGCGTCGCGGCGCTTGTAGAGCTGGATGAACTTCTCGGCGACAGGCTTGAGGGTTACTTGGTAGGCGGCTCGGGACCCGGCAGCAACGAAAATGCCTGTCCACGGGTTGACGGCAAGCTCCCACCCCGTTCAGGCTGCCATCCGCTGCTCGGGAACAGAGCCGGACAGTTTGCCCTCAAGGTCTCAGCCAACGTACGTATGATTGTTGTTCCGGATCACGAGCCCGTGCCACGGACCTCAGACGGCGGGATCGATCCCAGCAAGGTGACGCGGATCCAAGTGATCGAGGTCATCGACTACCTCGGAGAATAGCCATGCGCGCTGCCACGACATCGTTCGAGCCCGACTACGTCGTCACGCCGGGAGAGATCCTGCAAGAGGCGCTCGACCACGCAGCGATGAGCCAGGCGGATCTCGCCACGAGAACCGGTCTGGCCGCCAAGACCGTGAACGAGATCATCAAGGGTCACGCGCCGATCTCGACCGAGACCTCGCTGGCGCTTGAGCGTGTGCTGGGTACGCCAGCGCGGTTCTGGACAAATCTTGAGTCGAGCTATCGGTCGAGGCTGGCGCGGTAAGCAAGCCCCGAGGGGCTCACGGACCAGACCGAGTAGCTTGAGCGCTTCCCGCTGACGGAGCTCAAGGAGCGGATGGGGTAGCGATGACCTTGCCGGCGACCACCCATGAGTGCCGCCACCAGTGCCAGTCAGTGCTTGAGCAGCTCGACAACCTGGTCCGCAGCCGCTCGGGCCACGTCGAAACCGACAGGCAGCGGCGAGGATGCGCATGCGCCGACGACCTCGTCGGGCCAGATTCGCTTCACGCCTTCTTCCACCTCGCGCCGGAGGACCTCTAGATGGTCGGGGTTCGCGAACGGCTCGATGAACCGCAAGAACTTGCGGTCCTCCGCCGTCCGGATCGGCCACGACGATCCGTCGACGAGTGCGATCTCTGCGTATGCCAGAATCGCGAGTACTACGGTCGCGCACGTCAGACCGCGGCTATCCGGACCGAGGACGAGTTGGCCCTGAGCGTCAAACGTTGACCCGCAAAAGCGCAGTCCGTACGGAATTTTTCGTCCGCCCCCGTAGAGTCCGAGCACACGTCCGCAGACCCACGCGGCTGCACGGAGCTTCTCCGGCGGTGCCAACGGCGTCGCGTAGACGCCTCCAAACTCCCAGCCGGACTCCAGCATGTCTTGCCACGCCAGGTGCAACCACCCAACGTCGCCATCATCTCCCACTTCGAACGCTATCCCGGCATGGAGATTGCCCGCGTCCATGCGCGCGACGACTGCAGCAAAGCGCTGCTTCGGGTCGAACGGCCGGTGATCGAGTCTCTCAAGCATGTGGGCACCAATGCAAGGACGCCTACAGCAGTGTCTGCATTACACGAAGATGGACAAGCGCTAACGAAGCCCGGCGAGCAGTTCGTCCACGCGAGAGGGCATCTTGCTGCGGAGTGCATCCTCGATCCGATCCACGAGGTGCTTGCGCTGCCCCAGCTTGTCCTTGGCCGCTCGCGTGACGACCAACAGAGCAACCATGACGTTGGAATCGATGCGTGCCTCGTCGACGGCGGAGAGCACCTCGTCTGCCTGGCTGAACTCCCCTGCCAGAAGCAAGTCATCGACGCGGCTGCACAGCGAGTCGATCGCAGTGTTCACCCGGTTGGCAGCGACCTGGAGATAGACGCCGTTGAGCCAGCTCAAGGGCGCTCCCTGCAGAGAACTACGACTGAGTTCATCGCGAGCGATACTTGACGTCCATCGATCGTGGTCGCGATCGATAGATCCAGCAGACTGAACCAGGGGCATGCCTACATCGAGCATCGGTCGGAATCCTCCCTACTGAAAGAGTGCGCGAGCCTTGTCGGTGATTGAAGATTCAAAAATGTCGCGCTGCCGCACATGGAGTGCGTCGACCACTGGCTGCCAGGAACTGCGATCGAACGAGCAAAGCGGTTGCCCATCCCGACGGAGCGCAAGCGCCCAGACGATGTCCGGCGTGTCAGAGCCTTCGTTCAGCACCGTGGATAGCTCCAATCGCGCCATCGTTCCGTCCTGGGAATCCCGCGACTCAAAGACAGAAAAGAAGCTGGGCTGCTCATTCGGCATCGGCGCCAGGGGTCGAGGTGCAATGGTGAAGTATTCGCCGACCTCGGCCCACTGACCAGGAGGAAGCTTCACACGGTCGATGTACATCACGCCGACGGAAAGCACCGGGGCTCCGATGACGTCGCTTGGAAGCGCCTCGATCAGGTCACAAGTCTGCTGCAAAAAGCTCTCCCATCCCGGATACGGAGCGAGCGCGTGGACCGAGACCAAGTTCGCGCCCAAGCCCACCGCCCGATGACCGGTAGCCGATCGCAGGAACAATGACTGCGGTTGTCGAGTCGACTCCGTCTGCACGCTACCGTCCGCCTGCGGGGAAACTCGGGTCTCAACGACCTCCTTCCATCGATGTCCAGGAGCGTCGTAAAACGAGCCGAGCCTACTTCGTACGCCTTCAAGCACCGCCGAAGGGTCGACGCTTCCGTCGAATCGAAACTCGACAACCGCCTCGACGATCGGCGGGTTTGGGTAGATCCTTCGCTCCACGGGGTGACTTCGTTCTGTGCGGCCGCGTTGAGTTCAGCACGAACACAAGGCCGGCACTTCGGCCTTTTCGTACCGTCGGGTCGAGAGGGTAGCAGGTCCGATGATCTTCGGACCAAACGTCGCTGCCAAAGCACGCCCGGCTAGCCCAGATGAGGAGCGACCGTCGGAGATCCCGCCCTCAGACCTCACGGGAGCAAGTCACTCCCGCGTGTTCACCCCCAACGCACCAAGCGCCCCAGCGCCCCGACCAACTCCTCAAACTCTGCGACCACCTCTTCTTCACTGGCCGCCGTCGTGTCCGCCACGAATCCCATCACCAACATGCGATGTCGATCCCTCATCCGCCCGACCGCGGAGGACAAGGCGTTGGGGGTCAGGCCGACGCGGGGAGCGAGCTTGTCGTATTCGCCGGCTCTGGGCTCGCGGAAGAGGAACGCTCGCATGACGGCGAAGCGATCGGCGAGACCGCGGCGGTCGTATTCGCCGGCGAGTGCTTCGGTGGCGTGGGCGACCAGAGAGCGGGCCCACGTGAGATTGAAGGCGTCGTCGGGGTCGCTGGTCTGATCGATGAGCTCGGGGCTATCGATGTGATCGTCGAGCGACTCTGTGTTGAGATCGCCGACTCGCTTGGCTGCGGCGGCGTGGCGACGTCGCTTGGAGATGAAGTCGCGGAAGGTTGCGCGGAGGAAGGCGCGAAAGCGTCCGCGCTCGCGCGTAGCGTCGCCGATGACTTCGTGCTCCAGCAGGTGGGCGAAGAAGTCATGGGTCGCGTCCTCGGCGTCTTCGACTTGATGGATATGTGCCAACGCGAGCACGGCGGGGCGATACATGCGGCACAGCTCTGCCAACGCCTCGCGGCTTCCGGCGCGCGTGCCGTCGATGATGCTCCAGCGTGTGAGGTGCCACTCCATGTGGACCCCGGCACGGTAGGCGGCGTCCGCCGTCCGATCAACACTTGACTGCACCTTCGGCTGCTGCCGCGCGCGTCCTCGCCCGAGGCGCTGAGTCTTGCGAGGGGAGCTGCTTCCTCCGCCGGCCTTGAGAATCGCTCACAGCCTCAGCTGCGGACGAAGCCCACTGAAAAGGAAATCGGCGGATGCGCAGGACTCCCGTCAGGCCTGCCCATCCGCCGCACCCAGCAACCACTCTGGGCGATACGTCACCAACAACGAGAGGTCGCTACGGGACGTTCTTGGGCCGGTTCTAGGCCGCAGAACCCGTTTGCACCGAGTCTTCGTCGACGCCCTCTCCCGGCGCGCTCGACGAGATCGGCGACACGATCATGCGGGCGCCGCTGAGGGCGGCCTCGACCTCCTGGGCTTCCTCGTCGCTCAGCTCGTCGCCTTCAAGGACGAGTGCGTTGGTTTTGGCGACGCGAAGACGAAGCAGATCGGGATGACTGGTACCAAAGGTGATGCGAAGAACCTGGCGGAACGAGACGAGTTGAGCTTGAAGCTCGCGAGCTGTTTCGCGCAGCTCTGTGCGCAACAGGGAGAGGTCCACCGTCGAGCCGCTGTTGGTGGCCGCCTCGACGCGGGCGGCTTCAATGGCGGGGATCAGATCGGCCTTGAGCTTGTCCATGCTCGGGGGCATGGCTCGGCCGGCGGCTTCGTTCGCGGCGGCGAGGTCGAGGAGACTCTCGGCGTCTGCGATGAGGTCCTCTGCGATGGTGGGGCTGTCGCCGAGGAGAGCCGGCTCAAGGCCCGGCATCGAGTCGCCCAGGAAAGCCACCCAGGTGCGCAACGTGATGCGGAGCTTCTCGAGCGCGTCGCGTCGTTGCTGGGTGGAGGCGCGGAGTGAGGACTGTTCCGCTTCACGGCGCTTGTAGAGCAGTACGAACTTC
>CAZVEM010000090.1:0-1868 GCA_964626165.1 uncultured Nannocystaceae bacterium
GGATGTCGAGAAATTGGGCATTGGCTTAGGACTGGATGCTCAACGAACCTATACCTATCTTGCTATCATTGCCAATTTCATGGAAGATGTCCGAGTGAATGATTGGGTCTTAGGTACTTCCTATGGATATCGTGAATATTATTCGGCAATGTTTGAAATGCTCTGGCATACCAAAGAAGTCACCACGGTCCTGAATTCTGAGGAGGCACATCAACCTACCATTGAGAATTATATCGGGCATATCTTGAATATGTTCAACCCCGATAAGATTCCTGTAACGCTTCCCGAATTCGATAAAATCGTTGAGATTCTGGATTTAGATAATGTATCAAAGTATGGTCAAGATTGGAATAATCCATGGACCACCTATGATAATCTCCCATTGTTATGGAGAAATGCTAATGATATTCTCGAAATCATTTACAGAAATTCCAAGACCGAGGGTGGCTCCGATGAAGTAAGTGAAGTCGTGGATTCTCTGATTGAGAAAACCATGGGAGAAACCAAAGAAAAGAAATATATCGAAGATAAGGGCATGGTGGATAACATTCAACAAGCCGCTGACTGTAATGGCGAAGTGGTCATGGAAAGTACCCAAGACATGTATGGGAATGGAGACGATGAGTTTCCTATCATGGTCTTTGATAACTTCAATCAGGCATTCATTGACGCGGATTCTCCCTTTACTCTTCCTCATATTAATCCAGAATCATTGACCGCCGTTGAAGATGGAGTGCGTATGGGAAATCTCTTGGCCCATAAGATTCGAATGTTCCAAGATGAATCAATCGAAGAAACCCTTCGGCAACCCAAAGGTAAGATAGATAAACGCTTACTCTCTAGTATCGCTCATGGAGACATAAAGATTTTCAAGGAAACCTATATCGCTCGAAACACTCCCGTTCATGTCCATATTTCTGTCGATGCTTCGTCTAGTATGCGTGATGGTAAGAAGTGGCCCAATGCACTCAAGCTCTGTGTGGCGTTAGCTAAAGTCGCGGATAAGATTCGGAATTTCGACGTAACGATTAGTATGCGAAGTACTTCGGACGTTTCTATGCCGAGTAATGCCGATGGTGCGGCGGGTGATTCCTATGATGTCGCCGCAATTGGATATGTCTATGATTCCCGTAAGGATAATTTCTCGAAAATCGTGAACCTCTTTCCCTATTTGGCACCATTGGGTAATACTCCCGAAGGTGTGTTATTCGAAAATATCATCAAACGTTTGGCACCCCTCAATAATAGTAATGAAGTTATCTTCATCAATCTATCAGATGGTCAACCAAGTATGCATATGTATATCAATGGTAAGAACGATAAGACATATTCAGGAATGATGGCCTGTAATCATACCAAGAAAAAAGTGTCAAAAATGAAACGATTAGGAATGCATGTCTTATCCTACTTTATTGCTCCAACAGAAAAATCACCCTATATGGGATATATCAATAACTCCAAGAAGAATTTCGAAGAAATGTATGGCAATTCTGCGGCATTCATAAATTCTGAAGATGTAGTAGCTGTTGAATTGTCATTAAACACTTTCGTCCTTAAAATAGTTAACACAAATTATTATGAGAATACTCATTATGGTTTTAGTCACGGTTTGGTTTGGCGTTGGTGCATATCTCTTTATTAAGAGTCTCGAAGCTATGCATTCTCCGCAATCCAGTCTGAATGCTCAGGAAGAAGGTTTATATGAGATATTACATCATAATATCATGCTAAGTTATATTATTCTTTTTATTACATGTGCCTTGTGGCCCGTGATATTGCCTGTGACTAAGCTCCTCAGACAGATGAATAAGTAAATCATTTCAAGATAATCCGAATACCCATCCATAAAAAAGGTGGGTATTTTGGCA
>CAZVEM010000090.1:1878-17797 GCA_964626165.1 uncultured Nannocystaceae bacterium
ATAAAATGTTCTAAAATTTAGTAGAAATTCCAAACTAATTAGTCGATAATGAAAAGCGATTACGTTTAAATGAAATGTACGGAGAACTAATAGATAACCAAAAGGTTAGATATGAAATTTATATTACATTAAACATTTACCTTTTAGGGGATATCTCCACCGTTTCCGCGAAATCCCCCAAAATGTAAATCCATGCCCACTATTTCATGCACACCACTTGACAAACCCCCATTAGTGTGTTATGTTCTTCACATCGGACCCAAAGAATACTCATTCCCCGTACATAATATGACTTTAAAGCTCATTGATACCGATAGCCTAAAGATTCTAGTCATTGATTTAGTGAATTCTAGTCATCGTTCGGGCTATTACACGAATTCATTGGTCAATAGTGCAAGAGGAGAACGTGAGAAGAAAGAGTTTGACGAAAAGTTTGCAAAATTCATGACTCAGATTAATGAGAAACCCACTTTTACTGGTACCCCATAATGCTCTTCTTTCTTATCCTTTGTATACTGGCCTTGTTCATTACACGGGCATTGATGTTCTTTGATGCCGCCGAGAAGATTAAAACGCCCACTCCCAAAAAGAGTAAGTTAGAAACCTCCGGTGTGTTTAGTTTGGTAATGGCTTTAGCCAGTGTCATTTGTTTGGCGAGTGGTATTCCGGGTCCAACTGCTCTATTATCTAGAGGATATCTCTTGAATCCTCATACTATTGCATACATTTATGGTGGAACTATTTCACTCTTCTACATCGTCCTCTTAGCTATACGGTGGACGAAATCTTCTATTACTTTGGGTGAGTAATCATGTTATCTATTATCTTAGCTAAAGGTTTGACGATAATTGTTATCATTTTCTTGAATGCCCTTTATCATGGATGGGTGGATTCTAAGTATGATGATAATATATCCAGAATGGACCATAAGGGTCCGGTGGTTATTCTTTCTATAGTCTTTGGTATCGTCTGTATTGTTACGGATACCTTCATTGGATTAACTGTGATTACTTCTTTGATTGGATTTATTGCCGCAGTATTTGGAGTATTCAAGATTGCCACGTTATTGAGAAACTATTCCTATAGAAAGTTTACGGAGAAAAACTAATGTCAATCTTTAGTACGATTTTATTACTCTTTGTTATTATCATTTGGAATGCCCTATATTTCGGTTATGTTGATACCAAATATCCGGAAAATGAAGGTAGCGACCAAATTATATCCATTGGACTATCATTCGTTTTCTTCTTCGTGACAGGAATTAATGGATTATGGATAGGATTTCTAACTTTGGGTGCCATAGTCGGTGGAGCATTCGTGTTCAAGGGACTTGGTAAATTGATTCTATTTCTATATGATTATTCTGCCCGAAAAACCGAAGAGAATAAATCTAGCACTTGACAAATGGGAGTACACTCATTATATTTTGAGATAACTCCACTATGTGAGGCATGAATGTTTCTTCCGATGTTCTTTGGTATCCTGTTCGGTGTCTTGAGTGTCATTTCTAATCGAATTGAGAACAAGGCAGACCGTGCTGGAATTGCCGTCTACGCAGTCCTAATCGGGCTTCTGCTTGGTTATATCCTTGTGAGAGTCCACTTCCCCCTTATCTACTTGTTCGCCTTCCTGAGCATTCCTGTTGCCATGGGAATCCATGCCATTTACTCAAAGGTTACCCGATAATGCAATATCATAAGCAAGCACATTTTGATGCTCCTAAGACTCCGACTGATGCCGTGGGTCTGGAAATGATTCTCTCTGATTTGTTTAGTCAGATTAGTCAGGCGTCTCGAATGGGCCATGTAGACTTATGCCGACAGTTGATGCTCTATGCTCGTGTGATTTCCCGAGTGCAGAAGACCATTATCGATAAATACGATGGGGATATCACCGGAGACAAGAGTGATATGTTTACTCCATCCGAGGACGATAGGATTGGTATGAAGTTCGATGAGACGAATTTCACGTTCAAGATTACCTATGATAACACCGAACTTCGTAAGATGATGAATCATATGGCCGAGGAAGTCTTTGATGACCCTGCCGCCAAGGAAGTTATCAAGAAATCATTAGAGAAGCTTGCTAGTGGTGAAGTAAAGAAGGGTGATGCTAAGGCAGTAGAGGACTTACTGAATAGCCTAAAGAAGAACCCGCCTACTGGTGCGTAAGTCCTTATAGTGTACGATGATGCGATGACACCTTTTCCTTTTCCGAAAAACCCCCATGGACCGACAAGATATCTTTGATGCCCTAAAATTCATATTGGCCGTTGGATGTGGCATCGCGGCCGTGACTTTTATTGTTTACAAAGCTCAAGTTACTACGGATAATTACGTCCCGGAATATACTATCGAAACCATATACATAAAGCCTCGGGGTGATTATGAGAGTTTAACCGGAACGGATTCCATGAAGGTTATTTCACATCGACATATCAAATGCATTGAATATCATGGAAATTTGTCTTGTACAAAGTGAGTCAAAAAATTCCCCAAAATTTTGTGAATCGGGAATTTTGTTACAATTGAGCGTTTCGTGAAAATTGTTACAAAAGCCAGAAATCGCCATATTCTCCAAATCGGGAATATGGCTTTTTTGTTACAATCGCCTGATAAGGAATGAGTATGAGACGGCGGCGAACGTCCTTCTGGGTTTGTCACGAAAATACGTTTGGTGGTACCCCTTGACAGATTGAGCACGGTGGCTATATTCCCTGATGTAGCCCAACGTCACCCGCAACCGAGAAACACACAATGTCCTCTTTGGTCACTCCGACCGCAATCGATATCTTCCCGGATAGCATTCAGAGTGCGCTCCGTGAAATCGAAAAGGCCATGAAAATGAATGTGCTCACTCGTATGCGTTCCCCTTCGGAATCCAATATGCACGTTATGATGAATCTCTTTTACGCCCGATTCAAGGCGTTTGGATTCACCAAGAAGGCGAACGGGTCATTTCGAGTGGCATTCATTCATGGGACGGAACCTTGGGTGATTAAGATGGCAGTGCGGCACGTTCCCACTGATTCGGGATATAATGACAATCTTCGGGAAGCGTTCGTTTATGCGAATATCGAAGAGAAGTGGAAGAAGTATCTTCCTGAGACTTTCTTGTGGGAGAATGCCGTACTGGTTCAGAAGAAGTATCTTCCCGATGAAGGTGAGCACCGCAGACGGTACAAGGAAATCGAACCGATTGGTATGGACATCGGCGTCGGTGATATGCACGGGAACAATATCGGGTTTCATACTGATGGTTCTTTCCGCTTCATTGACTTCCAGCCGTCTTTGGGCGCACATCGGAATACTGAAAAGCCCATGGGCAAACTGTTCGATGCATATAACAAATTGAAGGCCACCCTCTAACCCACAGGAAATACCATGAAACTTTGGGATTCAGTAAACGACGACGATGAGTATGACATGAGTGACACCGACGAATTCGAGATTGATGAACTCGACGGTGTGGATTTGGAAGATTTTGAAGACGACGAAGTGAACGATATTCTCCGCAAACTCGAAGAACGGGGGTTCTAATGAATAAGACATTAATGAAGAAATGGGCGAAGGCCCTTCGCTCCGGTAAGTATAAGCAGGGTCGTCATTCCCTACGTAATAAGAATGATACATTCTGTTGCTTGGGAGTGCTCTGTGACATTTCTGGTATGGGAGAATGGACCGGAGACGATAAGACTGTTTTTTCGATTTCCGGAAAACAGGGAATCGTGACGGCGACAAGTTGCCTTCCTTATGTATTGGAGAATGAGATTACTCCTCCCATGAATAGTCTGGGGCATCGCGAAGATGTGGAATCCGAACTTATCCGCATCAATGACGATGATATCAATCCGGCGTCATTCGAGGAAATCGCTGATGTGATTGACCTTCTCATTCTTGCCGAGGAAAAGTAATCATGGGCACTCGTGGACTAATCGGATATAGAATCAATGATACCGTGGTTGCACAGTATCAGCAGTATGATTCATATCCTTCGGGAGTTGGGAATGATTTCCTTCGGGATGTAAGGGAACTCGTTCAGGATAGAAGCCGCGTTTTGGAGCTTATCTACGATATTCATGTTATTCATGATGCCGATGCCAAGGTTCCTGCCGATGTGCGAATGGTTCTTGAGGCGAATGGGTATACCGATAATCCCAATAATTATAAGCCCGAGGATATGACGTGGTATTTTGCGCTTCGGAATAATCAGGGAGAACTCAAGAAGACCCTTGAGTCTGGATATATCATCAATGACCCCGATTTCGCAAATGATGCACTCTTTTGTGAGTGGGCATACATCTGGGATTTAATCCGAATGGAAGTCCATGTGTATAAGGGGTATGAGCCACAGTATGCAATTGTGGTGGAGAATCCGATTCCGTTCGGTGCGCTCCATCATGTGGGACGGTTTAAGGATATCGACCTTCCGACCCATTTCGATGATAATCAATTCTCACCACCGGAGGAGTAAACCCGTGGAAAACGTTACAAAGGTCCGCTTGACAAACGAGCAAGAGGTAGCTAACTTAATTGCACGGGTCAAGCACATCATCAACGCGCACCCGACGCACCCCGAAGTGAAGCGAGTGATTGAGCACGAAATGAACCACCTGCAAGGCAAGTTGTACGAAGGGCATTTCTCTCCGTTCCATTCCTAACCCACTTTTTGGAGGTATTACCATGGCTCGCCCCCGCATCCCCGCCGTTGTCAAGCTCAATGTGTTCAGCGTCATCTATGCTTCGGTGATTCTGAATCAGTTCCAGCAGAATCTTCTGTTCACCAAGGGTCGTGAGGTTTTCTACAGCAAGAGCACTCTCAAGGAAGCTCTCGCCAATCTCGTCGCCCAGCCGGATGCCGCGATTCCGGTGACCGTTCGGAATGACATCGTTCGTCGGCTCCGCAAGATTCCGAAGGATGTGCTTCTCATCCCGGACGCTCCCGCTACGCAGGTCTAAGTAAAGCAGTACGGGCATTCCCACCATCACGAGGAATGCCCGAAATCCAAAAACGGAGATTGCATAATGTTCGGCTATACTCTCATTGAGATTCTGATGGTGATTCTGATTCCCCTCGCATATCTCATGCCCCTTTTGATTTCGATGTTTCGTGATATCAATAAGGCCCATTGGCTCATTTCCAGTCTTATGACGATTTGTGCCATGTTCCTGCCTTATCCATTCTGGTTCGTGGCTCTGGTGTTCTCGCTCATGCCCCGAAAAGCCGTGGAATTCATGTTGCCACATGACTAAACAGGAATATGATGCCGAGGTTTATCGTCTAGAAGTCATCATTGACGAGCATCGACGGCATATGAATATCGTGAAACTCAAGCTTGAAGCATTAAAAGAGAAACAGGCCCTTGACAAATAGGGAGTAACTGGTTAATATACAGTTCTCCTGATGTGTGGAACCAGATAGCAAAGACAGTGTATAATGATGCCAGCCCTAATACACAATGTGGGCCGCTCGTGGTAAGGTCTTTCGTAAGGGATGTTCGCCAATTCAAAGTAACATCCAGCTATCGCCCTCGCTTTTTCACAATTGAATCAAAACCCCAATCCGCCCTCCTCTTGTGCGCGATTCGGCCCTTGGGAACCTCTTTCGGCAAGTCAATCACTTCCAATCCTAGGAACGGCAGTAGGCGACCCCGTTAATGTCAAACCTCCAATCCGGTATCTCGGCATCAATGATAAGGCTCTAGGTGGTTCTCAAACAGGCCATGTGTTGGGCAAGCTACCCAATATGAAAAGTGATGCTTAATTAAGAATACATACCGGAGGGTTGCTATTCGATGGTTGGGAAGTTTACTCGGCTTTCCCTGCAATTTCTAAAGCCCATTAAGAGGCGGGAAATTGAAATCACTACTGTATGAGTTTGATTCAATCCAACAATATATCTCACTGCAAGTCGGAATATGCGCCTGTGGGTGCCGAGAGTGGGACAACTGCCCAAGGGATTAAGTTCTCTTGGGCATTTTGTTACAATCGCCTGATAGGGAATGGTGGAGAGGCGGCGTAACTCATTCTGAAACTGGCACTTGACATCGGCGTGTAACGGTGTTATCATTCGGGTGTAGAGACAACCAACGAAACGGAGAAACCAATGCATTATGTGATTAAGACTCAATACTCAAATCCTGCCGAGTATTGCACCGATAGGATTGATGTGCCAACGAACAAGTACATTTTCAGTCGAGATATCAGTCAGGCAAAGCAGTTCGATTCTTTGAGTCAGCTTGCCCGATTTTGGGGACGTAATCATTTCGACGCCCTAACTATCGTGAAGGTTGAATCGACCGTTACACTCACCGAACTCTAAGAGGAATAACCAATGCTGACCAACCGACAGAAGCGCGACAACATTCGTAAGTGGATTAAGGTGCTCCGTTCTGGTGAGTATATGCAGACGACTGGTGTGCTTCGTCGTGAATCATATGACCCCACAACGGATGGCAAGAAGCTCGGCTATTGTTGCTTGGGCGTTCTCTGTGATACCTTCAAGCCCGAGAATGCTGAGTGGGTTCCCGGAACAAATGGGAAATATTCGATGTTTAATGCGAGTTTTGATGTTCCCACCGAAATCGTAGCCCTCACAGGAATCAGTGGGACCGAATTTGAGACTTGGAACGATGGTGTTGGGCTTGCGACATTGAATGATTCATATGATGCCACATTCGATGAAATCGCAGATATGCTTGACCTCTGGTTGCTGGATACTGCGAAGTAAAGATGCACTAGGCCCGTAGTTAGGCGATTAGCGGGAAACGGACACTAAAATTGCCATGACAATCCCAGCCGGGAAGGGAATAGGATGGCTTCCTATTTCAAACAAGTCTAGTTCCTAGTGTATCATAATGGCCCTATCGTCTATCGGATAGGATAACTGGCCTTCATCCAGTGGAGAGGGGTTCGATTCCCCTTGGGGCTATGATAATTAGTTCAAGCGAAACAGGGCCGCTAGTAGGCGACAAACGCGGAAAAACGGATTCCTTGGACTGTACGCTCCCATAGTATAACGGTTATTACAGCGGACTTTTAATCCGCACAATTTCGGTTCGAATCCGAGTGGGAGCATCGTTACACATGGCACTTGACAGACGCACCACCCATACCTATATTACGGTATAACCTCCAACACACGGTGACTCGACATGGATACCAAGCTGGCGCGTAAGTGGGCAAAGGCCCTTCGTTCTGGGAAGTTCAAGCAGGGAAAGAGCGAACTCCGTAGTAATGCTCCTGATGGCTCATCCTCCTATTGTTGCTTGGGAGTGCTCTGTGAAATCAATGGTGAATCCGATGAAGTCATGGAACATACCGGACTTTCTACGGCTGGTGTCCTCGACAAGTATGGGATGAGTGGCCCGATGGAGTCTGCTCTGATGGAACTGAACGATGATGCAAATTACACGTTCGAGGAAATCGCAGAAGTCATCGACGCTATCACCACAGAAGGAATGTGTGACGATAAGTTCGATTACTGCTCGGAGATTACCTTCCCGTAACTCAATACTCCGATTAATCAAATAACCCCCACACTCCTTGACAGGAATGTGGGGTATTTGCTATATTCATGAAATCCTTTTTTCGAGGCCATAGTGAATATAGAAGAATTACGTTTATATATAAAGGAATCTCCACAACACATTCCAAATGATTTTATCATGGATGGTGAGTTATGGAGATTTGCCGTTCGTAGTGTATTACGTGGAAAGAACCTGATGTGCTTGGGTGATGCCGGATGTGGAAAGACCAGATTAGCAAGAGAAATGTCCAAGTTATTGAATAGAAAACTCTATTCGATTAATATGGGAAGTGCTCAAGATGCCCGTTCAACATTAATCGGCAATACGCATTACGACCCAACCAAGGGAACCTATGTGAGTCCGAGTTACTTTGTCGAGGCAATCCAGCAACCTAATGCGATTATTCTCCTTGACGAAATCTCTCGTGCGAATAACGATGCCTTGAATATTCTCATGACCGTCTTAGATTATGACCAACGGTATTTGCGTATGGATGAGAAGCCAGATAGCCCCACAATCAAGGTAGCTGAGGGAGTGACCTTCTTCATGACTGCCAATGTAGGAAGCGAATACACGGCAACTAGAGCGTTGGACAGGGCATTATTAGACCGCTCGACAATTCTCTTGATTCCCAATTTGACGGCTGAGAAGGAAATCGGACTGCTCTCGACCTTGTTCCCTGAGTTGAATCCATATTGGGTGAAGGCCGTGGCTGAGATTGCGGGAGATACCCGAGACTTAGTGAAGAATGAAGATGACACGATTGACACCATTATTTCCACACGTAACACCATCGAGATATGTGAATTACTCGTTGATGGGTTTACATTTAAGGAAGCGGCCAATGCGTATATCTATCCCTTGTTCTCTGACTTGGGTGGTGGAAAGAGTCCTCGTACCTTGATTACTCAAAAGGTCCAGAGAATATTAAATCCACAACAACCCATTCTCAAGGCTGATATGGTGAATATGCCGAAATTGAGCACTACACACGATAATTCTAAGCCTGCGTTGAATCCCGTTGACCGACCGTTTCGATTGAGTGATGTGGCGTAATTTTGTTACAATCACCTGATAAGGAATGGTTGGAACGCCAAACCAAGAACCCACCACAAAACTTGATTCGTTTGTGGTGGGTTCTTTTGATTATGCGAGTTCGTGGCATTCGGTACAAATCACCATTCCATTCGAGAGACCGATACCGCCCTTGTCTAGCTCTCGGAACGGGCGCTTACAGCCATCACACGCGCCGTAAGCATTCGTATCCACTTCGACGCAGAACTTACAAGCGTCACGATTTGCCACCTTTACCACACCCTCATATCCATGGTCGCAGAAATCACAGGTCATACGGTCCTCCAATATTGAGGGTTCCAGTACACATACATCTTTTTATCCGTAGTCCACCACAATCTCCCGTCCCAAATCAAACGGGAGATTGTTTTGTTATCGCTGGACAAAACTTCCACCACGACATTCTGCGGCGGCTTCAAGTTCCGAGTATTCGTCCACCGTGAAATGACCATGGTTTTACACCTCGTTCCGAAGCATGAGCATGTTGGCATTCTTTTCCCACTCATTACCCCAAGTGAGAACGAACCCCGCAACCAACACCGCAGTACGGATGGAATACGAGCGCATCTTATCCTGATTCGCTTCCATCCACGCCAGAACCATATCGGACTGCTCGGTCGTAAGACCCTTCTGTTCCAGAATCCGCAAAGTCTTGACACGATGCTTGACCCAAACTGCGACCTCATAACGCGAGTGAATCTTAAGGTCGAGATACAGAGTGCGGGACATAAGCGCCTCGAAATGCGGAGTAAGACGCTTGTTGATTCCACGCTCAATATACGCCTCGAAATCGAAGTTCGTAAGAAAGAGTACCGCACCCTCATAGGTCATTTCGTTCGGGATTTCTGCCCCATCATCATCAACCAGATGACGCGAGTTAGAACGATAGGCAATCCGACGCACCAGCGAAGTGTCCACAGCCGCCTTCAAAAGATTGAGCGACTTTTCATCATTGAACACATCATCCGAATCGTCAAGCAAAAGCACACGGCCCTTATGACGGGTAGCCCAAAGCATCTTGTAAAGTTCGATGGGAGTCACCACACCAGAAACCGAGGCATAGTTATGACCACCACCCTGCTTATAAGCAGTCAAGATTTCTTCGGCCGCAAACGTCTTACCAATGCCCGGAGCACCCGACGCAATCGCGCTGGAAATAGCACCCTGCGCGGCACCATGGGTAATACGCTCAAGCATTTCCATACGGTCGCCAATGCGCTTAATCACATCGGCTTCCGGGAGACGCTTACGGGCGTTATCCAGCGCGTCACGTTCGGCCTTCTCACGCGCCGCCACTTCGATAGCCGAGGGGCGACCCGGACCACGCTTGACAGGGGCGACAGTGTTAGCAGTCATTCACATCCTCCATTGGGGTATGCCTTAATATACACCGTTACACTGAAAACGCAATAGGTGAAATGCAAAATCTTGAAATGGGAATTTTGTTACAAACCTCCGAAATCCCGTTACAAAGAGGCCCTTGACAGTTTCAAGCTAGGTGATTATGATTATGACATAACCCCGTAACGGAGAATCCACCAATGGCCGTCAAGTCCCCTACGAAAATCGCTCGAATCAAGAAGTGGCTTAAGGCCCTTCGTTCCGGTAAGTATTCTCGGACTACCGGGGTTCTTCGTCGTACCCGAAAGGATGAAACTGTGGTTGGACACTGTTGCTTGGGTGTTCTCTGTGATATCGTGGACCCGAAGGCATGGGCAAAGAATGGTACTCATACCGGGTCATCTTATACGGGTTCGGGGAGAAGCGTCGAAATGATTAGTGCTACTCTCCTTGATTCGGTGGGGCTTGATGGGGACATGGGACATAAGCTCGCAGGAATGAACGATTCTCGTAAGTATAACTTCGGGCAGATTGCCGATAAGATTTCGGAAATGACGGGAGTAAAGGGCTAATGAAAAAGTTTAATTTCTCCTTCAAACAACTCAATCCTACAGAGGAATAATGCCTACTCCACGACAGAAGGGAATTATCAAGAGGTGGGTCGCCGCACTTCGTTCGAAGAAGTACAAGCAGGGTAAGGGTGTCCTTCGTTCTGAAAAGGGCAACTACTGTTGCTTGGGTGTCCTTTGTGATGTGGTATCTCCGAAGGGCTGGCATAAGACGGCTGTATTGGCGGGTCAGAATGAAGATACGAAATCCATTAGACATAGAATGGATGATTCTTCCGCCGAAATGATTTCTCATAAGCACCTTGCCAGACTTACTGGATTGGCAAACTGTGGACAAGAACTCGCTATCATGAATGACAATGGAAAGAGCTTCGCCATTATTGCCGACTACATCGAAAATGCGGCAGGGTTCAATGACGCCTAAATTCCCCCACATCAAAGTCAAACTCGTGAATGAGGACGGAAATGCCTTCTTCATCATGGGACGAGTCATGACGGCTATGAAGCGAGCGAAATGCTCTAAAGAAGATATCGACGCATATTACGCAGAAGCCACATCCGGTGACTACGGGCATTTGCTGGCAACCACGATGAATACTGTCTCTTGCGATGAGGAAGAATAAATGAAAAAGGATATTGCGATTCGTTGGGTTGAGGCCCTGCGTTCTGGGACGTATTCCCAAGCACAGCAACAGTTAAAGACTGCCGATGGATATTGTTGCCTTGGTGTCCTCTGTGAAATCACTCAGGACAAACATGCGTGGCGATTCGATGGGTATACACTTCGTTGTGAGGACGAGGACGACGAACGCGAGATTCTTCCGGATTCTATTCGTGGTGCATTCGATATCACTCTCAATCAGCAGGATGATTTCACGAACATGAATGATGATTTGGGTATGTCATTCGCTCAGATTGCGGATTACATCCAAGCAAAGTTCATTGATGAAACACATCTTGGTGGCCCACATTCTTGGTGTGAGAAGAATCAAATCGGTGAGTTTGCACCCGATACTGACGAGGCCGAAGCGCGATAAGCCACCCACGATGATGCGATGAAACCCCTTTCCCTAGATATCCATGGGAGAGGGGGTTTCGCATTTACTGGATTATCAAGCGTTGGACTGCCGCGCCACCCAATCCGTTTCATACTTCAAGCAGATGACGAACTTATCATCCTTGATTCTATAGAGCGTCATGGGATGAATCACCTTGTCCACCTTATAGATGAGAATCATATTCCCATCATTTCCCATGATGAATTTCTGGTCATGAAACTTGAATTGGGTAAAATCGGGAATAACGGAATGCACAAGTGCCGTCGCCCCGATAATTGTGACTTCGGGTGACAGCACGATATGGGGAATAATCGAATGTTCTGCCGGGATATATTCGGCAATCTTGGTTTTTTCGGTCATCTATTTCCTCATCCAAAAGGTGAGCTACTTAAGAAACTACTTGAAGTCCATCGAACCCATAAGTTTAACCCGTTACACACCAAAAGTCAAGTCCGTTACAAAGAGAATTTTGTTACAATCGTCTGATAGGGAATGAGTGAAGCGGTGGCGACGAAACCGAGGACTTGACATAGCCTTTGTAACGGTGTACCTTACTTGTATGAACCTACTCACTGTCGGCAACGCAAAGACTCGTAAGGGCGAGGGGAGGGGCTTTTTGACCTTTGTCCTCCACCTTGCGCCCAATACCTTGTCGGGGTATAATACCTGCCCTATGGCCTCTCTGGGCTGTAAGGCGGGATGCCTCAATACTGCCGGGAGGGGAATCTACACCCGGACGCAAGAGGCACGGATTCGGAGAACGAAAATGTTCTTTGAAGATAGGGATATGTTCATGCTTACCCTTGCGGGTGACATTGCATCGGGTATTAATAGTGCCAAAAAGAAGGGCCTTATTCCGGTCTTTCGTCTGAATGGCACGAGTGATATCCGTTGGGAAACTATCACGGTGGGAAATACCGGAGCGACGATTTTCGATATGTTTCCGGATATTCAGTTTTATGATTATCGTAAAACTAAAATTGATTTCTCCTCTATTCCGAATAATTATCACATTACGTTCAGTAGGTCAGAAAATAATGATGATAAAGTTTTGGAATACCTTCAAAATAAGATGAATGTTGCTGTTGTGTTTGCCGGAATTCCACCTAAGAAATGGAAGGGTTTTCGAGTGATATCGGGAGATAGTGACGATTTGAGATTTTTGGACCCGGTAGGTGTAGTTGTTGGATTGGTTGCTAAAGGAAAGGCAAAACGAGATACGAGTGGGTTTGTTATTAAGATTTGACGGTTTTTCCCGTTGTCCTCTATTTATGTATAGTTAGTAGATTACATAAAATGGAGATGCAACGTGCCAAAGATAAAATATTGTGCTGTTTGTAGTAAAGAATACACATGTTCACCGTCAAAATTTCTCACTCGAAAATATTGTGGTAAAGAATGTTCTCAAGTTGCCGCAATCAAGTATCCGAATCGAAATAACTTGGTCGCGCAGTATCAAAAAGCGTGGGAAGAAAAAAATCCAGAGAACACAAAACAGCGAAATATCAAACGATTTAAAAAGTATTACAACACGGATAATGGCCGCGCCGAACATATGCTCAATAATGCTCGTGGAAGAGCCGATAGAAAGAAACTGGAATGTACCTTGACTAAAGAATGGATTTTAGATAAATTGCAAAGCGGAAAATGTGAAGTGACAAACATACCATTTGTACTAGAATCTAATGGTGGAAAGGGACATAAACAGAATAGTTTTTCTCCGTCGATTGATAGAATAAATCAAACCGGACCATACACTCCTCAAAATTGTAGAATTACGGTTTGGATTTATAATAGGGCGCGAGGAGCGTTCCCGGATAAAGACTTCGACATTCTGTTGACAGCACTACAAAACAAGGATAATGATAAGGTCATTGCCGAACCCACTTGCGTAACGGAGTGAATAGGGTTACATTGTAGGTAACACTTCAAGGGAGACGTTCATGGACGCGATTGCTAGACAGAAGTTAGAGGAAGCCATTGCCAAGAAAATGAACGTGGCGGTAGTGTTTGCTGGTACGCTTCCGAAAAAGTGGAACGGTGTCAAGGTGGTGAACGGTGACGAAGATGATTGCCGTTTTCTTGACAAGAAGAATGTCGTGGTGGGATTGAAGGCAAAGGGAAAGGCACGAAAGGACACTAGCGGATTCGTCGTCAACGTTTAATCGGAGAATACCATGGAAATCGAAGTCAACGTTCTTTGTCCGAAGTGTAAGGATGATGATTGCATGGCTCATGCCGTTGCTCATTCTTATTCGGAAATTGAAATCGGAGAAATCATCCCATGTGAAACGTGTGGGTATATTCTCGACGAAAACGAAATCATCGGACCTTGCCAGCAACTTCTCATGGACCGAATCACCCGAGATAATAATAGGGAGGAAGATTAAAAGTAATGAAATGCTTTCGGACATTTTGTTACATTCGCGTGATAGGAATGATTGAGGGAAATCGCCCTCACTGTCTAGAAACGTGACACTTGCATTTCTTATGTAACGGTGTATATTAAGGCATACCCCAATAGGAGCTAGGCAATGGGCTGGACGTTCCCGCATAGCACCACGACGAAGAAGCGGTTGGTGGACGAGATTCTTTCGGATTATCGTCATCACCCGAACTGGAAGATTATCAAGACGGCCCTTGTGGGTTCGTGCTTCTGGATGGCATTGCATTCGCTCAAGACTGACGAGAAGTTTATCGTCCTCTACCTCATGGAGAAGCATGATGGTGTATACGGCTATAAGGACATGGATGAGACTATGCATCCGTTTTATTACAACTGTCCACTCGCACTCTTGGACCTGACTTCTTCACTCATGAATGAAGCAAATGCATGGCGTCAGGAAATGCGTAAACAGATTGCCGAGAAGAAAGCATTGAAGGCCAAGCCTATCGTGATTGGGGATATCGTCACGGTACGGAATGCTAAGGGAATCTATAAGGTGATTGGTCGATATGGTCCGCGCTCATTCTGTATCGAAGATATTAATAGCTATCGAGTCTATCGGTGTGGAACGTCTCGCCTCATTCATGTTACCGCGCCGATTTTCGTTCCGGGAGCCACCATTCCTATCCCTAATCCGAGTACCCTTTGAAGTAAATACACAAAATACCCACTTCCATTTTCTTGGTGGTGGGTATTTTGTTACAATCGCCTGAACGGAATGGGTGGAATGCAAACTACTGAAACCTCGAATTAGAGATTCCAGTAGTTTTGTCTTTTACCACAGATTTGACAGTGAATTCTCTGGTGAGTCAAATCGGTCTTATCCCACAACCATAGATGTCCAACCAACCAACAGATGAATTTAGTCATCAGTGATATTCGTATACTGGTACAATCCCTTTTCATGGAGATTGCGAATGCATCGAAGAATGTTGGCACGACCCGCAGGATTAGCGGAGTGCACCGAAATACGAAATGGAATCGGAGTCTCGGTAAAATGAGCGTGTTCCTCAATCACCTTCATCACATCATATCCAGTAAGACGGTGACCCAAATCGTGGTCAAGAGAGACGGCCACGATATCATTCCACTTCAAAAGCAGAAGGTCAATCATATCTTCGGGATTACGGACCACCAACCAATGAGACTTATTGGGGCGGCGCTCATCATCCAGAAAAACATAGAGCGGAGTATTGTCGGCAGTAGACACCATCCAGAGACGGAACCTCTGCCAGATTTCGTAGAACATGATTTATCTCGGCTTGGGTGTATTGACTTCGACTAGGGCATCAACCCCGGCATGAAGAATTGTGCGAACGAGAAGATATCGCTCATTGGCCGTATGGTCGGGAAGAAGTTTCACGACCGCAGGGTCATTCACTACTTTGATATTGATATATTCAGGAACGTAGTTCATTAAAACGTCCCATCGGCATTTGCCAGAAACATCATGGAATCATGAGTACGAGCGGGAACACTCAACTTCTTTGCCAAGCGATATGCGGCCCGTTGCTCAGAGAGACATTCGAGCGCCATCAATTCGCAGAAGATAACCCGAGCATGATTCCCCGGACTATTCAACGTGGTCTTTCCACCATTCATTTCTCCATCAAGTTCAATGTGCGCGGAAATACGCACAAGCATTTGATACTGAAACTTTGCCACGAGCTTCGGCACACGGAAACTGAGGTTGAAGTCATCCATCTTTCCATATGTCAGAAAGTTACAGATGAATTCTTCGATAGTACGCATCGGAAGTTCGTTTTGTTCCTTAATCCAACGCCATGCTCGTGCTTCGGTCATCTTCATTCGGTTGCCTCTTGCCAAGGTTGGACATATAAGTTACCACGTTACAGAGGGTTTGTCAAGTGTGTCATAAGTACACACTTGACATTTCCATGTA
>CAZVEM010000091.1:0-17788 GCA_964626165.1 uncultured Nannocystaceae bacterium
GGCCCGACCCTAAGTGTTCACTTATTAGGATAAAACTTTATCCTATGGCGCACCAAAAGTGCGAGCTACGACCTCTAACTGCGACTTTCCCATGAACTGCCCGAAATGCGCCGAACCGTGCTACCGCGAGTCGGTCGACGTGCTCGACGGCCCCAACGGGACCATCTACGGCCCCTGGGGGTGTTCGTGCGGGTGGTCCGAGGACCCGTACTACGACGCCTCCGACGGACCCAGCCCCGCGCAGAAGGCGGCGCCGCCGGGCCGGTACGTCGACTCGTGCGGCCTCAGTCATTCCGTCGACCGGATCGCCGAGAACCTGGCCCGCTTCGGCATCCCCGAGGCGCATACCCGCGAGGTGTTCAATGTCACGGGTGCTCACGCTGCGTACGATCCGGGCCGAGAAGAAGAAGCTGATCCGGCGGATTAACGCCCTGACCGTGCCGCACATGTGGGACAGCGGGTTCGTCACCCGCCCCCGCAGCAAGTCGATCTTCGACCACCCGGGCGTCCCGGTTAGGCTCTACGCCCCCAAGGCCGGCCTGTGGGAGGCCGACTACCTCTGCGACGACCTGGGCGGGTGCCCCGACGGGGTGACCAAGACCGGGTTCGTCGACGCGGCCGGCGGCGGGATGGCCGAGATCCCGTTCCTCGACGTGCCGATCGAGGACCTGATCACGTTCCTGGACGTCATCGAAAATTTCGACTTCGAGAAGGGCAGGTTACAGGCGTGAAGACGTTCCCGACGCTGTTCAAGAAGACCGCCAAGGGCGGCGTGCAGGAGTGGGAGATCGCCGTCCGGCAGGTGAAGACCGCCGGCGGCGCCTACCAGGTCGTCATGGTGACGACGTTCGGCCTCCAGGACGGCAAGAAGCAGGAGCTCCGCGAGGTCATCTTGCAGGGGAAGAACGCCGGCAAGAGGAACGCCACCACCCCGTACCAGCAGGCGTGCGCCGAGGCCGAGAGCCGGTGGAACAAGCAGAAGGACCGCAAGGGCTACGGCCTGTCGGCCGACGAGTCGGCCGCGGTGCGGTCGATCCTCCCCATGCTCGCGCACGTCTACGAGGACCACGCCAAGAAGGTCGACTGGGGGACGGCGTTCGCCCAGCCGAAGCTGAACGGGTTCCGCTGCCTGGCCCACGTCGACCCGACCGGCACGGTGCGGCTCATGAGCCGCGAGAACCAGCCGCTGGCGGCCCTCCAGGACACCGTCGGCCGCGCCGTCGCCGCCGTCAAGTTCCACGCCCGCGGGATGGACGGCAGTTTCATCCTGGACGGCGAGCTGTACTGCCACGGCATGTCGCTGAACCAGATTTCGAGCGCGTGCAAGCGGAAGTCCGAGCTGACCGAGAAGATCCAGTATCACGTCTACGACGCCCTCCTCGGCGACGCCAACTTCGAGACCCGGAGCCTCTTCACCCGCGACTTCGTTCGCGCCTCCGGGAGCGAGCTCCTGGTGCCGGTCGAGACGGTGAAGGTGCGGTCCGAGCAGGACCTCATGCACTGCCAGGGCGAGTTCCTGGAGCGCGGGTTCGAGGGGGCCATGCTGCGGTACGGCGGCAGCGGCTACCAGGCCGGCAAGCGGTCCGACCGGCTCCTCAAGGTGAAGACGTTCCAGGACGCCGAGTTCGAGGTCGTCGACTTCAAGATGGGCCGCGGCAAGTTCGAGGGCGTGCCGTCGTTCACGTGCGTGACGCCCGCGGGGCACGAGTTCGACGTGGCCGCCGGCGGGACGATGGAGGAGAAGCGGGCGCTCGGGGCCACGGCCCGGGAGCTGGTCGGGAAGGCGATCACGGTCAAGTTCTTCGAGTACACCAAGACGGCCGAGCCGGTGCCGTTCCACCCGGTCATGCTCGGGGTGCGGGAGGACGCGCCGGCCAAAAAGAAGAAGCCGAGGGCGTGATGGGCGTCTGCATCTGGCACGAGGTCACGACGGAGTACGTCGAGAGGGTGTCGGACTTCGGCGGCGAGTTCGACTTCACGCCGCACAAGGCCCGCGCCCAGGTGTTCAGCGACCACGCCGCCGCGCAGCTGGCGATCAAGAAGACGATCGAGCTCTACGAGAACACGGTGGCGCTCGTCATCGTCGCCGACAAGCTGGACGACGTCCAGAAGGCGATCGGGGCGCTGCTCGACGTGCCGCCCGACGATCGCCACAAGGTGATGCGGGCGTTCTGCAAGACGTGCTGGGCGGACGACCCGGCGTGCCGGTGCGTCGAGCTCCAAGACCGGAGGGTGTGACGTGTACTACTGCGAGCCGTGCCGGGTCGAGCAAGAGTGGCCGGAGTCCGTCGCCGGGTCCGTCGGCACGTGCGAGCTCTGCCGCGACCTGACTCGCTGTCACGACCGCCCGGCGGCCACGCTGCCCGCGGCCAAGCCGTTCGTCATCACGCACGGCAGCTACTACGTGTCGAGGTTCACCGGGACCAACCAGCCCGAGTTCGTCGACCAGAAGGTGGCGGCGGCGAAGTTCGCCACGGCCCGGGTCGCCTCGCGGGAGCTGGCGCGGCACCCGCGCCTGGTCGGGACGTTCAAGGTGGTGCCGCTCGTCCTGACCGAGGTCGACCGGGTGGTGGGCGAGCTGCTGCGGCTGACGCCGGACCAGCGGGCGGAGGCGTTCCGGCAGTTCTGCCGGGAGTGCGGGAGTGACGACAAGGACTGCGTGTGTTGGAACGACGAGTAGGAGGGACACATGGCCAGGCGAAACAAGATACCGGTTCGGGTTCGGGCGGTGCCGCCGGACATCCCCGTGTTGGTCGGCGTCGTCGAGCGAGTCCTTGGCCAGCGGGGGCGGCCCGACGTCGTCCAGCTCGTCGTGTACTGCCCGTACTGCCGGCGGCTGCACGAGCACGGGTGGGGCGACACGGGCGACCACACCAGGGTCGACTACGTCGAGCACCGGCACGCCCACTGCGGGGACCGCTCGCCGTTGCGGGAGAAGGGCTACTACATCGCGCTCGACCCGACCAGGAAGGCGGACCACGCGGTCATGTTCGGGAAGCGCATGCCGCCGAGGACGGGCGGCCGTCAAAACCGGTTTTGAGCGGATCGAGACTACACGTGCTACGCGCAAGCCTGCGGCGGATCGGAACGAGCACAGGGCGTCCATTGTGAGCCGAGGATTTAACGGCGACGAGGTCCGTACGTAACTGCGGATTGTGGCACGCGCCCCGGACCTCCGTCCTGGCGGATCGGAATTAGTGCTTGTGTCCTTGCGTCCATCGGATCGGAACCGTCACATTATCCGCGTGGTCCGTGGCGGATCTGAACTGCCACAAGACCGGCACGCGGGTCGGGATTGGAACAAGGTGGAGCGGTGCTGGGTCCGGCGGATCACAACGAGGGCAAAGTCACGGCGCCGTAGGTGGATCGGAAGAGCAGGAGCATCAGGGTCGGGGTCGTCTATACCGCGGCGGATCAGAACTTGTGTCCTGACCTGCGCCTCGCCGTGCGGATCGAAACTGGGCAGGCCCGAAGGTGTCGCGTCGGATCTAAACCTGAACCGACACGCCCGCGGAATGTCCGGCGGATCGTAACTGGGCCAGTATGCGCACGCCCACGCGGATCACAACGCTACACGTAGTCCCTGTGTGCCAGTGGATCAGAAATCATGGGCAGGGAACGCTACTCGGACCGGGAGCAGGCGTACTACAAGGCGTACCTCGCCTCCCGGGCGTGGCAGGCGCGCAAGGCCGCGCGCATCCGGCTGGCCGGCGGCCGGTGCGAGTTCGTGACCACGCACTTCCGGCCGGGCGGCCCGGTCGAGGTCCGGTGTGACCGCCGGCGTTATCTGTGCGTACACCACAACACGTACGAGCGGCTGGGGAACGAGGCGGACGCGGACCTGGACGTGTTCTGCTTCTTCCACCACATGATCGAGCACCTGCTGTGGAAGAAGTGCAACCTCTGCGGCGAGCCGTGCCTGGGCTACGACTCGCTCGCCGAGGCGTGGCTGGCCGCGACCCTCGCCCAGCTCGGCATCGACCTGGACGCCGGGCCGGTGCGGTGGGTCGGGCTGCCGACCAAGGAGGAGCTCGCGGCGCAGATCGACCCGCGGTGCCCGCGGTGCCGCGGGATTCGGCTGACGAAGGGGGACGGATGAGCCTTCACGTATACGAAGTGATCGTCGGCAACGTCGGGTTGGTCCACGTCGGCTACAACGAGGCCGAGGCTCGCAAGGTCTACGGCGAGTACAAGGACATCTCCAGGTCCGGCGTCGGCCGGGCCGGGAACGAGCGGGTGACGTTGTTCAAGGACGACAGGACGGCGTTGGTGTTCTTCCCCGACCTGGTAGAGGAGACGTCCTGATGTACGCCAAGACCTTCGGGTGGCCCAAGGTGCTGCCCAACGACTACGGCATCCGCCCGGCCGGCAAGCCGGACGAGTGCTTCTACTGCTACCAGCGGGTGGGCCAGGCGCACCGCTCGGACTGCGTGACGGTCCTCCAACTGGTCCGCTATACCGTGCGGGTCAACGGCACGGCCATCGGCTACCACGAGACCGACCAGCCGTACACGTGGTCGGTCGCAAAGATGCAGGAGGCGGGGCCGTTCGCCCTGCGGCAGCGGGTGCCCGCGGACGTGCCCGCCGGGATGAGCCACCCGTCGCGCCACGCCGCCGAGGTGATCGCCCAGTTCACGAACCCGGTCGTCACGTTCCAGCTGTCGGAGGTCGTCGACCCGGGGCCGGTCGTCTCGCTCCGAGAGGAGGTCGACGAGGTGTGGGTGCGCCCCCGCCCGGCCCTGGTCCAGACCGGCGACTTCACCCTGGCGTCCGGGGCCAAGTCGACCTGGAAGCTGGAGTGCGACGCCCTCACGCCGGCGGACTGGGCCGGGCTGGCGGCCGTCGCCGTGCAGTTCCTGCCGACGTTCTGTCACGTCGAAGGCGTGCCCCGCGGCGGCCTGCCGTTCGCCGCGGCTTTGGCCAAGTACGCCACGCCCGACTCGCCACGGCTACTCGTGGCCGAGGACGTGTGCACGACGGGCGGCTCTATAACCAGGTTTCTCGAAGCCTACGAGGCGTACGGATCGAAGGCCAGGTTCACCGAGGCGGTCGGCGTGTGCGTGTTCTGCCGCGACCGCCACCCGCACTGGGTGACGCCGCTGTTCCGCATGCCCCGCGTCATCTCGACCCCCGACGAGGACTAGCTATGCCGTGGGACCACGCCCACTACGAGACGGCCCACGCCGTCTTCCTGACGAGCGGGGCCGACGACTCGCCGCCGCCCGTCGCCGTCTTCCAGGACAGGGAGGAGGCCGACGCCTACATCGCGTGGCGGAAGGAGAAAGAGGCCGACGAACGGAACGCGGACGCCGCCGGCACGGCCGAGCCGATGGTGACCCGCGAGGACGTTTTCCCCGAGGCCGGCACGTTCGAGGTCCGTAACGCGTTCCTGCCGTGGTGGAACGACTACCGCGACGCGCCGGACGAGAAGCCCGAGCCCCTGCCGGACTACGAGCGGAACGAGCTGCTCGCCCTCGCGGACAAGTACGACAAGGTGCAGATGACGGACCTGCTCCGCGAGCTGGCCGGGTTCGTCGGCCCGAAGGTCCTGGCCCGGCTCAGCGAGCCCGAGCGGAATCTGCTGGACGAGATCGCCCGGAGCAAGCGGCCGACGCTCCAGTTCGACGACGGGAACTGACCGGGAGGGCGCGATGCCACGAAAGGGGAGGGACCGGCTGGCCCGCCCGCGCGACGTGTACGAGGGGCTCAAGCCGGACGTGCCGAGCCACCCCGTGCCGGGCAGGGCCGAGACATTCCAGCAGTACGAGGGTCGGCTCGACGACGCCACCGACCCTTTGCTTGTCATGCTGATCAAGGACGGGTACGGTACGCCGTCCCAGCGTGAGTACCTGCTCAGGCTGGGCGCGTCGATCGAAGTGCTGAACCGCCTGCGAGCTCACCTACACAAGACCTGGAAGGAGACGTGATGGGACAGCTGGTCAAGCCGAAGGTGTACTTCGTGGGCTGCACCGAGGTCCGCGAGAAGGGCCTGTTCGCCTACCTCAAGGACACCAGGCAGGACGACTTCATCGCCACGTACGAGCAGGCCCGCAAGGAGGGGCTGAACTCGGGCGAGGCGCTGTGCAGCGTCTTCGCCAAGATGTGCTACAAGAGCCTGGTGGTCGGCAAGAACGCCAACGTCAGCCGGGTCCGCGACGTCCGCTCCAACCTGGAGGGCTGCCACGACACCGGCCACGGCTCGGTGTTCGAGCACTGCCAGCTCAACTTCATCGTGACCAACTGCTCCCGGGTGTACACCCACGAGCAGGTCCGGCACCGGGTCGGCTGGGCGTACAGCCAGACGAGCGGCCGCTACTGCCGGCTCGACAACATCGACCTGGTGTGGAGCGACCTGCTCGACCCGGTCAAGGCCCTGTGGCTGGATCACTTGGAGAAGACCGAGGACCTGGTCTACCTGACCGAGTGCAAGCTCGGTTTACGGAAGCCGAACCCGGAGCAGCCGGACGACCCGCCGGAGCGGTACATGAACGCCCGCGATACGCTCGCCGCCGAGATCGCCGAGGACTACAGGTGGGTGCCCGACGACACGTTCGACTTCGACAAGCGGAAGGCGATCACGAGCGCCATCCGCCGCATCGCCCCGAACGGGCAGGCCAACGAGATCGGCATGTCCTGCAACATCCGGGCGCTGCGGCAGGTCGTGCAGGTGCGGACCCAGCGGTCCGCCGAGACCGAGATCCGCGACGTGTACGCCCAGGTGTACCACCTGGTGGCGGCCGAGTTCCCCACGATCTTCTACAAGGCCAAGACCCGGCTCGTGAACGGCCTGCCCGAGGTCTACGGCATGAAGACGCAGCCGTTCGAGATCGAGGCCGGCGACCCGAAGGCCCTGGAGTTCTGGACCACCGACTCGCTCCGCGGCGAGCTCGCCAAGCGGGAGGCGGCGCCCACCACCGCCGGGTGACATGAAGGTCGTGCTCAAGCACAAGGACTGCCCCGCCTACGTCAAGACGACCGGCCCGAACCCCGGCAACTGGATGGCGGTCAGCAACATCGAAGACGCCACCGTGTTCGCCCTGGACCTCGACCCGCACGCGCTGGGCGGGCTCAAGGTCGACCCGCCCGTTCCGTTCGACACGCGGGGCGACTACCGCGACCGCGACCGGATCGAGCACTACTACCTCGTCCCCGTCCGCACCCGAGTTGTCGAGGAGCTGTGACGTGCCAGCCTGGACTCTCGACGCGGCCCTGGAGGCGGTCCGGCGCGTCCAACCCGGCGCCATGGCCGCCGGGTTCTACATCGCGGTGGCCGGCGGCGTCGTCAACTGCGGCTACTCGCACAAGGACCTGGACCTGGTGGCGGTCAACCGCGACGCGACGTCCCGGGCCGCCGACCTGGTCGAGGTCCTTACCGCCGAGTGGGGCAACGGGTTCACCCGGCACGACGTGTACGGCCGCGTCCACCTGACGTGGGCGACGCCGCCGGTCGAGATCACAATCGTCGAACCCCTGGATCTGTGATGGACCGCTACATCGTGACCCTGACCGGCAGGCGGGTGTCCCGGACGACGGGCGTCCCGATGCTCACGGACGTGTTCACCGGCATGTGCCGCACGCCCATGTACGCCGGGCAGACGCGGCTGTTCTACTCGGTCGCCCACCACTCGCTGGCGGCGGCCGAGCTCGCCGACCGGATGGACCTGCCGCACGCCGCGTTCTTCGTCCTCCTGCACGAGGCCGAGGTGTGCCTGGTGGGCGACGTGCCCGGCCCGCTCAAGCCGGACGAGCTGCGGGCGGACGAGCAGGACTACCGCCGCCGGCTGTTCGCCGAGCTCGGCACCCCGCTGCCGCCGGGCATGTGGGACACCGTCGAGCTGTACGACAAGATCGAGCAGGCCGCCTCGGCCCGGTGGCTCGGCCTGGCCGAGACCGTGCACGACGCGGTGTACCACTCCGCCCCGCTGGCGATGCGGCAGCTGGCCGACGTGGTGACCCGCCGCAACTACGAGCTGTTCCCGCCCGAGAAGCAGCTCGACCCGCACTCGCCCCTGAACCAGGCGCTGCTGGAGAAGTACAAGGAGCTGCGGCGCAAGATGCCGTAGGAGGTCGCCATGCCGAAGCCGGGTGAGTCGGTCCGCGCCGACTGTATCGACTGCGCTACGGAGTTCGAGGTGGTTCTCGAACCGAAGGTGAAAGAGGGCGTTGCCCGGGCCGGCACGCTGCCGGCCCAGAAGGTCCAGTTCTGCCCGTTCTGCGGCGGCGAGAACGTCGAGGCGGAGGAGGACTGAGGTCGGTAACGCGACGGTTTTAACCCCGAAGGAGACCGAGAGCCCATGTCCGAGCCCAAGAAGAAGACCCCGAGCGTCAAGGTGATCGCGGCCTACATGCTCCGCGAGGTCCTGACCAACGGCCGCAACAACTTCACCCCCGAGGAAGTCTCCTCCCTGGTCGACAGCCGGGTGAACGAGAAGAAGTTCGACAAGGTCCGCGGCCAGTACGACAAGATCGCCGACAAGTTCCGCCAGCGGGTCGAGACCATCATCAACAAGCACGAGGCCCCGCCGGCCCCCAAGGCCAAGAAGGGGCCGCCGCCCAGGAAGGGGAAGAAGTAGGTGGCGGCGACGCACGCCTACGCCGGCATCCCGGCCACCCGCTTCATCAGGGCGAAGGCCGGGTGCCGGTCGTACCAGGAGTACAAGGACTGGCTGGCCGAGAGCGGCACCCAGTACCGTTGGGCGCAGATCGCGGCGAACGTGACCGTCACCTACGTCCGCGAGTACGACGCGATCGCGGTCAACCTCTACTACACCCGCGTCCTGATCTTCCTCGCCGACGGCCGGTTCTCGGCCGACCACGGCGGGCACCTGACGCCGACGACCGTGACCCGTTTGAACCAGTTCGGGCCGCCCGGTGTCCGCTTCTGGCGGCACCGGAGGCGGCTGTGGTGCGACCGGGGGCTGTGCGGCGAGGGCGTGTTCTACCTGTGCGTCCTGCCGCCGGAGCCGCCCCCGCCGCCGCCCCCACCCCCGCCGCTGGCGTCTGCCGGGCGGCGGCGCCGGACCCTCCGCCGGCTGGCGCCGTAACACGGACAAGGAGACGACATGACGGACCCGGACGACACCCTGCTGGAGGGCGACGATGGCCCGAGCGCTGAAGTCGGCCGAGGCGGCGACGCTGTTCCCGTACCCGCTGCCGAGGCTGGAGACGAGCTGGCGTACGGAGGCCGTGGTCGCCATTGCGAGTGGGATACGGGCGGAGGGCCTGTGGGATAGGCTCCCGGTCCTGGCCGACGCCCTGGAGGACGCGGACTGCTCGGACGCCGCGATCCTCGCCCACCTCCGCGCCTGCCCCCACGCGCCCGGCAACTTTCCGAACCGCAACGGCGGGTGCTGGGAGGGCACCTGCTGGGTCGTGCAGCTCCTCCTGCAACTGCCCCAGCGGGTGCTCAGTCGGTACTCGTACCCGGGGACGATGGACGGGGACTACCAGGAGGCCCCCGTCATCAACCCGGGCGACGACGTGCCGGGGCACCTGGTCTGGATCGTGGTCCCGACGACCTGGCCGGGCGGCCCGGAGTACGTGGTCGAGACGCGGTACGTGGGCGACGCGGAGGAGATCCTCGTCAACGACGACGACTTTGGCGAGGACTACCGGATCTCGCCGGAGGACCTCAAGGACTACGTGACCGACCCGGGTGACGACGAGCGCCCGCCCGAGTACCGGTGCGCGTTCACGGACGGCGGCAACCACGCGTACGACCACGAAGACTTCTACGTCTACGGCCGCGACGGCGCCGGCGTGGAGTCGATGCTCTACTTCGCCCCCGGCCTGCCGCACGCCGGCGTGCCGCCGCTCGCGTACGGCAAGGACCGGTGGGACTGCGTGATCTGCCAGCGGGAGTGCGTCGTCCCCGCGGACGAGGAACAGCTGTGCGGCTCGCCCGAGTGCGCGGCCGCCCACGCGAAGATGGTGGACGACATCGAGAAGGAGTACGCCTGATGTACAAGGTGCTGGTGCGGGCGGTGGTGGGCGAGCTGGTGGACCTGCTCCGCACGCTCGACCCGACCAAGAGCAACCTCGTGCGGAGCGGGGCGATTTGCCTCGCCGCCAAGCTGGTCCAGCGGCCCGACTCCCTCCTGCCCCACACGGTCGAGAAGCTGAGCCTGGCGACCGACGAGGTGAAGCCGGGGTGGCAGGCGAGCCAGCTCGCCGTCGACCGGATCGTGGAGAAGGTGCTCGCCTGACATGGAGCCGGCCCGTCCTCTCCGGTACACTACGCCGGGTCAAAACCGGTTTTGAGGAGGCCGGCGGTGGGATCACTCCAGGCGAGGATGAGCCAGGGCGACGCGCGGCTGTACAACCCGGACCGCGACGTCGCCCACAACTTCGACTTCGTCATCCAGGAAGTCGCCAAGGCGGTCGAGGAGGGGCGGTGGGAGCCCCTCACCAAGCTCGCCCGGAACCACTCGGTCCCGGACGAGGAACTGGGGCGGACCTGCCAGGCCCTCATCAAGTTCATCGGCGTGCAGGCCGACAACCCGCGGGAGTCCATGGCGTGCTGCCTGGCCCGGTGCGGGTTCCTCGACCTGCACCCCACGGCCCGGGTCGTCGTCATGGCGTACCTCGGGCAGATCACCCTCGGGATGCACTGGGCCGGCGTACGGGAGGCGACCCTCGGGGGCGTCGGCCCGGCCCTGACCTACAAGAAGCTGCGCTGGGAGGGCCGGAGGTTCTCCCTGATCATGAAGATGCCCCGCTGGAAGCGCCGCCTCTACCGGCTGAGGGATCGGCTGCGGCGGGCCTGGCGGGCGTTCACGGAAGCGACGGTCTACGATGGCTAACGCTGCGAAGAAGCGGATCGAGGCGTCGGTAAACCGGGTGCGTCAGGACCACCTGCGGCAGTGGATCTCTGAGGTATTCGGCGGCAACGCGACCAAGATGGCTCAGGCCGCCGGTATCAGCTACAGCTACCTGACGAAGATGCTGAGCGGGAAGAAGGCCGTACCGCAGCACCTGTACGACCGGATCGACGAGCGGGTGGGGGAGTTAAAACGCCTGCCGGCGATCACGACCGGGGCGGCGGAGTCGTACGACCCGCCGCCCAAGCCGGCGCCGGTCGAGTACAAGCCGGCGGCCGGGCCGGTCCCGCCGGGGCGGGAGGTGATCGCGTTCGCGGAGGCGGCCGAGGCCCTGAGCCCGGCCGCGGTGGACCTGCTCGTCGGGCTGGTGTCGTACCGGGACGCCGGTTCGCACCTGGCGGCCAACACCCGGCAGGCGCTCCACCACATCGCCCAGATCCGGCACCTCAAGGGGGTGCTCGGTGGATAGCACGACCCCCGGGTGGAAGAACCTGCCGCGGTGGCGGAAGACCGTCGTGGTCGCCGCCAGCCTCCTCAGCCTCACGTTAGCCGTGCTGTGGGTGCTGGTCGTCGTCGCGGTGGCCGACCGGGAGCGCCCGGCCGACGTCGTCTTGTACCCGCTGCTCGCCAACCTCCTGGGCATCCTCGGCCTGATGGCCTACGCCCGGCGGAACTTCCGGCGGGAGGAGGCGGGCGCCGTCCGGTGCCCGGCCTGCGGCGGCGAGCTCGCCCACGACTACTGCGCCCCCGCGGGCGAGGACGAGTCCGCCGGCCGGTGTACGGGGTGCGGCCGGCTGTACGCGGTCCCGAGGAAGCCGTGATCGCCAACTACTGGCCGCCCTGGTTCCGCGCCCAGCTGTTCCAGAACGGCCGGTGGCCGGACACGTACTGCTGCGTCGACACCGAGACCACAGGGTACTCGCCGCACGAGGACGTGGTGACGGAGTGGGGGCACGTCCTGGTCGAGGGCGGCGAGGTCGTCGACCGGCTCAGCCTGGTGGTCGACTGGTCCAACCGGGACGTGCCCCCCGACCACTGGCTCCGCAACCGCCTGCGCATGGTCAAGGAGGGGATGGCGGCGCAGGGCAAGACGTGCCACATGTCGTACGAGCTGATGACCGCCCAGGGCATGAAGCCCGAGAAGGCGTTCGAGTTCGTCCGCCGGTTCACCGACCGGATCAAGGCCCGCAACGTCCCGTTCGTCCTGCACAACCACGGGTTCGACGAGAAGATGCTGGCGGCCTGCTTCATCGGGTTCAAGTTCGGCCCCGGGTTCTCCTTCGGCGACCGCGTCATCGACACGGCCGCGGTCGAGAAGGCGAGCCAGGTGCCCGACAACCCGCGGTTCCACCCGCGGCGGGACGAGCCGCCGCGGAAGTACTTCGCCCGGGTCAACCACACCCGGGTGACCGGGCTCAAGTCGAGCATGGACGAGCACTGCTTCCCGAAGTACGGGCTCGCCCAGAAGCACGGGATCTCGCCCACCGACCTGCACGCCGCCGAGACCGACGCGTACTGCTGCCACCTGCTCATGCAGGAGTACGGCCGGCTGGTGACCGAGCCGGTCGCCCCGCCCGTGTACCCGTCGGCCGACACGCGGGCCGCCCGCACCACGCACCGACCGGCCCCGCCGCCCCCGCCCCCGGCGGCCGGGCTCAAGCGCATCCGGGGGCAGAGGCGATCATGAGTAAGGACCCCACCAATGTCGCGGGCATCGTCGCCGCGGCGGCGCTCGGCGGCCTCGGCCGCTTCGGCCGCTACGCCACGCAGCTCCGGTGCCGGCTCTGCGGGCACGCCATCGTCACGGGCGAAGGCTACCGCCAGGTCCCGGGCGGGCACGTCCACGGCGCGTGCGTCAAGGCCCAAGAAGCCGCGCAAGCCGGCCCGCCCGAAGCCGCCCAAGAAGACCGCCCTGGAGGCGGTGACGGAGTTTGCCCGGAGGGCTAGTCTGGTCCGCAACGACATCTTGGTCGCCATCGACCCCGGCACCACCGGGGCGATCGCGTTCAAGTGCCGCGACTTCTACGCCGTGGTCGACATCCCGACGATCGTCACCAGGCGGCAGAAGACGCGCAAGACCACCAAGCGGGACCGGGCCGGGAAGTGGGCCGGGCGGAAGTGGAAGACGATCGTCGGCGAGGACCGGGCGCCGGACCACGCCGGCATCATCGCCCTGTTCCGGCTCCTCGCCCCGCTCAAGGACCGGGTGCACACGATCCTGGAGGACGTGCCCATCACCGTCGGCCGCGGGCGGAAGTTCGCCGACATCATGCTCGGCCGGGCGTACGCCATGTGGCCGCTGTTCCTGAAGTCGAAGCGGTACGCCGGCTACCACGAGCAGAAGCCGTACCTGTGGAAGGGCGAGTTCGCCCTGGGGGCCGACAAGAAGGCGAGCCTGCGGATGGCCCGCACCATGTACCCGGCCGCGGACCTCCCGCTGGCCGAGCACCACAACCGGGCAGAGGCCCTGCTCATACTCGAATACCTGCGGCGCAAGCTGGCGGGGAAGTTGAAGGAGACATGACCGAACGCAAGCCGATCGCCGAGCCCCCGCCCGGCGTGCCGACGCTCCCGGTGGACGTGGTCGTCCCGATCGAGGCCGTCGGGTTCACCCTCACCGTCCTGGTCCGCCGGACGTGGCTGCCCGCCGGCGTGGTGCCGGACGTCCTGCGGTTCCCGGACCTCGACCCGGACCGGCGGCTGCCCGTCATCCAGGACCTCGGCGTCACCGGGGTGAGCGAGTACTTCGGCGTCACCAGCCAGGTCTGGGACTACACCGACGCCACGCTGGCCCTCCGCGTCGTGCCGATCCAGGTCGACCCGGAGCTGAGCGAGGAGTCGGTCGGCCTGGTCATCGGCCTGTTCCGGGAGGCCGGCTGGGACTACCGGGCCGATAAGGACCGCGAGTGGCCGGCCCACCTGGTCACGGCCCGGGACACCGGCCGCCAGGAGCGCGACGCGGAGTACGCCGACCCGCCGCCGTTCGAGGGGCCGATCGTCGGGTTCAACGGGGCGGCCCACGCGCCCGAGCCCGACCACCCGGCCGACAAGAAGAAGCGCCGCTGCCGGCGGACCAGACCCAAGGACACCCATGCCCACGAAGACGAAGAGTTCCGGGCCGCGGACGAGGACGAAGAGCCCTACGGCAGTCCAGGTGGCGGTTAAGCAGGACTGCATCCAGGCCCTCCGGGCGCTGCACCGGGGCGTCGCCCCCTCGGCCCCGTCCCGGCCGAAGCTGGTCATCGCCGACCCGCCGTACAACATGGGCGTGCCGTACGAGGCGTACGCCGACAACAAGTCGTACGACGAGTACATGACGTGGACGGAGGACTGGCTGTACCACGCCGCCCAGGCCCTCCACCCGCACGGCAGCTTGTGGGTGTTCGTCCCCGACGAGTGGGTGTCCGAGGTGGACATCGCCGCCCGGACCAAGCTGAAGCTGTTCAAGAAGCAGCACGTCGTCTGGGCGTACACGTTCGGGGTGAAGTGCACCAAGAAGTTCAGCCGGAGCCACTGCCACCTGCTGTGGTTCACGAAGACGAAGTCCGTGTTCACGTTCAACGCCGACGCGGTCAAGGTGGCGTCGGCGCGGGCCGCCGTGTACAAGGACAGGCGGGCCGTGGCCGGCGGCAAGCCCCCGGACGACACGTGGATGCTGCTGAAGGACCAGCTCGAACCCTACATGGGGTCGGACAAGGACACGTGGCTGGAGTCGCGGGTGTGCGGGACGTTCAAGGATCGCAAGAAGCACTCCCCGAACCAGATCCCGGTCCCGCTGATGGAGCGGATCGTGCTCGCCTGCTCGGACCCCGGCGACCTGGTCGTCGACCCGTTCGCCGGCACGGGGTCGAGCGGCGTCGCGTGCGCGAAGCACGGCCGCAACTGGCAGGGGTACGACCTGTCCGCGACGTGCGTGGCGGAGTCGAACCGCCGGATCAAGGCCGCCCTGGCGGCGTAGTCCAAAACCGGTTTTGAGGCCATGAGCAACAAGCCCAAGAAGTCCGGCAAGTCGAAGAAGACCATGGCCGAGCGGTTCGCCGCGACCCACAAGCCGACCCCGGCCAGGCGGAAGTTCTACCTCCGCAAGAAGCCGGACGCCGACAAGCAGGCGCAGGTCGCCGCCGTGCTGGCCGAGGTCGCCGAGCCGAAGGTCGCCCTGGGCGGCTCGGCCTCGGCCGTGCTGGCCGGCGCCCTGCAAACCAAGACCCCCCACCAGGTCGTCACCGAGCGGTGCGCCGCCTGGTATCGGGACCTGGCCCGCACCCACCCCCGGGTCGTCCAGACCGTGGCCGCCATGATCGGCGTCCGCCGCATGTACGCCGTCGCCTACCGCGAGCTCCAGGAGGCGGTGGCCGAGGCCCAGGCCGCCCTCCACGCGGGCAGCCCCGACCACGCCGACCCGGCGGTCACCGTCCCGGTCGAGTTCGCGGACTTCGCCGCCCAGTACGCCGTGTTCCAGGCGTCCAAGCCGTTCGACGAGCACACCCTCATGCGGGGCGTGGCCGACACCGTCCTGCCGTGGCTCGCCGACGTCGTGGACCGGCACACCGAGACCGACCAGCAGGCCGACGCCGCCGCCCGGGCCGAGGCCGCCGAGCAGCGCCGGGCCGCCGCCCTGCCGATCGGGTTCAAGCACACGCCCGCCCAGGAGGACCTGCTCCTGCGCCGCGACCGGTCGCTCGTGCTGGCCGGGTGGGGGCCGGCGGTGGCCTGGCTCCTCGACCAGGCCGTCGAGCACGTGCTCGTCCCCGCCGCCGAGCTGACCGTGGTCCGCCTGTGCGCCGGCGACACCCGGCCCGAGGACCAGCACGCCCGGCTGGTCCGCCTCCCCCGGTCGGCGTGGAGCGGGTGCACCAACTCCGGCCGCGACCTCGCCCGCATGTGCGCCGTGTTCGTCACCGACGCGGTCGGCGCCCCCGTCGACCTGCTCGTGGCGGACGACCTCGCCGCCGCCCACACCGCCGGGTTCGTCGAGCGGGCCGCCGGGGCCGCCGCCGGCGACGCCCACAAGCGGCTCCGCGCGTGGTGCAACGACCTGGGGGCCGGGCTCCTCGGGGCGGTGCCGCTCGCCGCCGCCGCGACCCCGGACCTGACCCAGCCCGAGTTCGAGCAGCTGCGGACGTTCGCCGACCTCCGGGCGGTGGCCGTCGACGACTCGCTCGCCGCCGACACGTACCGCATCACCGTCGGCGCCGCCGCGGCCGTGTTCGACGTGCCCCGGGCGGACGTCGACCGGTACGCCCGGCGCACCCTCCTGACCGCGTGACGAGAGACCGCCATGCCCGCCGCGAAGCCCGCCCTGAAGCTGTTCGTCGGGTTCAAAACCCGGCTGGTGGAGGGGGCCGCCCACCCCGAAGTCCAGGTCCCCGACCACTACAAGGACGCCGCCAAGGCGGCCGCGTACGTGGCCGAGCGGAAGGCCGCGTTCGCGGCCGCCGCCCTGGCCATGCCGTACACCGCCACCTTCGCCGAGGTCGAGCTGGTCGACCCCAACGCCAGGGACGAGAAGGCCCCGGAGCGGTCCAAGTTCGGCGCCCCGAAGTTCGTGTGGCACCCGCCCGAGGCCGGCAAGCTGTCGGTCGCCGTGCGGGTGCGCAACTACCTGACCAAGCACTACAAGACGGCGTGGCCGGACGAGCCGGGCCGCCGGCCCGGCGTCGTCTTCATCGGCTTCAACGTCCGCCTGTTCCTCAAGATCCTCGGGCTGGAGTGCAGCCTGCCGGCCGAGGGCCGCCCGTGCCCGCTCGGCATGTGGTACGACAACCCGGGCGTCCGCGACATCGGGGAGGCCGTGTGCCCCCGCGAGTTCGAGGGGCTGACCCTGCCCTACGTCCTGGCCCGCCGCCGCCCCCCGGACCCGGAGGGCGGCAAGTACTGGGACGCCCTGACCGCCGGCTGGAAAGGCCCCGGCGAGAACGTCGGCCAGGACGTCCGCATCGCCGTCGAGCTAGCCGCCCAGCTCGGCATCATCTCGTAGGTGCGCAATGACCGAATACGTGCTCGGGTTCGCGTTCTGCCAGGATTCGGGTAACGACTACGTGTTGCTGATCAAGAAGGCCCGGCCGGCTAACCAGGCCGGCAAGCTGAACGGCATCGGCGGGCGGGTCGAGACGGAGCACGGCGAGACGGCGCTGTCGGCCATGGACCGCGAGTTCCGCGAGGAGACCGGGATCGCCATCGACCAGACGGCCTGGACGCACTTTGCCACGCTGGAGCACCCGGGGCCGAGGCCGAGCCGCGTGTACTGTTACCTGTTGCGGCTGCCGTTCTCGGTCCTGTACCAGGGCAAGTCGCCGGACCCGACCGAGCCGGTCGCCCTGCTCGACCTTGCCGACCTGCCCCGGGCGGACGTCATGGCCAACCTCTACTACCTGATCCCGCTCGCCCTCGACAACACCGTCATGCCCGTGACGTTCACGTACCGCTGACCCGCCGGAGACGCCATGGACGGCGTGCTGAAACCCCAGACCCCGGGCGCGGTCGCCCGCGGCCCGTCGGTCCTCGACGACCGCGGGTTCATCCCCAAGTACCCGCTCCCCGTGGGCCGGGCCACCGACCTCCGCGGGCTCGCCCGGGAGTACGCGTTCTTCACCCCGGCGGTCCTGTACCTGCACGCCGGGTTCCGGGACGCCCCGCTGGCCGACCTGTGCGCGACGACCGGGGTCGACGTCCGGTTCTACTACCACAAGTTCGCCCGCCCGGTGTTCGCCGGGCTGGAGGCCCCGTCCAACGGCAACCCCGATTGGAACTTCGTGCTGTGGGCGGTACAACTGGACCACTGGCCGCTGGTGAGCGACTGGCTCGTGTCGGTCACCCTCACCTACGCCGAGACCCGGGAGGTGGCCGGCATCGGCCAGCAGGCGCTCGACGTGTACGACCCGCTGGCGGCCGACCGGGCGGTCATCCTCGCCCCCACGCTGCCGCTCGTCCGGGTCGCCGCCTTCGGGCTCAACGGGAGCCGGTGCCGG
>CAZVEM010000092.1:0-17774 GCA_964626165.1 uncultured Nannocystaceae bacterium
GGCGCATCGATGCCAACCACGAGTCTCGCCTTTGGCTCCGCGAGCGCGCGGCGTTTCTGCCCGATGCGCTTGGCCTTTACGATCGCCTCACCGCGCGCGAGCACATCGAATACTACGGCCGCCTCACTGGGATGGATGAGACGTCGCTGCGCTTGCGCGCCGATAGCCTTCTTGCGCTGCTCGGTGCGGAGTCGCTCGCATCGCGTCGCGTCCACGGTTTTTCGCAGGGGGAGCGCATGAAGGTCGCGCTGGCACGGGCATTGGTGCATGCACCACGGACCTTGATCCTCGACGAGGCCACCAACGGCCTCGACGTCCACTCGACTCGAGCGGTGCGGGCACTGCTGACTCAGCAGCGCGAGGAGGGGCGAGCGATCTTGTTCTCAAGTCACCTGATGTACGAGGTCGCGGAGGTCTGCGATGTCGTCGCGGTGATCCACGCGGGGCGCATCGTAGGGCGGGGCAGCGTGCCCGAGCTGCTCGCCCAAACGCAGACCGCCAACCTCGAAGACGCATTCGTGGCGCTCACCCGAGATGTGAGCGAAGAACGGAATCAAAGCGCCGCACATGTCTGAGCCCGTCGCAGCAAGCTCAAGCCGAATCGTGCTGCGCCGGCCAAGCTGGTTGCGCTCGGCCAAGATCGTCGCGGCCAAGGAACTGCGCGACGGTGCCCGCGATCGACGAGCGATCCTATCCGCGCTGCTCTATCCCCTCCTGGGACCGGTGATGCTGCTAGTCACGTTTCGCGCGCTCTTGGAGATGGCTGCGCCGACCTCGATCCGGATCGGCGTCGATGGGCGGGAGCACGCGCCCGACCTGATCGCGGCGATCGAGGCCGACGAACGGATCGAGATCGTCGAGGGGCACGACGAGTTGCGTGCGATGCTCGAGCGCGAAGAGATCTCGGCCTATCTCGTCGTCGCCGACGACTTCGCGGACGACTTTGAGCACGAGCGTCCGGCGAACGTGCAGCTCGCCTACGACGGCTCGCGCCGGGGCGACATGGGGGAGGTCAACGAGGTGCGCAAGTCGATTGGCGAATGGATCGCGCGACAAGCGATCGCGCGACTCCAGCGACGCTCCGTCGATCCAACCATGGTCGCCGTCGTCGATCTGCAGGACCTCGATCACGCGAGCAAACAGGCGCGAAGCGCCGTTGCGCTGGCCTTTGTCCCGCTCTTTTTGGTGCTCGCGGCCTTCTTTGGCGGACTTCAGCTCGCGGTCGACACGACCGCGGGTGAGAAAGAGCGGCGCTCTCTTGAACCGCTGCTGCTCACGCCGACGCAGCCCAGCGCGCTGGCGGCCGGCAAGTGGACGGCGGCCTGTGTCTTTGCTTTGGTGAGCGTGGTCGCGACCTCGGTCGGCTACTGGTTGGCGCTACGATCCTTGCCACTCGATCAAATCGGTCTTGAGCTTGAGGTGGGTCCTGTTGTCGCCGTCTCGATTCTGCTGATCGCGGCCAGTGTCGCACCCTTGGCCTGCGGGCTTCAGCTGTGGCTGGCAAGCCGGGCCCGCAATGCCAAAGAAGCGCAGGTGTGGCTCTCGCTCTTGATGCTGGTCCCGACGCTCCCCGCGACCTGGCTTAGCCTCCAGCCGAGTGTTTCCAGCACGTGGCTCTCCTTTGTCCCGATGCTCGGTCAGCAGCAGCTGATCATGGCGGTGCTGTCGGGGCGCGCCGTTACGCTGGTCCAGGGACTCGCCCTGATGGTCCAGGCCGTACTTTGCACGGGGCTGCTGGTGTGGCTCACGGGGCGGGGATGGTGGCGGGAGCGGATCATCTTCTCGCAATGAGGCAAGCTTGCGTCGGACGCAGCGATGTCGAGCACCGCAGCAGCGCCGGCCCCGGCCGCGTCGGAATCTACGTCTCGGAGCGTCAAGGGCTTCTCAGCCCGCCTTGAGGCCTTCGCGCTGTCGTGGCTGAAGGTGAAGTGGACTGGCGCGCGCGTGCTGGGCGAGCGCGATGCGGTCCATGTCCTCAACCCACACGAGCGCGCGGCACTTCGCGTGCTTGAGCGACGCGCGACCACCAATGCGGCGCTGATCGGTGCCGGCACGGCGGCGCTCACCGCGGTGGTGTCTGTGCTCGCGCTGCCACTGGTCCACGGGGATCCGATGACGGCCGCGCACGACGAGCTGATTCGCTACTACGCGTTGGTGCTCGGGGTCTCGGGCGTGGCCGCAGCGGTTGAGGTGTTCATGGTCTTTCGCAATGGCCTGTGGACGGTCCGTGAAATCGCCGCGACCACTGGCGCGGAGATCTTTGAGGGAGACGATGGCGAGGGCTACGCGCTCGCCTTGGCACGGGCGGCGCTCGAGATCCCCAATCCGCCCAACTCCGCCTTTGGCATCGATCCCCACCGCGATTCCTCGCGGCTGCGGCTGATCGCGGCGGCGATCGTCTACAAGGCCAAGGTCGGGCTGACCAACCTTGCGCTGCGCTTCCTGATCGCGCGCGTGGCAGGGCGGGCCGCGCTGCGTAGCTACATCCCGCTGATCGCGGTGCCGGTCACGGCCGCTTGGGACGCGATCGTGTGCCGACGTGTGATTCGTGAAGCGCGATTGCGTGCGATCGGGCCCTCGCTCGCGACCGAGCTGCGCGACCTCGTTTATGCGCAAGACGGCGACACTGCAGCGAGTCGAGAGCTCGCTGCGCGCGCGGTCGCGTGCGCTGTGGTTCGCACGCGGGACTTTCATCCCAATCACGCGACCTTGCTGCGGACCCTCTGTCCGCTCGCGGAGCTGCGCGAAATTGACGAACTGGACTCGGCTGCGAAGTATCTCGGGGCGCTGCGCGACGGCGATGAGGCCACGCGGCGGGTGGGTGTGCGCGCCCTGATCGCGGCGGTGATCGTCGATGGCGGGGTCGCGCGTCGCGAACTCGCTTTGTTGCGTGCCGCCGCCCGATGGTCGCAGCTCGACGTCAACTTCAAGAAGCTCGAGATCCTGCGGCGCGGTGTCGTCAACGGCGACGACAACCTTGAGGAGAATTTCGCGGCGACCTGGACCCTTGCGACGCCGAGCACAGCCGCGGCTGCACTGGCGCGCAACGTCGAAGAGTGAACCCGACCGGGCTCAGTCGTAGGGGAGGAACGAGATCGCGTAGACGTGGTGCGGGTCGTCGAGGCGGGCGATATCGAGGCCCTGACGAAGCGCCGACTGAATCGCGCGCTGCTGCTCGTGGCCCAGGTGGAAGTCACCCAGCCCCAGCTTGCTGAGGCCGACTGAGACGACGCGTGCGTCGAGCAGGCTCTTGATGAAGCGCTCGCCAAAGTCGAGCTCACGCTCGATGAAGTGGACCGAGTACTTGTCGACACCGGCCTTCTTGGCCGCCGACGCAATCGCGTCGTCAAGACCGCCGAGCTGATCGACCAGGCCAAGGCGGTGGGCATCCTCGCCACTCCACACCCGACCTTGTGCGATCGGATCGACCTGCTCCGGGGTCATGCCACGTGCATTGCCGACGCGGGTGAGGAAGTCGCGATAGCCCCGCTCGATCGAGGCCTGGATGACCACGGCGACGTGCGGGTCAAGCGGGCGATCGATGCTCGCGCCCGCGAAGGGCGAGGTGGCGACACCATCGACGCGGATGCCCAGGTGCTCGTTGAGTGCCCTCGAGACGTCCGGGATGATGCCAAAGATGCCGATCGAGCCGGTGATGGTGGTCGGAGCGGCCCAGATCTCGTCGCTCGCGGTCGAGATCCAGTAGCCACCCGAAGCTGCAACACTGCCCATCGATACGACGACGACCTTGCCATCGTTGCGCGCGAGCTCGAGCTCGCGACGGATGACCTCGGAGGCAAAGGCGCTACCGCCAGGGCTGTCGACGCGAAGCACGATCGCCTTAACCTCCTTGGTCTTGCGCGCCTGTCGGATCAGCGCAGCCGTGGAGTCGCCACCGACGCTGCCCGGAGGCGCGTTGCCGTCGGTGATGACGCCACGTGCGACGACAACCGCGATGCGATCGGTGGCGGTGTTCTTGCCGTCAAAGTCCTCGCGCGCGACCTTGACGTAGTCCTTGATGCGCACGTGGGCGTAGGAGAGGCCAGACTTCATCGTCGCCTCGTCCTTGTTTTCGCCGACAAGCGCCACGATCGCGGCCTCGGCCTCATCGCGATACCCGATCTTGTCGACCAGCTTGGCATCGAGTGCAGCCTTCGCGCCGTCGCCCTTGGCATCGCGGATGCGCTGATCAAAGCCCTGCACGTAGGCGTCGAGCGCACTCACGCTGATCTGGCGGTTGGCCGCAACGTCGGTCTCGTAGGCGCGCCACAGGTCGCCCATCCACTCCAGATTGGCCTCCTTGGCCGCTTGGCTCATCTCGGTCGAGATGTAGGGCTCAACTGCGGACTTGTAGGTGCCGACGCGGAAGACGTGAACGTCGACCATCAGCTTGTCGAGCATACCCTTGTAGTAGGTGGGGTAGACCGCGAGACCCTCCAGCATGATCTCGCCCATTGGGTGGACCCAGATCTCATCGGCATGCGATGCGAGGTAGTAGGCGCTCTGGGAGTAGCCATCGCCGTACGCAATGACCTTCTTCCCCTTGTCGCGGAAGCGCGCCAGCGCCTTGCCAACGTCTTGGAGCTTGGACATGCCGCCGCCTTGGAATGATCCAAGCTCGAGCACGAGCACCTCGATGCGCGAGTCGGTGCTCGCGTAGTCGATCGAACGGATGACGTCGTGGACGCTGATCTCGCCGGGGGCACCGCCCGTGAGCGGACCCATAAAGATCGCGGAGGGATCCGAGCCTTGCTCTTCCACCAGCGCGCCGTTGAGGTCGAGCACGAGGGCCGCCTTGGAGGGAACCTTGGAGGGCTCGCCGCAGGTCAGCGTGATTACCAAGAAGATGCCGATCAACAGGAAGAGCGCGTTGGCGGTCACGGTACGCGCGCGGGTCAGGAACGCGCCGAACCAAGTGAGGGCCGCCAGCGACTGCCTCACGCCCGGGCGTTCGCGGACCGGGATCGTCCCCTTCGGGGGGGGACCAGCGGCAGGGGGCGGGGTCGAGACATCCAGAGGCGCCATCGTGTGTCGGACTGTCGGACCCGCGGGCCGGTTTCACAACCCCAAATGCCGTGCCCGCGGCGCTTACAACGCGAGATGCCCCCGGGGCGCGTCACAACTCCGCGAAATTGCGGACAAATTGCAGTTGCGCGAGAACGCGCCATGCTCCACCTATGCCCGACGCCGTGACCTTTCATCACGACGCCAAGCTGTGCTGCGTCGATGTTGGCGGCGTCGCCTTCGTGACCTGGTACGAGGCACCCCAGATGGCCCAACTCGTGGTCCTGCGGGGCTTCACGCATGAGCTGCGCGCCCGCTATCCCGACGGGTACGTTTTCTTGAGCGTGATTTTCCGGGGGGTCCCGACCTTTACCAACGAGGTTCGCAACGAGGCCGCCGCGATCACACGTGAGTCGCAGGCCTGGGCGTTTGCGACGGCGCACGTCGTGCTCATCACGGGCTTTGTGGGGGCCGCGGTTCGCTCCTTTCTCAACACCATGATGCTGTTGTCCCGGCCCAAGCAGCCGATCAAGGTGCTCAGCGACCTCGAGGACGGCATCGATTTTGTGCTTGAGCACGTGCCGACCGGGCACGCACTTAGCTCGGCCGCGTCGCCGAGCGCTCGTGAGGTCCTCCTCAGCGCCCTCCGAGATTCGCTGGAGAGTGCCGAGGCGTAACGCTTCCGGGCAAGTAGCCCCCTACAGCGGCCCGAGGTTTTGATACTCGCTCGGCGTCATGCCCATGTGGCGGGCAAATGCACGCGAGAAGCTGGGATGGTCCGAAAAGCCAACCGAGAGCGCGATGTCGAGGATTGGTAGGTCGGAGGTTCGCAGCTTGCGTGCCGCATGACACAGCCGCAGCGTCCGCACATAGGCACCCGGCGTCATCCCGATCACCTGCGAGAACTGCCGCAGGAAATGAAACTTGGAGAGCTCGGAGATTTCCGCGAGCTCATCAAGGCTTTGGGTCGCCGCCTGAGCAGGTGGCAGCGCCCGCAGGTGCTCGATGACGCGGGCGATCTTGCGATGCCCAACGCGATTGCTTGAGCGCAGCATCGGTCGGCGCAGATTGGAGAAGGACTCAAAGGCCTGCGCGAGCACGGCATTGAGCGCGCTCTCTAGCGCGAGCCGTTCGGCCACCTGGGCGAGCTCTGGGCCGCGCATGACGGCCGTGACCGGCTGGCGACGCGGGCCTTCCGCGTCCTTCTTGCCACCGCGCGCATCTTCGCCCTCGACCCCACCTTTGGCTTCACCTTTGGCTTCACCCGCCCCACCGGAAGCGCCCGAGGCCGGGGCGACCTGGCGGCTGCTGAGCAAGCGAGACATGGGCTCCACGTCATCCTCGCTGGGCGCGCTCGCGTAGGGATAGAGGTTGGAAGTGTCCCGTTCGCGCACAAGCGCGAGCAGCTCCTCAAGGCGATGCACCAGCACGGGATCGTTATGCACCCGCACCTGCGTGAACTCGGGCGCGTCGGTGGCCGCGCCCACGCTCTCTGCGAATTTGCGCACGACCTCGCGGTCGACGTAGAGCGAGATGTACTCAAGTTCTTCGGTGTGGGTCGCGTTGCCGGTGTGCACTTGATGCGGATTGATCAGCACCACGTCTCCGGGCGTGAACTCTTGGAGCTTGCCGCTGACGTGGCACTCCTCCACACCGCGCAGCTGTGCACAGATCAAGTACTCATCATGGAAGTGTGGCGCCAAGGGCAGGGCGCTATTGGGCCCCCACGCGTGATAGAGCGTGAACCCGGGTCCGCCGAAGAAGGCGGCGTGGAGGTCGAAGCGCGCCACAGGCGGATGTTAGCAGTCCGATCGCGCGATGAGATGCCCCCGGGGCGTCAAGCGCCGCCCCAGCGCGGCGGGTGAGTCCGCCATGCAGCGCCTGCCTGCCGGCCGGTAGGTAATCCGCCGCAAGAGCACCACAGATTCGCAAGGCGCACGCGCTACTCTGCGCAGGTGACACAGCGCCCCGACCCCGCGAGATCCGACTCCGTTGCAGATGGCTCAGGTCATCCCGCGGCCGAGCACGCACGCACTGGTGACCGCGACCTCGCAGCAGGTCCGGCGCCCGGAAGTGATCCCTCCGCGGCCGAGCTTGGCGCCGCGCTTGTGGAGCTTGAGATGGCACAGCGGGCCGAACTTCCCGCGCCCGACGCCCCACTGCGCCGATGGAGCCGCGGGGTCCGATTGCCCGAGGGCGGCCATCTCCCGCAGTCCAAGGCGTGGCTCGATCGATTGCACGCGGAGCACTTTGTACCGATCGAGCGCAAGGCTCAGGTGCTCGATCCTCGCCGCTGCATCGGGCCGTGGATGGTCACGGTGGACGAGTCGCCGATGGTGCTCCTTGACGCCTGCAGTCAGATCGCGACGCTGACCCATGGCTTTGCCTCCAACCCGCTGCTTCGTGCGGTCTACGAGGGGCACTTTGATGAGGTCTTGTGGGCCAACCCGACCACGCGCGAAGGGCATCCGATCTTGGAGCAGTATGGCCAGGCCTTGCTCGCCGCTGCACCTGCCGGCCTACGCTACGCCAGCTTTCTGACCGCAGGTGGAGCCGAGGCCAACGAGAAGGCTATGCGACTGGCACGGCTGAGCTTTGGCGCGGGCGAGGCGACCCAGAAGCGCCGGAGGGTGCTCGCGTTTGAGAACAGCTTTCACGGTCGCACCTTCGCGTCGTTGATGGCGACCTGGAATCCGGAAAAGCGCGCCGCCTTTGAGCTTGAGGGCTATCAAGCGATCTTTGCGCCCACCGATCTAGAGGTGCTCGAGAAACTGCTGCAAGAGCGCCACGAAGAGCTCTATGCCGTACTGCTTGAGCCGATGCAGGCCGAGGGCGGCGACGTCCACCTTGCGGCCGCCTTTGCGCAAGGTGTGCGCGCGCTGACGCGTCGCTTTGGTCTGCCGCTGATCGTGGACGAAGTCCAGACCGGCTTTTTTACCGGCGGTCAGTTCTTTTGGTGGAAGCGATTTGGACTCGGCGAAGACGAAGCCAGCTCGCCGGATCTCCTGACCTGTGCCAAGAAGGCCGGCACCGGCGTGGTGCTGTCTCGCTGGCCCGATCCCGAGCCGGTCGACGTCTCCCTCGCTTCGGCGCTGCGCGGATACATCCAGCTGCAGCACGCCGCCGAGCAGGGCGCCGTGGAGCAGGTGATGGTGTCGCACTTGATGGAGCTCGCGGCTCGCTTCGATATCGTGAAATCACCGCGCTACGCCGGCACGACCTTTGCCTTTGATCTCCCGAGCGCGGCGATGCGAGACGCTTTGATGGCCCAGCGCATTGCTCGAGGCTTTTGGACGTACCCCGCCGGTGACCTGACGATCCGTTTCCGCCTGGGCGCGCATTGGAAGCGCCATGAGCTCGACGATCTCTTCGCGCGCATTGGGCAAGCGCTTGTGCGGATCGATCAACCCAGCGCTGCCGTGGTGGAGGCGGAGGGCGCAAGCCCGCCCAAGCCGCGCGCCCCCGTGCATATCCGCCCCGTGGAAGAGGCCGACTACGCAGAGTTGATGCACATTCAGCGCCGCGTTTATGAGCCCGAGCGCGTCGATCCGGAAAGCAAGCTGCGCCGCGCTGCGGAGACCGGCCTGGGCTTGGTCGCGCAGGATGTGGCGACTAAGCAGATCCTCGGCTTTAGCTTTGCCGGCCCGCTGGAAGAGTTTGCCGAGGTCCCCGGTCCCGCGACCGATCCCGCACTGGGAAGCAAGACCGCGGTCTACTCCGCGGATCTGGCCGTGATCCCGGAGGCGCAAGGCCGTGGCGTCGGGCGCCTCTTGAAGGAGGCGCAGCTCCACTGGGCGACCGAGCAAGGCTATCGCTGGATCTGCGGGCGCAACCGCGTCGGTCATACCGAGGAAATGGCGCGCCTCAACGCGAGTCTGGGCGCCTATGTGCACGCGCGATTGGAAGGCCAATACGGTGGTCACGGCCAGGCTGATTACTACCGCATCCCCCTCAAGGGCCTGCACGAGCCGAGCGGTGAGCGTCGGCCGCTGGACTTTGCATCGGGCCTGCAGTCACCGCTGGGACCCTCGCCACGGGCACTCGCCGATCGCGAGTGGGTCGGACCCTTGGCCAGCCGCGTCAACATGTCGAACTGGGCAACGCCGGACGTCGTTCAGTATGTCGAGCATCTCCGCATGATGCGGCCGCGCGCGATGAAGCACATGTACTTCACCAGCTCGCGCGACGAGATGGTCGACAAGGGCCTGCGTTGCCTGCGACTGAGTCGACCCCGCGCTCAAACGGCGATCGGCTTGAGGGGTGGCTACGTCGGGCACACCACCGCGGCGGCGCGTTCACTCTCGGACAGCGATGGATTCGCGGCGCCCTTTGGCCTCTTTGACTGGCCCCACGTGCCGCATCCATCGCTGGACGCGGAGGGATTTGAGAAGGCGGCAGAGGCATGGGTCGCGCGTGTGGGCGCCGACTCTGTACTCGCGATCGTGGCCGAGCTTGTACAAGAGCGGACCGGCGTGGTGCTGGACGAGGCAGCGGCGTCCCGACTCGCGGCCTTTGCCAAGCGACACGATATCCCGCTGGTCTATGTCGAGACCTGCAGTGGTGGCTATCGCAACGGTCATGGCGCTTGGGCGAGCGATGGTCTTTCCGACGCCGCGCAGCCGGACATGGTGCTGTGGTATCCGGGCGGCCAGGTCGGCCACGTGCTGACCAACGAGCGCTATTTCTGGGCCAAGCCGCTGACGCTGATTAGCACCTGGGACGGTGATGAGGTCTCCTCGATCCGCGCGCACGAGGTCCTACGGGCGGCACATCGCCTTGATCTCGCACCCGCGATAGCGGCGCTTGGCTCCTTGCTGACGCAGGCGTGCGGCAAGTTAGAGCCGATCGGTGGCGCCGTGCTGGGCGGTCTTGGCCTTTACCGCACGCTCACGCTACGAGATGCCGCGACCGCGCAACGACTGCGTGATGCGTGCTCACAGCGCGGTCTCTTGCTCGGTACCGGAGCGCCGGGCGTGCTGACCTTGGTGCCTGCGCTCGACATTGAAGCGTCCGAGATCGAGGGAGTCGTGCGAGAGGCGCTGGAGGCCGCCATCGCGGCGGTGTGCGCCGGCGCATGAGCGAGGCCCCGCAGCACGGGGAGCGTGCCTTTGACACGATCCCCGAACTCTCGATCGATCAGGGCGACGCGGCGGAGCGTGGTCGGTCGAGAGGCGCACGTGAGCGCGGCGCGATCCAAGCTCGACTCGCGCAGCGTATTGCTCAATGTGCAGCCCTCGGCGTGTCCGAGGACATGCTGCACGCAGGGGGGCGCCAGATGCTTGAGCGCGTCGCGGCCGCGGATGCCCGCGCCGACGCCAACGCCGTGAACGGTCCGGGACCGGTCGCTGAAGAGCTGAGCGGCCTTGCGACAGGTGCCGCTGTGGATGCATCGCTTCTGGTATGGCTCAGCGCCTCACCCGAGGCGGTCTATGAGACTTTTGGCGTGGGCGCGGCTGGATCGGCAAGGGGCGGCGTCCCTGGCCCGGGCGGGGGCGCTGGCGATGCCGCCATGGTCGCGGCGCAGTGGCGCGAAGAGACCTTGTTGTTGTTCGTACAAGGGCCCGACGGCCCCGTGCTTGGCCTTGCGCGGCGCGAATCTGGACTGATGCAGATGTCACCTCGTCCCGATCCGCAAGCATCACAGGCCATACTCTCCGTCTTTGTCGCAGTGCCGCCCGGTGATGCCACGCCCTATTTGGTGATCGCTGCGCCGGGTGGTCTTGGTTCATTATTGCTGACGCGTTCGGGCCTGCTGATCGCAAGTGCCAGCCTCGCGAGGACTCAACACAGCCCGCCCGATGCGGTGTTTCATGAGGTCGTGCATCGCCAGCTCCTCCGCTACCCACGGGTGGAGGACGTTGAGTCGGCGAGCGAGCTTGCGACGTTACGAGGTCGCTTTGTCGCGATCGTCGACGCGCAGAACTTTTCCGGTATGGAGTGTGCCGGTGGCCAGGTCGTGCGCACGCAAAAGGGGGCTCGCACCGCCCATTTGCACGCCAACCATGCCTTTGATCCGGTGCTGCGTGCCGGCGAGCGCGTGGTCGCGGCATCGACGTCGTTTGATCGCACGATCGACGCCACGACGATCTATGCCCAGACGCGCCCCGCCAGCGGAGCGCAAGTTTTGGCGTTCTTGGCCGAGGTCTCAAGTTCACCACCCCACGCACGGCGTCGTGCCAGCGGCCTAGCGGACGCAAGGGTCAGTGCAGAGCCGCCGTGGACACTGTGCGTCGCACAGCTCTTGGCCCGGAGCGTGACGCTTTGCCAGGTGTCGGCTGGCAGTGAACGACCTGGCTCTGCCGACCCCAAGGCGCGCTGGTCCGCGCCCGCAAGCACGATGGACTACACACCCTGGCCTGCGTTCGCTGCACTTGCGCACGCACGCACGCACGCACGTCCGCAGCACTGAACTGGAGCTTGAGACTTCCATGCAACTTCAACAAAGCAACGCGCAGCAGGATCCCTTTGCGGTCACGCAGGGCTGGCAGGCCCAGCAGCGTGCGCACCTCTTTACGACTTGGTCGGCGCAGCAACACGCAGCCCCTCTTGAGATCGTGGATGCACGCGGCGCCCGCTTTCAGACGGCGGAAGGTCGCTGGTTTTGGGATCTTGAGAGTCAGGTCTACAACGTCAATGCGGGCCATCGTCATCCGCACATCATCGAGCGCATGAAGGCGCAGCTCGACACGCTGCCTGCGGCGGGCCCCAACGTGTTGTTGCCGGTCCGGGCACGTCTCGCGGAAGAGCTCGCCAAGATCACCGGCATGGCCAAGGCCTTCTTGACGACGGGAGGCAGCGAGGCCGTCGAAAATGCGGTGAAGATCGCACGACTTGTGACCGGCGGCTCACGCGTGCTCGCGCGCCAGAACAGCTATCACGGCGCGACCTTGGCGGTGCTCGAGTTCTCTGGCGATCCGCGGCGCGAGCCCTTCTTTGTGGGGCAACCCGCGCCGACCGTGATCGCGGATCCCTTCCCATGTCCTCCGCCACAGGAGGGTGCAAGCGAGTCCGCATGGTTGGCCAGCGCGCGTGCGATCTTGGACGCGGCCGCGCCGGGGACCTTTGCCGCGGTCATCTTGGAGGGCTTTACCGGGACCAACGGGATGCAGGTGCCGCCCGCCGATTTCTGGCCCGGTGTCCGCGAACTTTGCGATCGCCATGGCGTGCTGCTGATCTGTGATGAGATCTTCGCGGGTTTTGGTCGGACCGGCCGCTGGTTTGCGCGCGACCACTGGGGCGTACGCGCCGATCTGATGACGATCGGGAAGGGGCTGACCTCTGGCTATGCACCGCTGGCGGGCGTGATGGTCAGCGATAGCATCGCCCACTTCTTTGACGAGCAGACGTTGTGGTGCGGTCTGACGCACTATGCCCATCCGGTGAGCTGCGCCGCGGCGATCGGTTCAATCGAGGTGCTGCGTGACGAGGGCTTGGTCGAAAATTCAGACAGGGTTGGCGCGCTGCTCGGGCAGGGGCTCGAGCGCCTGGTCGAAGAACTCCCGCACGCCGTGTCCACACGCGGACTGGGGATGATGCGCGCGCTGGAGCTGTCAGGTCCGGTCAAAGACTTCCAGGCGAAGTTTCATCAGCACGGGCTCTATGTGCCTTCGCGCGGCAATACGGCATTCATCTGTCCGCCGCTGTGCCTCACGGCCGACGAGGCGCATGAGGTCGTGGCGACGCTGCGTACGGCGCTGAGCGCCTAGCAGGCTGCTCAAGCGCCCCGCGCTAGGTGAGGTCGATGTAGCCGAGGAAGGCCCGGACCACACGCTGTGGCTTGGGCTTGATGCGAAGCTGCATGAGCTCATTCACCTCGGCTTGCGGCACGACAAAGATCAGCTCGTCACTGCTGCCGGCGAGGCCCACCGGCGCACGCCCTGCCGCGGGGGCTTGCGTGCCGAGGAGCTCTTGCTCCCACGCGCGCAAGAACGCGTCGGTTTCCGGTCCGCTCAGGCCCGTCTTGTCGAGCTGCGCACGCAGCCACTCTGCCGGATCCGCGACCAAGGTGCCTTCCGGTGCGGTGGGGCTTCCAAGCGCGATCGATGCCCCGGATGCAGGGGGCGCGATCTCATACGCGCTGACTTTTCCATCGCTTCGCACGACGCGAAGCATCGATCCAGGAGCCGTCTTGGACTCTGAGCGCGCGAGTCGAAGCACTCCATCCTCTCCGCGGACGGCCTGCAGCGAGAGCGACGCGCCCGGGAGCCCGCTGCGATAAAAGAGCAGGTCGCTGCGTTGCTGGTCACTCTTGAGGCACGCGGCGTCGCTGGTGCGGTAGCTGGGCAGCATCGCGAGCTCGCAAAATCCATCCGCGAGATCAAGGCAGCGCGCGTCGGTGGCCGTTGGGATCGGCGTGATGTTGCACTTGTTCTCCTTGGTCGCGTGCACCTTCCAGGTCAGGCGCTCGCGCTCTGGACCGCTGGTCTGCACGGCATCTGGCCAGTGCTCATGAAACTTCGCGCCTTTGCCCGCAACCGTGATCTCCACGTCGACAGGCGAGCCCTCGATCAGATGCAGGTAGATGACCGGCTTTCCCTCCTCAAGCATTGAGTTGTCGAGCTTGGGCTCGGGTCCAGGTTCTGGTCTCAGAGCTGGCCCCGGATCAAGACCCAGCGGTCGCGCGACCGCTTGCGGTCCCCCTGCGAGTGCGACGCCCGAGCTGCGGTTCACCCCCGTGCCAATCAGACCCCACTCGTGCACGGTGAAGGCAGGGACGGGTGCCTTCTTCTTTTTGTTCTTCTTGTTTTTGTTTTTGTTCTTGTTTTGGCCCCCGCCCGACTCGGCATCGCCCACCTCGCCGCCATCGCCAAGCTTGCGCTGCGACTCATTGGCGCTGGGCGTACATCCGCTGCTGGCTGTGCTGGCGGTGATGGCAAAGAGCGCCAAGAGTGAGGCGGCCGCCGCTTGGCAGAGGACGCGGCTGGATCGGGTGGGCGCTAAGATCATCCGCGGAGCCTAACAGATCGCCCTTGTCGCCATTTGCTTGAGCGTCAACTCACCGGCGTCATCGCTCCCCTACGATCGCTACGGCTGCTACGCCGCGTGGTCGAGACGTGAGGAGGTCCCGGCGCTCCAGCGCGCCGCGATGCTCTCGTGCACGGGCTGCGCATCCAGGCCCACGCGCTCCAAGAGCTCGTGCCCTTCCTGAGCCAAGAGTGCCCAAGCCTCAAGGACGTCATCGCATCCAAGCAGGGTCTGCCAACCCGGACTGACGCGGTCGCGCCCCATGGCGGCGAGGACGAACTCGGGCACGGAAGCGATCCACTCGAGGAATCGATGGAGCTCGCCGACGGACTCGCAGCGGCCAAGCAAGCGAACGCGATCACCTTCCCTGCGATAGAGCCGCGCCGATGCTCGATTGCGTGCGCTGTCGCAGAGGTCGAGTTCGGTCAGGAGGAGATGGTCGTGATCGTAGTGCTGTCCGCTTGCGGCGCGGTAGCAGTCCTGCGGTCGCGGGGCCTTGGTCGCAAAGATCGGAGTGGCGCGGCGGTCGATGGGATCGGCCGCAGACCAGAGCTCTGGATCGGCCTGCAGCCCACTCTGGGTCAATGCCCGCGACCACATCGCCTGAATGCCGCAGGCCACGTACAGACGCTGCGGCAGCGTCACGGCAGGCTGCATCAGCCGCAGCGCCGTCTTGCGAAAGCAGGTCGTCAGCTCCTGCGTCTCCTCCATCGCGCGCTCGCTGAGCGATCCCCGTTCGAGCGCAGCGAGGGGGTAGGGGCTGCGCGGATCAGGAGGGTGGGACGAGGCCAGGCGGCCGGGAAAGAGGTCGCGAAGCGCCTCGGGCACCGCTCGCACCGTGGGACGTGTCGGCTTGCTGGAGTTGGACATGCGACGTAGTTCGTCCCCCGCAAAAGAAAGTTGTCCTGCCCCGGCAATTCGCGATGTGATTGATCGCAGCAGCACCGCCTGAGCTTGCTATTCTTGGATCCGGGCGCGAATGGCGAGCACCGGGCGATACCCAGCGGTCTTGCACCGCTCCCGGACCCTCTGCGTCTCCCTTCTGGTCAGCCTCGCCGCGGCCCTCGGTTGCTCACGCCCGACCGTGGAGGACGCGACCCAGGCGAGTGCACAACGTGCCACCGCGCGCGACGAGCCCGCGCTGGATCCTCTGCGCGAGGAGGACGGGCTCGACCCTGCAACGGCAGCAAAGGTCAACGAAGAACGCTCGAAGGCCCAAGCCGATTGGCTCAGTCTCCTGCGTGCCCCCGGCGGCGGCATCCTCCAACTTCCCGTACGCGACGGACTGGACCTTGTCCCTGCCGACGCCGTGGCTTGGGTTGTGGTGCGTGACGCTCGAGTGGTTGTCTACGCGGCCAAGCGACTGCTTCAAGCGATCGGCACAGGCGAGGAAGCAGCGCAGCCCCCAAGCGACGCCGAAGCACCGGATGCGACTGCGACCGGCGGCTCGGAGTCGTGGTTTGACACCATGATGCTCGCGGCGCGAGACCGAGGCAGCGCCGCGTCGCTCTTGGCGCTGCTGAATCGTCTCGATCTTCAGCCCGGACGCGGCGTGATGCTCAGCGTCGCCCGAGACTCTTGGGTGGTGCTGGTGCCCCTTGAAGACCTCGGCGCAATCGCACCCTTCGCGTTGCTAGCGGGCATGACCAACACCGCCGTGCGTGATCGCTGTGCGGTCGCCAGCGATGTCCTCGGCTATGTCGCCTGCAGCCCCACGCCCGGCGTGGCTGCCAAGTACCGACCCGGCCGCATGGCCGACGCGAGGGTCAAGGCGCTCGGCACCACGGTGGCCGAGCAGATGTCCTCCGCGGCCGTCATCGCTGGACTCGGGGCCGGACCCGCAGAGGTCACCGGCCCGATGGCGTTGAGCCTTGAGCTTGGCGAGCACTCGATGACGCTCGTCACCGAGTTCACGCCACCGAGCTGGCTCACCGCCATTGTCGAAGGCGACCGGGTCGGCCGCACGCTCGCCGATCTTGTCCAACCCGGTGACGCCGTCCTGCTCGCGACCCGCATCTCACCCAAGCTGCTCGCCCAACTTGGTGCGCCACTCTCGACCATCGCCGCGACACTCAGCGGCGACATGATGGTCGGGACCGTCGCCGGCCATCAAGCCCTCGCCATCGGCATCGACGATCCTGCGTCCCTGCGGACCGCCTTGACCTTCGCGAGCTTCGCCGCTGGCAACCAGCCCATCGAGATGTCGTGGCCCGTGCAGCTCTCGGTCAGCATGCGCTACGACTCAATCTCCACCACCGCTGGCAGCGTCGAGCGCCTGCACCTTGAGCTTGGTGGGCTCGAGGCTTCCTTTGCCATGCTCGGCGACGCAGTCGCCCCCAACGTTGATATCCTGATCTTTGACCGCGTCGCCATCGCCCTCTTTGCCGTGCCGCAGCAACGCCTCCAAGAGATCGCGACAAGGGTCATGGCGCCCCCCGACGGTGTGCAGTCCGGCCTTGACGAGGGACTCCTTGCGCGCATCGACGAGGGCAGGGTGGTGGCCTTTTCCCAACTCGATCTTGGCGTCCTGGGCAGCGCCACCTCCCGCACCCGAGCACTTGAGGCCGCCACCGCCGGCCTTGACGAAGACAAACGTCGCCGCATCGCCGCCCTCCTCGAGCTCACCGCACAGCTCTGCGGCGGCGTTGGCCAAACCTCCGTCTCACTCGAGATCGTCGAACGCGCCTGGGTCATTCGATCAAAGAGTCAATGGCGCGCTCCCACACTCACAAACGCCAACGTCGGCGAAGAACTCGAAGCCACCCGCCGCGAACTCCAAGCCGCCGCCGACCTGCAACTTGCATGGCTAACCTCGGCGCTCCGATTGGTGGTGGAGCTTGTGCCTCAGTGAGGTGTGGGGCGGAGCGGGGGTAGCAGGTGGAGCTCGGCGGGGATGAGATTTGTTGGCTGCTGCGGGGGTCCAAGGACCCGACGTGCCGTTGTCGACGTGGGGCGGCGCAGTGGCGCAAGACGCACGTGAGTCGCCGCCCGAGGAGCACGGAGCGCTGCAAGAGTGGAAGGAGCGTCCTCGCCGAGAAGATGCGCCCGTCGAGTTGAGCTCCGCTCAGCTCGACCTGTTGGGGACAGTTCACCCTGATTTTCCACCACGCTGCGCCGATCCTCGGGGTCAGCGAGCAGTGGTGCGGAGACGACGAGCAGGTCGGCCATCCTCGGCAGCCACGTTGCGCAGCCCAGCGACCCGATCCGCCGATCTGCATACGCAGGTCTCTCAATCCAGCGACCCGCATGGCGAATCCAGCGAGCCGATCGACGAGCCCAGCGACGTGACGAACGGTCTCTGGGTGGCAGTTGGCGGAACCCGGTCACCTGCTTGCTGAACCCAGCGACGTGCTCGGCGAACCCAGCGACCTGCTCAGCAAACCCAGCGAGAAGCTCGTCGAACCCAGCGAGGTGGTGGGCGAAATCCAGCGAGTTGCTCGGCGGGCCAGGGTTGGGTGATCGGCGATTCTCCGTTGGGTGATCGCAGCTCTTGGGTTGGCAGCTCGCCGAACCCAGCGCGTTGATCCGCGCACCCAGCGAGGTGTCTTGCAAACCCAGCGAGGTGTCCGGCAAACCCAGCGAGGTGTCTTGTGAACCCAGCGAGGCGTCCGGTGAATCCAGTTCGATCCTCTTTCCAAGATAGGTGAGTCCTGGGCTGCGATGACCCCCGAATTCCGCCGCTAGTCGCGCACAATTCGCGAGCCGCCGGACGCCAACGATGGAGCAGTCCGAAAGCTTTGAGTGCCACGGTCTGACCGCCGAACTTGGAAGCGGCATGTGGACAACCGACGAGCTCATTGAGGCTC
>CAZVEM010000093.1:0-17712 GCA_964626165.1 uncultured Nannocystaceae bacterium
CCTACGCCCATCCCTATCATGTCGCAAGCGCGCAGGCCGAGTGGCTGCCGCGAGAGGCTCGCATGGAAGTCGCCCTGCGTTTCATCCCCGAGGATGTCGAGGCCCAACTGAGTCACAACCACAAACGCCGCGTGCGGCTGGAGCACGACGCTGATGCGGCTACGCTGCTTGCGTCGTTGCTCGAGCGCGAGTTCTGGCTGCGACACGGCAGCACGCAATCGTCCTTTCAGTGGGTCGGTCACGAGATCGGAGCGGCCGAGGCGTGGGCCTACTTCGAGTTGCGCAATGTCCCACAGCTCGACGAGGCAACGGTTCGATTCTCGTTGCTGGTCGCGATGGAGAGCGCGCAGGCCAACACGTTGACGCTGCGAGAAGGCGAAACCGTGCACAGCTTGCTGTTCCGCGCCGGCTCGCTTGAGCGCGTCATCCACTGGCCGTAGCCGTCGGGGCACGGAGAGACACTTTGCAGGGCGTCGACTAGAGCGTCATCACCGGGGTCGAGAGCTGCACGCTTAGCGCCTCAAGCCAGTACTCCCCGCGGCGCTGCGCACGACTCTCAAGACGAAGCGCTTCGAGTGGCGGATGGGTCGGAGATGCGACTACCAGGATCTCGGTACGCTCGCCCGGCGCGAGCGTCAGTGAACGTCGCCCCAGCTCCTCACCCTCCGCGCTATAGCCGAGCACCGGGTAGGTCGCGTCATCCGTGACCAGCAGCATCCCGGAGAGATCGACCTCCATCCAGTCGGGAGAGTCGTTGTAGAGGCGGAGTCCGACCTGCGTGGTTCGGTCAGTGATCTCAAGGGTCGTCGGCGCAATCCAGAAGCCTGCGACGCTCGCACTCGCCTCTCCGCTGGCAAAGACATGGCTCCGCAGGAGATGTCCGTTGTGGCAGGCCGCGAGGGCCATCAAGGCCGAGACGACCATCCCCGCGCCGACGCGGCACGCCCACGCCTGCGGACGGCCGAGGTGACACGAGCGACACAGGCGCACCCGAGGCGGAAACCAGCCTGTCCGGCCAGCGGCGCAGTGGCTGCAGCGCGTCACCCGTCCATGGTACACGGGCACATGGAGCTCGCGATCCCAAGCTTTCAGTTCCGGTTCATGAAGGCGCTCGGCAATGTGATCTTCCCGGCCAATTTCCATCCGGTCGGATCGCAGCGCAGCGTGCAGCAGATGCTTTCCCGGGCCTTCGCCGCCGGCGCCGCATCAGGCCGCACGGACGAGTCGTGGCTCATCGTCGGTGGCTCTGGCGGCTTTGGCACTGCCGCCCGACTCGCGGCCGCGGCGACACTCGGGGCGCACACACTCAACCTCTCCTTTGACGCCGAGCCCAACCTGGAGAGCGGCAACAAGATCCGTCGGATCGGTTCGCCCGCGTTCCATCGCAACCTGCGTGCGGAGCTCGGTCTGCGAGAGCGCGGCCTGACTGCGACGACCCTCAACGGCGACGTCTTCCAGCCCGAGATCCGCGACGCCTGCATCGCCAAGATCCGCAGTGAGCTCCCAGGCGGCAAGCTCCGTGGGCTTGTCTGGTCCTTGGCTGCACCGCGGGCCTTTGATCCCCGCACGGGCGAGACCGTCAACAGCGTGCTCAAGCCCATTGGCTTGCCCGCAACCGTTCGCACCTTCTCCGGTGCGGATGCCAACACGGAATCCGAGGTGCAGGAGCTTGAGATCGCGCCCGGCACCCCGGCCGAGGCTGTCGCGACGCAGTACGTCATGGGTGGCGCGATCGTCGAGCATTGGATCAACGCGCTGCTTAAAGCCGATGTCCTGGCCGAGGGCTTCCGCCTCCTCACGATCAGTTATCGCGGAAGCCCACTCAACGAGGCGATCTATCACAAGGGCATGATCGGGCTCGCCAAGGCCGAGCTCGAGTTCACCACCAAGGCGCTCAGCGCCGTGCTGGCAAGATCCGTGCAAGGCAGCGCCTACTGCGTCGAGGGGCCCGCGGTGGTCACCGAGGCTTCCGGCGGAATTCCAGGCGTTCCGTTTTACATGGCGCTGCTTTGCGAACTGATGGGCGATCGCTTCGAGGATCCGCTCGACTCGATGATGCGCCTCTTTCGAGACCACCTCGCCCCGGGTCGCGAGCCACAGCTCGATGCGGAGGGCCTCATCCGCATGGATGACCGCGAGCTTGAGCCGGGACTTCAGGCACAGCTCAAGGCACGCTTTGACGCGCTCCCACCTGGTGCCACGTTTGACCGCGCGCTGCACGACGCCTTTCTCAAGGCCTACTCACAGACGCGCGGCTTTGCGATCGAGGGCGTCGACTACGACGCGACGTTCGATGTCGACGCCGTGAACCGCGGCGAGTGCTGAGCGCAACGCGACGCCGCCACGAACGCATCGCAACCCCAGCGCGCGCCGAGCTTGAACCGCAGGACCATCTTCGCCAGCCGAACAAGGCGCGTCAGCTCAGCTGGCGCCGAGGAAGGGCGCCACGATCGCCGCAACCTCGGTCGCGCGATCCAGGTGCACGTGGTGGCGCCCCTCAAGCTCCGCGACACGGACGTCCTTGAGCTGCGCAAGACGTCGCTCCATGGTGGGCACGTCAATCGGCCAGCCTTGGGTCGCCCGGACCACGAGGGTTGGGCAGGCGATGCGAGCGAAGAAGGCCGCCACCTGTTCTTCGGTAAGACGCGTCCGAGAGGGCGAACGAAGTCGTGAGTCTGCCGCCCAGGACCAGCCGCCCTCGACCTGGACAAGGCCGCGCTGCAGTAGCGTGATGGCCGAGCTGCGCTCCATCGGAGCGGCGAGCAGCACGCGATCCGCCGCCTCCTCGAACGATGCGAAGGCTCGCTTGTTCTTGCCCCGCTCTCGCAGGCCATCCGTGATCGCATTCGCCAGGCGCGTCGGCGCATCCGCGGCGTTGGCCGTCAGCGGCCCGAGTCCCTCCAGCAGGATGAGCTTCTCAAACTTGTCCGGGAAGGTGCCCGCAAGCAACGAGGAGATCGCCGCGCCCATCGAGTGTCCGAGCAGTGAGGGGCGCGACCAGCCCAGCGCTAAGATGGCTTCCCACGCGTCCGCGACCGCATCGATGAAGTGATAGGTCTCTCCTGGGGCGCGGTGAGCAGAGCGTCCGTGCCCCGGAAGATCGAGCGCAACCAATCGAAGTCCCGGCAGCAGCGGTGCGATCGCAGAGAAGGACGCCGCGTTGTCGAGCCAGCCATGCAAACACAGCACGGGTGGCGCGTCGGGCGAGCCCCATGCGAGCCCCGCGAGTGGACCGAGTCGGGAGGGGATCGTGATTTCCTCGGGTGTCACAGACACCGGCGCAGCATGGCGCACTTCTGTCGATTTCCAAGTTCAGCCTGCTAGGGCTGCGCGAAATAGAGTCCGGCCCAAACCTTGAGATCGATAACACAGCCGCGTTCGCGGGCCGCTGCGAGGAAGGCCTGCACCTGCGTGCGCGGGACCAGATGCACCTCGATGTTCTCGCCTTCGACACCGCCGCCCTCACTCACGCGCGTGAGGCCGCGCGCGACGAACATCTCGAGCCGCTCGTCCGTGATGCCCGCGCTCGCCGTGCCCTCCGCGACTTGCTCGATGTGCTGACAGTCAAAGCCAGTCTCTTCGATCAGTTCACGACGTGCAGCCTCTGCACCATGCTCGCCGGCGGTGTCATCGCCGACCAATCCCGCAGGGAGTTCGATGACGCGGGCGTCGACGCTCGCACGCCACTGCTCGATCAAGATGATCTCGTCCGCTGGCGTCACCGCCACGATCAGGCACGCGTGGGTTCCTCGGCTGCGCTCGGCATATTCCCACTTGCCCCTGGCAACCAGACGCACCCACTTTCCTTCATGCAGCACACGTCGCTCCTGGGCCGCCGGGCCACCCTGCGAAGACGCGTGTCCATTGCCCTTGCTTTGTGCGTGGTTGGGGTCGCTCATGGGATCATCTGTTCGCTGGGGCCTTCGACAATGGCCACGCCGGCATCGCGCATCGCCTGCACGGCGCGCGCATCATCACCGGGCTGAATGTTGACGCCACGGCAACCCGTGAGCAGCAGCCGCGTCTCAAAGCCAAGCGACGCCGCGTCCAAGGCCGTGAACTTGACGCAGTAGTCGGTTGCTAAGCCCAGCACGTCGACGGACGTCACGCCTTGCTCCTTGAGCCAGTCGCCCATTCCCGTCGCCGCACGCCGACCATTGTCGAAGAAGCCTGAGTAGCTGTCGACGTCGCGATTTTGCCCCTTGCGGAACACGGCGCGCAGCGAGCTTGCCTCAATCGGGGCGACAAACTCCGCGCCGTGAGTGTCCTGCACGCAGTGGTCCGGCCACAGCACCTGGCTCAGGCCCTCAAGATCAATGACCTCGCCGGGTGCATGTCCGGGATGCTGCGACGCAAAGCTCCGATGATCCGCCGGATGCCAGTCTTGGGTGGCGACGACGAGGGGATAGGCCGCCATCGCCTTGAGCGCGAAGGGCATGACCTCATCGCCGCCGGGCACCGCGAGCCGGCCACCCGGGAAAAAGTCGTACTGAAGGTCCACGAGGATCAATGCACGCATCGGATGTCCCTTGGTGCGAACGCTTGCGGCAACCATAGCGCACCGCATGACGCGCCCCTAGCGTGGCGCCGCGGCGACGGCTCATTTGCGCGGCGCCGCGCGGGGTTCTTCGACAGCCTGCTAGGCCTCGGACTGCGGCGCACGGAGGTGCTGGGCCATCGCCGCGCGGCGTGCACTGAGTCTTGCTTCCAGCCAGACGGGATAGGGCTCCGCTTCGTCGAGGCGCGTGAACTGTGGCGGCAGCGTGGCGAGCTCGCGCCTCGCGTAATCGCGCGTGTCAGGCAGGGAGCACGCGGCCCGAACCCGCTTGCCATCACGGATCAGCGGCGAGAGCAGCTCACGACGCGTCACACCCGGGACCTCGGCCGATTCGCCCCCCTCGACCGGCACACCCTGCGTTCCGTCTCCGAGCTCTTGATCGATGATCAGATCGACCAGCGCATGGCCGGACGCATCGTACGCCCGCGAGGTACTCAGCACGCCCGGGATCGAGTTCTTGATCGGCTGCGCAGAGAGCTTCATCGCGTAGCGCCACGCCTCTCCGCCGGTGTCCTCCCCCGGGTGACGGATCGCCGCCAGCTTGTACACGCCGCCCAGCGCGGGCTGGTCGTACGCGGTCACCAGGCGGGTCCCGACGCCAAAGATGTCGATCTGAGCGCCCTCGGCCAACAAGGACGAGATGCGGCGTTCATCGAGATCGTCGCTCGCGACGATCTTGATGCCCGGAAAGCCTGCGGCGTCGAGCAGCTCACGCGCGCCTTTGCTCAGCTCGGTGAGGTTCCCCGAGTCCAGGCGAATGCCGTTGACCTCATGCCCCCGCGCGCGCAGGTTCTGCGCGGTACGGATCGCCTTCTTGACGCCCTCCAGCGTGTCGTAGGTGTCCACCAAAAAGACGCAGTTGTTGGGCAGCGCCTGCGCATAGGCATCAAATGCCTCTTGCTCGGTCGGAAAGGTCATCACCCAGGCGTGCGCGTGCGTGCCACGGACCGGAATGCCAAAGCGTTGCCCCGCCAAGACGTTGCTCGTACCGATGCAACCGCCGACGTAGGCCGCTCGACTCGCGGAGAGACCTCCGTCAACGCCCTGCGCACGACGCAGACCGAACTCAAGCACGTCACGCCCACCCGCCGCCATGCACATGCGCGCCGACTTCGTCGCGATCAGCGTCTCAAAGTTCACGACCGTCAACAACGCGGTCTCAAGCACCTGACACTGCCACAAAGGCCCGCGGACTCGCAGCAGAGGCGTATGTGGAAAACAGACGTCGCCTTCCGACACGGCGTCGATATCAAGGCTCAGCTCTTGTTCCCGCAGCCAGGCAAGGAAGTCATCGCGAAAGATCGCCTTGCCATCCGCACCGCGCAGCGACGCCAGATACGTAACCTCCGCCTCGCGCAACGCGAAGCCCTCGATCAACTCGACGACCCGCTCCATCCCGCAAGCCAGCGCGAAGCTCCCGTGGAAGGGCGCACGCCGAAAGAAGAGATGGAACACCGCCTCATCCTGGGCCCTGTCGTGGACCCAGTAACCCTGGCTCATCGTGAGCTGGTAAAGATCTGTCAGCAGCGCGGACATGGGTCGAAGCATACGCTGCGCCGGCGTCTCCGGCGACGCCGCGGCGGCTCGCGGGGTGCGGAGCAGACCTGTGAGATGCGACGCGGCGGCGCGGCGGCGTGCGTTCAATAACGAGCCGCGACGCCCGGGGGGACGCTTGTCCGCCCGGTCGGACAAGCGCCGCCGCGACCAGCTGCCCAAGCTCCTGTGATCCCTTCGCTTCGCCGTTGGCTCGCTGCGCTCCTGGTCGACCATCGCCTCCCCGCCGTGCCGTGGCGGCAATGGGTGCTGTCCTTTCAAGGCACGATGGCAGTCCGCCTCGGCTACGACACGCAGCTCTTGACGCTCGTCTGTCGACGCTTCGCCAAGCACGTCATGCTGACGCTGCGGCGCGCGGCCAAGCGCGCACATCGATTGCTTTCTCCGCTCACAACATGAACCTCCACGCCGCCGTCACCGTCGACGGCCGCGACCGCAGACGGCCCCTCACAACAGAGTGCGCCTGTGCCGATATCTCTTCCGTCCCGCCTTCGCCCACGACGCAGTCCGTCGCACCGATGACGGTCAGGTCCGCGTCCACTTCAAGGCACCCAGCAAGTCCGGCGCCACCTTTGCTCAGATGTCTCCGCACACCTTTCTGGCAAGGCTGTGCGCATTGGTGCCACCTCCCCGATTCCACATGGCGCGGTACTACGGTGTCCTGGCGTCGCGGCACGCGTTGTGTGATCGCATTCGGCCGAGCACGCCGTCTCCCCTGGAGCCGCGACAGCTCGCGCTCATCGTTCCATCGCACGGCTCTCACGGCCCCGCTGCCGCCCGCGAGCTCCCGGCTCATCGCGGACCTCTTCATGAGGCTCAGATTCGAGAACGCGCTCCGACGCGCATCTCATGGCTCATGCTCCTCGCAAGGGTCTTTCGCATCGACCTCGTCTGCGTGCACTGCAACGTCGCCCTCAAGATCGTCCAGGTCGTTGCAGCTCCGGACCTCCACGGCGAGACGTATCGACCGCGCGGTCCACCTGCCTTGAGGCGACCCTCACCACAGCAACTCTCGCTTTCGCTTCCGCCCGCTTGAACAGGCCGCAGCGCTCCGTTCAGCACGTGCGGCGCTGGACAGTCGCGGCCGGAACTCGCTCGGCATCTGACTCTTGGTATGCTGGTTCACGCAGATGGGAGCATGTGTTCGGCAACGTCAGTGTCTCGAGTTCCGAGGTCTCACTGCACGGCGGCCTTCTCGGCGCGCTCCCGGCCGCGAGCGCCCGCCCGCTACTAGCTCGACGCTCCGAATTCGCAGATGCTTGTTCCTAGGCGCGGCCTGTTTGACCGATCGAACGAATTCATCGGCAAACCCGGCGAGGTGCTTGGGAGACGAGGCTGGATGATCGCGCGGCCAAGGAGGGAGGCATACGATGTAGGGTTGGCTGATGCCCGATGCGAGCGAGGTCGAGGCGCTCCCCAGCAGCGAGGGTGACCGATCCAGGCGAGGCGTCGGCCCGAATCGGGTACTCTATCCGCCATGCAAACAAGTCCGGGGAGCTCGACGGACACAAGCACGAGCAACGTGGCCGCCACCAGCCGTGCCGTTGCCGCGGACAACTGCCCGCCGGCGCGCGCCCTCGTGTTGGCAACCGCGACACCGTCGGAACGGTCATCGCGCCCACCCGTGCGCTCCGTGGCCCCCGCAGTGGCGAGTGTGCTTGCGTGCCTCCTAATCGCATGCGCCTCAAGAGTCGCGCCCGGAGCATCGGCGTCAGAAGATGCCGGCGGTACCGACACGTCGCAGCATGGTGAATCCGGAGATGAAGTTGGAGATGCTGAAGGCACCGACGAAGCGGACTGCGGGGCGACACAGTGCGACGATCTGCCCGCAGTGGTCGAGCACTGCGATCTCTATGCGCAGGACTGCCCTGCGGGGATGAAGTGCACGCACGCGACGGCGGGCCACAGTATTAACACCGCCGTCTGCGTTCCGATTTCCGGAAATCAAGTCGTCGGCGAGACCTGCATTGCAGAGTACGTGGCGCAAGATGGAGACGAGGGAGTAAGCTACTCGGCACTTGTCGATGACTGCGTCGAGGGGGCGGTTTGCGTCACCGGCGAGGACCCTCTACTTCCCGGTGTGTGCCAGGGCCTCTGCAACTCCACCAGAGAACCGGAGGGATGGACCTGCGACGGGCTGGGGCACGTCTGTGCAGGCGGGGGCGAGATGCGTTATTGCGCGCTCGCTTGCGATCCGCTGCTCCAGGACTGCCCCGGAGAAACAGTCTGCGAGCCGGGGTATGGGGTCGCTAGCTTTGTCTGCCGCCCGTCCGGAACCATCTATGGCGAGTATTCGCAGGATCTCCAGATCTGCCCGCCCACCTGCGCGCCGGGACTAGTGTGCCGGGAGAAGCCGCTCGGAGACTATTGCGGAGGCAGTGCGCTTTGCTGCACTCCGATGTGTAACGTGACGGGCGACGAGTCGGAGTGCACGCTGGGGCGCGTCTGCGTGCCGTTTTTCGCCGGCTTCCTGGACCCCACCCCGTGGCCCGGATACGAGCATCTCGGCGTGTGTACGCTCGAATGAGGCCCGCTGCTGGTGGTCTTGGGCTCTGCTGACACGTTCGTGGGCCTGTCGAAGCGAGCGGTCCCAGAGAAGCGAGCGGTCAAGCGCTCCCAGAGAACCGAGCGCTTCTGGCACGGACAGCCCGGACCGAGCAACCGCGATCGGTCGAGCGAGCGATCATCCCAAGCGATGCAGTGTCACGCAGCGGCGTGTGCGGCCGCTGTGCTCGACTCAATCCGATCCGTCAATCCGATCCAAGCGAGAGCGCACGGCGCACGCGGGCGAACGTCTCTGCGTCAACGACGTGCTGCGCGCCCAGTCGCTCGCGGGCGCTGTGGATCGCATTTGCGTAGCGTCCGCCAAAGCGCTCGCACACTGTGCACTCGCGGAGGTGGGCGTCCACCCGCGCGACCTCGTGTGCTCCGAGCTCGCCGTCGACATAGTCGCCCAACTGCGCGAGCACTTCGCCGCAAGTAAGGCCGCCCACGTCGCGCTCGTGCGCGACCACGCCGCCTTCATCGGAACGAAGCGAGGCCATCAGTCTTAATCTGGCGCGATGTAGACGGCTCTTCATGGCGGGCTGGGACAGGCCGAGTGCCGCAGCGCACTCCTCCCCGGACAAGCGTTCCACGTCTCGTAGCAGCACGATCTCGCGATCCCGCGGATCGAGCGACGCGAGCGCGCGGGCGATCGCGCTCGCGTCCATGTCTCGCACGAGCGCGGCATCGGGGGCGCCCCACCCTGCCGCGACGCCGAGCTCGAGGAGCGGTGGATCGGCGACTTCTCGGCCCCGTCGGTGGGTTCGTCGTCCCGCGTTGCGTGCGATCGCGAACAGCCACGTGCGCACGCTCGCTCGACCCGGCACGAAGGTAGACGCGCTACGTAGCGCGGCGAGGAACGTCTCCTGGACGAGATCGTCCACGTCGGACTCGCTACGCGCGAAAGCTCGCGCGACCGACCAGACCGCGCGACCGTGCCGCTCGTAGAGCTTGGCGAGCGCGCCCGGCTGGCCTTGGGCCACCGCGAGGATCAGGCGCTCGTCGTGTTCAGCTTCACCGGGCACGTGGAGAACCCGAACAGAGTGTACAGCGGGCAGCTCCCGAGGAGCCCGGTGGCCAGCGGCACGAGGCCGACGAGGCCCCACATCGTCTGAGGACCGACGAACATGAGGGACAGAAGACCGACGCCAAGCACAGTGCGAATGACGCGCTCGACGGGATGCTCGTTGGTGGGAAGCAGCTTGGACATGAGTGAATCTCCACGCGCCTCTAGCCTCGTCGTCGACAGAAGATTCTCGGGCAGCAAAAAAAAGTCGCGTTGCTCTCCATCGCCCGCGATGGCTCGAAGTGCCCGGGGAGGCCGGTGCTGTGGGTCGCCACGCGATCGGTTCGATCTTCCCTCTCTGGGTTCGATCTTCCCTCTGTGGGCTCGATCTTCGGCCTCTGGGCTCGGTCTTCCGGCTTTGGCCTCGAACTTCCGCGATCTTGCGCGGCTGCCTCTTCCTAGCCGGGGCTAGCGACGGCGTCGCGTGCGGCCGCGGACGCCGAAGAGCAGGCCGAGCGCGAGAAGGCCGGCGAGCCCTGGCGCCGCGGCGGACGGCGTCACGCTGCAGCTCGGCGAGTCGTCGCCGCTGTTGTCATCGTTGCCACCGCCGACCGTGTCCTCACAGGTCAGCACATTCGCGTCGCTCTCGTCGGGAACGCAGACCCCAGCGTCGCCGTCGCCTCGTTCGCACGCGTCGCCCTCACTCTTGTTCACGCAGGCGGCTTTGTCGGCATCGTCCGCGCGAGCGGTGCCTTGCGCGCCGATGAGCAGCACGAGGGTCAGAGAGGCGGTGAGGAGACGGGGTCGAAAGTTCACGGCGGGACGCTAGGAGACACGGCTGGCCGAGGCCATAGGGTGAATCGCCGACTCGCGCAACCCTGTGTTGCGTCGGCGCGCCGCGTCCGCGCAGTCCCGCGAAGCGCTCCGTCCGAGTGAACCGTCGGAGCGGTCGGTCCAAGAGCGCCGTGCGTGCAGCGGGGTACAAGGGCCGAGCGACCACCTCGCCGAGCGCCTGTGATCGCTCCTCTCCTCGGTTGACTCGGCCCGCGCTGCAGGCTTGACGCCCCACGTTCGCCCGCGCGCGTTCTTGAAGCACGGCGCAGCACGGCCACGCTAGAAGTTGGCCTCGAGGTCCAGAATTTGGTCCTCGATGCGAGACTTCGCGGGTGACGGCGCTGGTGCGCGGCCGGTGTGTGCCTCTGCGGCGGCCTCCTGGGCCTTTCGCCGGCTGGCCTCAAGCATCAGCTCGGATGGGTACTCGACTTGGTACGCGATGCGAAACTCTCGCTTCGCTCCCGGGGCGAGCGTGAGATCCCAATGGAGCAGGCCTTGAGAGTCAGGTTTGACTTGAGGCGTAATGCTGATCTTGTCGACGCGAATGTCTTTGTTTTCTGAGACCGGCACTCGGTCTGCGAGGGTGAATGTCGTCGTCTCGGAGGAGAGATTCTCCACGGTGACAATGAACACGACCTGCATCTGATTGCGGGTCTTGCGGACCAGGGTGCTTAGCTTGCGGTCAAGCTGGCGCGAGAGCTTGATGTGATCCGCGACGCTCAGAAACAACGAGAACTCCTCTCCCTTGGCGATGAAGTCGATATCCGTCATGCCGAGAAAGGTTCCGTCTTGGTAACGCGCCACTTTGCCGGGCAAAAATGGCTGGTCCGTCGAGTTGGTCATCGCCAGTGTGTGCGCCGCGTTGAGGCTCTGCTCGGGAGCGGCGACCGTGCGCTGAGTCGAGTCGAGCACGCTGCGCCCAATCAAGAGACGCACGGGGTGACCGTCGCCGCGGATGCTCTGGGCCTTCTGGGCCTTGAAATGAGCCGTGGTGCCGCGCTTTTCGAGCGTCTCAAACAGCGACACCGTCCTGCCCTGGACAACCTCGAGATACTCGATGTTGCTCTTGTAGACCTGCTCGAAGTTCGCCTGCGCACGCTCGGCGGAGCTTGCGTGGTGGACCTTGTTCCATAGCTCGCTCTGGCCGGCAAAGGCCTGTTGCGCGCGCGTAAACGACGACACCTGGCTCGTCAGGATGCGCGTCGCCGAATGCGTATCACCGAGGGTCAGCGCCTCAAGCTCTGGGATACGCACAGACTGCGTCGTCGACTGCGTCGAGAACGAAAGCTCTGCGCCACCCCAGTCCTCGCCGCTGGTCTGACTGACGGCGGCATAGGAGATGACCTCAACGCTCTTCTCACCCGTGGTACTGGCCCTCAGCTCGTGCATCGGCTCCCAAGTCACTCCAGGCAACATGTAGGTGAGCTCGATCGTGGCGGCGCTTGGGCTCGCCGCCTGCATCGTGACGAGCACCGTTGTCTCTTCGAGATTCATCAGACCCTTGGCATCCTCCAGTCGACGCATGCTCGCGTCGTGCTCGGGGCTGAGCTCTTCAAGCTGAGCTTGAACCGCACGTCTTTCCTTTGCGGTCCTGCGCAGCGCCTCGGTGATGAAGGTCAAGACATCGTCGTAACTCTTCACGTTGACATCGCCAATCACCGTGTCCTGGGTGATCTTGGCGAGTGAAAACGCCTTAATCGACTCGATCTGCTGCTTCTGTGCGTCCAGCACGGCGAGTTCGTCGTCAAGTGCTGCAAGCTTGCGCGCGAGGCGTTTGTGCTCTTGCTCGATCCTTTGCCAGCTCTCATCGGTCGCCTTGGCGAGAAACCGCCGGTCCACCCGCACATCGAGGATCCGTCCCGCAGTTGCCGACACCTGCACCGACCCATCGTCGACCCAGCCCGGCAAGCTGCGAAACGCATAGACGGTTGGCTCCATCTGGAGATCGACATTCGCCTGACGACTCACGCGTGCCCGGTCGGAATAGACCGTCACGCGGGTCACCTTGGAGCGAAGCGCCTCAGCGTCACTATCCGCGTCCGCAACGTCCTGCGCCATGAGAGGCAGGTCCTCGCTGGCCTCCGTCTCGCCCCCTGGAGCCTTGTCTCCACCTGGTTTGCCATGGGCACACGCCAACAAGGGCAGCACCAGACCGAAGGAAACAAGCAAATTGCGAGGTAGTTGCGACATCGATAGGAATCCGCGTTTGGGTGGCACGGCGTCCCCACCACACGGGTGGGGCCGGCGGGCGCCACACAACGTGCGGGTCGCTCGATCGGTCTACGTGCCATGCGCACGCGGCCGCCGTGTCGCGGCAGTGATCGGTCCCAGAGCAGTGATCGGTCCCAGAGCAGTGATCGGTCCCAGAGAAGTGATCTCGCGCATCACTTCGTGTTGGCCGATGCGGGCGCCAGCGTCCGCATCGTCGGCCAACAACGCAAACCTGCGGGTGATGCCCCTCCGGTCCTGGCACCTCGAGCGCCTGCACATGCGCTCCCCGACAGCCGTAATGGCCTTCAGTGCTGCCGCGACCCGAGTCTCGCCGGTTCATCAGGCCGCCGACTCACCCGCGCCCTAGCACTCCCGCCGCGGTCGCCCATCTCGGCAACCTCGCTCTTCTCCACGCGATTCATGTCGCGTCCCGCCCGATGACCTCAGACATGCTTACGGTGGATGACACCGCACACCGAACTGCACCCGCATCTTGTACGTGCCCGCTGGAAACACGACATCGTGCTGACCGGCTCGATACGCATGCATTGACTCGCGATGATCGGCGCGGAACGTCTGCAGCTCCGTAATCGCGCGGACGCGCGTCTCGGGGTCGGGCGCTGAGATCGCGGGCGCAAAGCCGCTGGCCCACCCGCCGGGTCTCATCTTGGTGGTGGTCCCATAGTTGCGAGGCAGCTTCTTGCAGCGCTCCATTCCGATAAAGCCGCGTCCCTGCGACTGGATCGCTCGACGGATGTCTCCGGCCTGGTGCTGGGCTGCAGCGCGCACGGCAGCCCGAAGCTCAACATCATCGAGATCGGGGCGCACATTGGCCGGTCGGTGAATCATCAGCTCAATCGTCTCGGGCATTCGTGAATCGAAGAACACTGCCGGGCGCTTGACGACCTTTGGTACTCCGTACTCTAACTTCCAGCTCGTCACGCCTTCCCACTGACCGGGGTAATGCGTAATGGCAGCGTCGACGGACTGATTGAGCGTGTAGAGGAGCTTGTCCCATACGACCGAAGGCGATTGGAGGACCTGGGAGTTGACAGGTAAGGTCGACCAGAGCGAATCACCCTCGTCGAAGTGCGCGTTGATGGCTCGGGCCGCGAGCGCGTGAAAGATCTGCCAGAACTCCGGCGCACGGGCCTCTGGGTCGGTGAAAACCTCATGGTCGTGGTTGGAGATGACGAAGAACTCGTGCAGCAGCACGCCACTCTGCTGCGCCGCATAGGCAAGCGCGTACTCGAGGATCTGCGTGAGCTCGCGCGTCGGCGGGAGGCGGAACTCGCCACGGAAGGTTCGCTTCTGCGACATACGAACGTCGTCTGCACAGACCCGTCGAGGAAGACTCATGACAAGGTCATGTCGACCTTGCGGGGCTCGGGTTGCACTGGCGAAGCGAAACGGGGCGTGCCGGCCGTTCGAGCCGACGCCGCTAGAGCGGTGGGCGCGACGGACCACGTACGAGGCCCCCCCGCCTACTGACGGGTGCCAACGCTGACGGTCCGCGGGCTGGCCTCGGCAGCTACCGGGTGGGACGCAGTGGCCCAACACCGGGACGCATAACGTCAGGGCCTGTTTGAACCTGCGCGCACAAATTCTCCTCTGGGAGCGATCATCGGGAGCGATAATCTCTGGGAGCGATCATCCACCGGCGAGGCGGAAAGGGACGTGCCTGCCGTTCGGGCGGACGCCGCTAGAGCGGTGGGCGCGACGGACCGCGTACGAGGTCGCCCCGCCTACTGACGGGTGCCAACGCTGACGGTCCGCGGGCTGGCCTCCACAGCTACCGGGTGGGACGCAGTGGCCCAACACCGGGGCGCATAACGTCAGGGCCTGTTTGAACCCGCGCGCACAAATTCTTCTCTGGGATCGAGCCTCGAGCCTCGGAGCCTCGAGCCTCCTTCTCTGGGATCGAGCCTCCTCTCTGGGGTCGAGCGTCCTCCTGATCGTCCTTCTCTCGGGTCGATCGTCCCTCCGCGCACAAATTCTTCTCTGGGGTCGAGCTTCGAGCTTCCTCTGGGGTCGAGCGTCCTTCTCTGGGGTCGAGCTTCCTCTCTGGGGTCGAGCTTCCTCTGGGGTCGAGCTTCCTCTCTGGGGTCGCGCGTCCTCTCTGGGCTCGAGCCTCGAGCCTCGAGCCTCCTTCTCTGGGATCGAGCCTCGAGCCTCGAGCCTCGAGCCTCCTTCTCTGGGATCGAGCCTCGGAGCCTCGGATCGAGCCTCCTCTGGGATCGAGCCTCGGAGCCTCCTTCTCTGGGATCGAGGCTCGGAGGCTCGGAGGCTCGAGCCTCGAGCCTCGAGCCTCTCGAGCATGACCTCGAAGAGCGATTTCGCACCTACGCGATTCTGCGTTCATTTCCATTTCATCTCTTCAGGACGGTCGCCGCAACTCAGCCCGAAGCTTCGCCACCACATCGCGCCAACTAGACGAACGCGCGCAAACTGATCAGAATTACGGCGATCATGACGACCCCTCGCCAGATTCTCTACATCGCAACCACGCTCGGACTTTCTCTCGGACTCCTAGCATGTGGGGCTCCGCCACGCGACCTGTCTGGCAAGTACTGGGGGCCCGCGAATTCGGGGACCGTCGTAACCGGGTTTAGCTCGGTCGAAGCATCGGATGTGTCGGTCACTTTGCAGGTCAACAAGGGCGAAACGGAGAGTCCTGAGGTGCTCGTGACGGTGATGGGCATGGGCGGTTCTACGGGAGCGGTCGAGTGTAAGGGGACTGCGTCGCGGTCCAAGGACGGCGAGTTCGAAAAGCTCTCCGTCTCAGGGCCAAAGTGCGACGCCGGAGCATCAATGGACAAGGCCTACGAGGCGTGCGTCTACACATCGACTTCGCTCACCTTGAGGGAAGAAGTTGATGGAAAGTTTGCGATGGAGAAGTTCGAGGCGAAGCTCAATGACGGCGGGCCAGCCGACGTATGTCGGTCCGCGACTAGCGTTCTCTCGCTCTCAAATATCTCGGCTTCGGGTCTCCATCGCTAGCGCCGCAGGGGAGGCCCCTCTGTCACGACGCGGCCGAAGCCTGTTCCGAGTGCGCGAGTTCGAGGCCACCGACGCCCGAGATCGAACCCGAGTTGGAACCCGACTTCGGACCCAGAGATGACCTTCGGCGGGATCTTGAAGCGAGTTCGGTTGAGTTCGCAGTGGATTCGAGCGCCTAGAAGGGCGAGTTCGCACGATTTCTCGTAGGTTCGACCTATCGCCGCTGGAACCCTTCGTCCAGGAGCCTTATCCGCAAGACAGATTCCATCTGTGAATCCGATTTCGTTTCACGCTCACTCGGCAGGATCGGAGGGCGCGTCCCAATCGGGAGGCCGGTTCGGAGAGCGCCCCCGCCCTTCCCCGCCGAAACTAGTCCTTGTAGGCGATCGCTGCGCTGCTTGGCCCAGCGAGCGGCAAGATCTCGGTGCGGGAAAACCCTGCCTCGCGGGCCCATGCATCGAACTGCGCTCCCGTGTAGTCAAAGCCGCCGGGGAGTTCGATGAGCATGTTGAGAGACATGAGCAGACCGAAGGCGTTTTGGCGTCGCGCATCGTCGATGACCGCTTCGATCGCGATGAACATGCCGCCCGGGTTGACGGCCTCGTAGGCTTTGCGAACGAGCATCCGCTTTTGTTCCTCATCCCAGTCGTGAAGGATATTGCCCATCGTCAGAACGTCGGCCTTGGGCAGTGCGTCGCGGAAAAAGTCTCCGCTCACGATATTGACTCGAGAGCCGACGCCCAGCGCCTCGACGTGACGCCTTGCGACGGGAGCTACGGCCGGAAGGTCGAACGAGGTACACGCGAGGTGAGGGTGTCGTTTCGCAATTGTGGCCGCGAGGTTGCCGTTTGCACCGCCGACATCGCAGAGCGTCGCATGCTTGGAGAAGTCGACCTTCTCGGCGAGTGCCATGACGTTGCCGAGCTGGATCCCCTGCATCGCGCGCAAGAACTGTTCGAGTCGCCCCTCGTCGGCGTAGATCGCATCGAAAGGGCTGCCGCTTCCATGCTTGGTCTCGTTCTGCGGTAAGCCGGTCTTGAGTGCCTCGGTGAGGTGGCCCCAAAAGCCGTAGAGGCGAGCATTGGCCATTTCCAGGATGCCGCCGAGATATGCCGGACTCTGCTTGTCCAGGAAGAAGCCGCTCTCCTTCGTGTTGCGATACGCGGACGAAGGCCCGTCACCGTCACGATCGAGCAGGTGGAGAGCGACGAGCGCGTCGAGGAAGTCACGGAGGCTTCGCGGGTGCAACCCGAGTCGGTCACCGATCTGAGCCGCCGTCATCGGGCTTGCCGCGAGCACCGTAAACAGCTCCAACTCAACGGCCGAGAGCAGCGTCTTGGATGCCCAGAAGCCCATCCCAATTTGCATGATGTGTTCGGGTGTAACTTGCGTGTCCACGTGTATCTCCTAACTGACCAGCGCCGCAGTGTACGTGCGCGCGAGTGCGGCGGTCCAGCGGCCAATGAGACGATGGTGCGACGCCCCTCGAGTTTGGCGAGATGACTGTGTCAAAAGGCGACAACGGTTCAACGCGAGCGCGAGCGCAGCGTGCTGCCGGGATACCTCCTCTCTCCCATGCGCGATCGTGCACTTGAAGAAGGGCGAGTTCGCACGCGACGACGTCGAGCAATAGGGCGGTTGCGCCCGTGGGGCGCGAACTAGAGCGCGAATTCGCGTCCCTGTGGGGAGCGATTCTGCGGTGCGAATGCTCGTCCGTGCGTCGTTATCCCTCCCCGCGGAACCACGCCTCGGTCGCGTGGTCCGCGGGAAAGTAGGTCTCGATCGTGAGTTCTTGCGCCGTGACGTCCAGCGGAGTGCCCAGGGTCGTGAGCATCGTGAAGAGGCGCAGCGTAAGGGCGCCTCGACGTAGGTGGACGACCGATACGGGTGAGCCCGTGGCCGGGGTCATCGCGCGGAGCAGTTTGACTCCTGGCATCGTTCGGACCTCTTCAAGGATCGCCCGTCGTTCACGGTCGTGGGGATAGACGGCACATTCACGCTCAAG
>CAZVEM010000094.1:0-17707 GCA_964626165.1 uncultured Nannocystaceae bacterium
GTACCCGCCGTTCGCCGCTATCTCCGCGAGTTCCTCCAGGACCCTCGGGTCATCGACATCCCCTGGCTGAGTCGGTGGATCTTGGTGAACCTGGTGGTCGCGCCATTTCGCGCCCCCAAGTCCTGCGCCGCGTACCAGAAGGTCTGGCTCAAGGATGGCTCGCCGCTCGCGGTCTACGGTGAGCAGCTGCGCGCCGCGATCCAAGAAAAGCTTCCCGACATGCCCGTCGAGCTCGGCATGCGATACGGCCAACCAAGCATCCGCTCGGCCATGGACAAGCTCACCCAGCGCGGCTGCAGTCACATCATCGCGGTCCCGCTCTACCCGCAGTATGCGAGCAGCAGCACAGGCACTGCGCTCGAGCAGCTCTACGCGGAGTGCGGTCGCTCCTTCGCGACGCCCTACCTCACGGTGGTCCCGCCGTTTTACGCGGAGCCCGGCTACATCGATGCGTTCGCGGCGATCGGGCGCCCACGCCTCGCCGCGTTTGCCCCCGACCACGTGCTCTTCTCGTTTCACGGACTTCCCGAGCGGCAGATCCGCAAGGCGGACGCCACCGGCACGCACTGTCTTGCGAGCGCCGACTGCTGCGAGCGAGCGGATGTGCAGCGTGGCGCGAACTGCTACCGCGCCCAGTGCCATCGCACCGCAACACTCCTGGCGCAGGCACTCGATCTCCCGAAGGACAAGTGGACGATGACGTTCCAGAGTCGACTCGGCCGCACCAAGTGGATCGAGCCCTACACCGACAAGGTGATGCCCGAGCTGTTGGCCAAGGGCGTCCGGCGCCTCGCCGTCTACTCCCCGGCCTTTGTCGCCGACTGCCTCGAGACCTTGGAGGAACTCGGCATCCGTGCGCGTGAGGAGTTCATCGCCGCGGGCGGTGAGGACCTCCTGCTGATTCCGTCGCTCAACGCGGAGCCGGTCTGGGTCGACGCGCTGACCCAACTCATCGTGCGCGCGCCGACCAAGGCGCTGCCGCGATATGCTGGCGACGATGCCCAGCAACGCGGCTAACCCGGAGTCCGGGACCGATTCGCCGGCACCGCGCGCGCTGGCGCCGGTCTTCTACACCTCCCTCGACCTGGCCCGTGCCGAGCGAAGCCGCGTCTTTGCACGCGCGTGGCAATTCGTCGCGCACGTCTCCTCGCTGCGCTCCCCGGGCGATGCCGTCGCATCTGAGATCGTCGGGGCGCCCGTGCTCGTGTTGCGCGACGGCGAAGGTACGCTCCGCGCATTCGTCAACGTCTGTCGCCATCGCGCCGCGCCGCTGCTCAAGGGACAGGCTTGCGGACTGACGCGGCTGCGATGCGGCTATCACGGCTGGACCTACGAGCTCGATGGCCGGCTGCGCACCGTCTGCGAGCCCACCACCATGGGTCCACCACCAGACGCCGACACGGCACTCTATCCACTGCAGCTCGCATGCTGGCGCGGACTGATTTTTGTCGCCGAGGATCCCTCGCATCGCTTCGACGAGCTTGTGGAGGGGCTTGACGAGCGCATGGGCGAGCGCGACCTCGCCTCGTATGTGCACTTTCGGCGGGTCAACTACGAGCTCGCCTGCAACTGGAAGGTCTACGTCGACAACTATCTCGAGGGCTATCACGTCCCTCACCTCCACCCCGAACTCAACGCGCTCCTCGACTATCGCACCTACATCACGACGACGGCCCGCTACAGCTCGCTGCAGTACTCACCCTTAGAGAGCAGCGGCGATGTCTACCGCAGCGGCGACGCGCTTTACTATCACCTGTGGCCCAACGTGATGCTCAACAGTCTGCCGGATCGTTTGCAGACCAATCGAGTCATCCCGCTCGCACCGGACCGCTGTCGCGTCGAGTTCGACTTCTACTACCCGCCGCATGTCGGTCAGGATATCGGCGTGGAGGCGGTGTCCTCGTCGGATGCCCAAGTTCCGGTTGGCGGCACATCTGGCTCAAGTCCCGCCGTGCTCGATCCCCGCGCCGATCCCCGCCTAAGAGACGTCGAGTTTAGCGATCTGGTCCAGGCCCAGGACGCAGGCGTCTGCGAAGACGTCCAGCGCGGCCTTGCCAGCGGTCACTACCAAGGTGGCCGCCTCCACGCGCTTCGCGAGAATGCGGTGTTCGCATTTCAACAACTCGTGCGCGACGCGATGTCTGACCTGGCCCCAAACACATGAGGACCGCGCCGAGACGACCGACGCGGTCCTGCCCACGAATGCCTGGCGCCCGATTCGCTACGCCTTGGGCTTAATCTCGTGCGAGAAGTTGCCCTCGTCATCGGTGAAGGTCGCGGTCCAGACATAGACCGCGTTCGCCTCATCGGTGATGTCGCAGCTGCCTACCGCGCCCTTGACCGCGACCCAGATCTCACCGTGGCAGTCGATCTTGCTGACCTGGTGGCCATTGGACTCCAAGTCGGCCTTGATGAGCGGCTCCACGTCACTCACGACCAACGTGTGGTCGCGCGCGCTCGCCTTCACCGTGCCGCTCGACTCGTCCATCACCTCGACCTCGAAGTGCACATCGACACCGTGCGCCTTCGCGACGCACTCGAACTTGTGGCCCTTCTTCATCGGCTGATTCGCCGGGCACTCGACCGAGTCCACCTTCAGTCCTTCGTCCTTGAAGATGCTGCCGACAAGATCTTCCGCCAGCTTCTTGTCGACCTTGGGCTGAAGCAAGTCACAGCCAGCAACCATCACAAGGGCTGCCACCAGCGACGAGAGCACGAGACTACTGCGCGATTGTGTCATAGCGGGAGGCTACCACAACCGCGTCTCCCACTTGCGCGCGAAGGTGAGCGCGGGATGAACTTCGCCGCCTGGGGAGCGGGATGGGACTGGTGAGACCGGCGGTGCAGTTCTTGAGGCCAGGGTACTTGCGGGTTCCCACACAGCGTAGGCAGACCCTAACGTTACACTCGTCGTACGCGAGGAGTAGATGAGGTTCTCGATTGCCCACGGGACTCAACGCGGCGGCGAGACCTTGGGATAGGCACTGCGCTAGCTTCCGCGGCATCGAGTGTCTCGACCAGCATTGTCCACCTCTGCACGCCGACGCCGTCGGCATGTCGACGTCACTACCGTGATCCAGCCCGAAGCACCGGCCGCTGCAGCGCCGTATCCACCGAACTCAGAACGACGAACTCAGACAGGTGTGCGGCAGCGCGACGCCAAGAGACCGGTCGCTGCATCGAGATTGAGGTCGGCGATCAGCAAGCCTTCGACGCCGTAGGGTTGAAAGCAGAGCAGCGTCCCGTCGGGATTTGCCACCGCGGAGGTCGTCCCCGAGTCCGCGCTCGCGCAGTTGACCGAGGCGAAGTAGCAAGTGTTCTCCGCGGCGCGGCACAGCATCGCCTTCTCGTGAAAGCTGTTCCGTGGGTCGGCGAAGCCGTTCGGTGGCGGGCTGTTTGGATCCGCGAGATGGCGGTGTGGATGAAAGACCACCTGAGCGCCGCGCCGCGCCGCCCAGCGCACGGTCTCTGGGTAGCGCCAGCCCTCGTGGCAGATCACGATTCCGAAGGTGAGGGGACCGGCGCTAAACAGGCGCCGCTCGCTGCCTAAGGCCGGATAGAGCGCCTCCTCGGAAGGATCGAGCTGGCACTTGTCCTGCCAACCCGCAAGCGTGCCGTCGGGTGTGAACACGCCAGCCGATATTTGGAGCCCGCCCTGGGTCACCCGTTCGGTGCCGAGAATCACCGTAACGCTTGCAGCCTTGGCCGCGGCCGCCACCTCAGCCCACGCTCGCTCAAGAAAGTCAGGATCGGGCGGTGGCGCCGGCACGTCGGGCCAGCGGTAGCCTGGAACGAAGCACTCCGGGAAGCAAATGACCGCCGCGTTGCGTGTACCGGCCTCCGCGATGGCAGCGAGAGCCAACTGCAGCGCTTCTTCGCGTGCATCCGGGATTCGAAGGTTTGCCAGCGCGATGCGGATGGTAGCCATGCGGTGCGTCCCGTCCGTTCAGCGCGCGTGAGTGTGTCGGTCTTGATCCGCGCTGTCAATCGATCTGCCACGCCTCGCGAAGTGAGACTCTTCGATCGACGGCGCCGTGGCAGCCCGGCGAGCATCACGCGACATCTCTCGTGTGATGCGCTCGCGGTGTCGTCGCTCTCCGTCCGCATCAGCAACCGCAACATCCTCGCTGCTGCTCGAGGCGCCTGTCCGCGTGATTTACTCCCACTCGAGCTCGAATACCTCGATCCCGTCGCTGAGCTCGTCCTGCTTGGGCACGCAGGTGCCTTGGGTCTTGGCAAGGTCGAAGATCCCGATGAGGCTTCCCGTGACGGTCCACGACCACGCGTGATTGCGAAGCTCCGGGGGCAGGTCGGGCCAGCGAACGCGGGCCGCTTTGGCGCCGACGGACTTGTCAACGACGGGGACGCCAACGCCACGAGCCGCCAGGCGCACGGCGCCGGCGAAGCTTGAGAGCAGTCCCTTGGGGCCACCCCCAAACAGGGTGATCGCGCCTTGGATCAGCGGCTTGAAAAGGGGCATCTCGACCGAGGAGCGCGTGATGTCTCGATTGATGACCACCACGAGATCCGAACCACCGTGTTCGAGCATGGCGCGATTCAATGCCACGCCTTGCGACGCGGGTAGCCAGCCGGTGCGCGGAGCGCCGTCGATGCTCGCAATGATCTCGGGCTCAACCAAGCGCAGGCCCTCGACCGCGCTTGGCGTATTGCGGATGGTCGCCAGCGTGGTCTTGAGTGTGCTCGCTCGATACTCGCCCAAAAGACACGCGCCTTGTCGCGGCGTGGAGGCTATCAGCTCACGCAAGGGCGTGTCGTGGCAGGCGCCACACCTTAGCCCCGACGCCGACGTCGATTGCGACGTGGAGCCTGCTCGGTTCCGGGTCGGTCATAACCGAGCGCGTCCATTTTCGAGCGCATGTCTCGGTAGGCGCGCTCAAGTTGAGCGAGGGCCGCAGGGTCTTTGGGATCCACGGAGAGCGTGAGCACATCAAAGGACTGCGTCGCCTGCTCGTGGAGGCGTCGACGGGTCTTCATGTCGACGCGCTTGCCGGAGTCGGCCAAGGTCTGCATCTCATCCAGTGCCGACTCGAACGCGTCGAGTGCCTCCTCGGGACTGGGGAGCAACGCCCCACCCACGACGAAGGGGTCCTCACCCTCCGAACCAAGCGCGGCGCCATTGGTCGCGGCTTCCGACGGCAGCACGGGACGTCGTGGATTGAGCAGAAGCCCGGGCTGCGAGGGCCCCGTCGAGCGACGGGCACTCTGCTCGTCGAGGCGCCTCGCCGCTTCAAAGCGCGACGAGCCCACCACGCTAGCGGGTGGTGGTGGCGTCTTCTTGCGAGCCGCGCGGTCGTTCCCGCCGCCGGCTGCCCGGCCGTCCGACGGCCCGCAGCCACTCATGCGGCTCACGGAGCAGTAGGTCGCCAGGGAGGCGGCCACTACGAGTCCCGCGAGCAACGCGACGCGGCGTGTCGGAGCAGGCGAACTCACGCCATTGCCATAGCACAAGTCGCTGCGCGGCTCCGCTCAAGAGGACTGGGGCGAGCGTCCCTGACGGAGGCGATGCACGATCAACGCGGCGGCGAACCAAGCCAGTGCCGCCGCGACCGACGCGTCTTGTTGATAGATCATCACGGCCAGGACCAGCACCGAAGAGAGGCCATAGAGCAGCGCGGGCACCGGATGGAGGAAGGTCCGATAGGGTCGGCGCAGCCCAGGCTCGGTTTTGCGGAAGACCCACATGGAACCGACGGTCAGCGAGCCCGTGATCAGCATCGCGCCTGCCGTGTATGCGATGAGCTGGTCGACCGCGCTACCGGTTGCGAGCAGTGCGACCGCAATCCCGCACTGCATCCAGAGGCCCACCGTCGGGGTGTTCCAGCGGGGATGGACGTAGCCCGCGGCTGGGAAACAATCCCCGTGATCCACCATCGCAATCGCGATCCGGCTGCCCGCGAAGACGGTGCCGTTGAGCGAGCCAAGCATCGCGAGGAAGATCAGCCCCGTCACCACCATCACGCCGACTGGACCAAAGAGCGTCGCCGCGGAAGCGGTGCCCGCTTCCCCGACGCTTGCGAGGGTGTCGAGGGAGAACAGCGCGAGGAATCCAGCGCAGAGCAAGAGGTAGAGACCCATCACGGTCGCCGTGCCTCCGACCAGCGCGCGCGGCAAGTTCTTACCCGGATCTTGAATCTCTCCGCCAAGATAGATCGCGGCGTTCCAGCCCGAGTACGCGAAGTAGACCGGCAGAAACGCGCGGGCCAACGCAGTGATCGAGCCATCGACCTCGCGTGCGACTTCGGGCACTGCCGTCGCCGTCTCAGGCGGCGCACCCGAGGTGAGCATCCACGCGCTCGCGACCCCGAGCACAAGCAGCGGGATGACGGTCACGGCGATCTGAAGCCCGCCCGAAATGTGCACGCCAACGTGATTGACGGCGGTGAGCAAGATGATCAGCACCGCAGCCCAAAACACCGGGCCATCGATGCTGATGGGTCCAAGGACAAGCGGCTGCGTGACGGATTCACCAAAGAGGACTGGCAATTGGAAGCGCGCAGTCGCAAATGCGACGCTCGCGAGCGAGCCAGGAAAGATCGCAAGGAGCTGAAGCCAACCGGCCGCGAAGGCCACGTGGCTTCCGTATGCCTCGCGCAGATAACCGTAGTCACCACCACTCCGGGGCTTCATCGCCCCGAGCTCGGCGAGACACAGCGCGCCACACAGCGCGCTGAGCCCTCCAAGACACCAGACCAGGAAGAATGCACCCGGTGTCGAGACCGACTTGGCCACCTGGGCCGGGCTGATGAAGATGCCAATGCCGAGCATGGAGCCGGCGACCAAGGACACGGCGGCCCAAAGTCCGAGCTTTCGCGCCGAGCCCAGTGAACTCGACGCGCTCGCCCGCTCTCCCGCCGCGGTCCCGGAGGCCGAGCTTCGCGAATGCGATCCCGAGCCGTTTGGTGCGGAGGACTCCCCGTGCATGGGAGGCGGCACTTTGCGCTCTGCGGACGACGCTGTCCAGGCCGCCACAGACCCTTCGGGCCGCGATACGCTCGATTGCCTGGCTTGGCTCGGTCCCACCAGCTCCGCAACGCATCGCGCACCGGGATTGTTCGCGCCGGGCTCGCGTTTGACATTCAGGGAGCGTGGCAAGTAGCGTCCGGCCGCAATGGTGCGCTGCGGCGGGGAGAAGCGGGATTGCGCGGCCGAGGTCATCCCTCGCTCGCGCCCCAGCACGGCCAGGCCGCGGCGCTGGCGAAGCGCCCTGCAGATCTGCGCGCTCGCGCTGGTGCTCGCGCCAGGCTGCAAGAAGGGACCCGAGCTCTCCCTGAACTTCGGTCAGACCGCGCGCGAGAACTACGAGCTCGCGATCACGGAGTTCAAGACGCGCGACTGGGAAGACGCGATCAAATACGCCGACTACGTGCGGTCGCACTTCCCCTTCTCGCGCTTCGCGGTCGAGGCCGAGCTGCTGATCGCTCGCTCGCACTTTGAAGCGCGCGAGTACCTGTCGTCGCGCGACAGCTTCAAGCAATTCGGACGACTTCACCCAACCCATCGACACGTTCGCAACGGCTGGGTCGCGTACATGGTCGCCGTCTCTGCCTACATGGCCGCGCCGCACAGCCGTTCGATCTTGCTGCCGCGGCCATTTGAGCTCGATCAGTCGATCCTTGAGGACGCCCTGATCGAGATCGACGCGTTCTTCGACCACCACGGCAACTCCAAGCTCGCGCCGCTCGCCACCAAGCTCCAGCTCAAGGTGCAGCGCGAGCTGCTCGACCATGAGCTCTACGTCGCGCGCTTCTACCTCGATCGCAATAACCCGGAAGCCGCGATCGGTCGCCTGGAGTCGGCATCGCGGCGCTTCCCCGGCGTCGCGTCCGATGCCGGCGTGATGTTCTTGCTCGGGGTCACCTACCTGCGCGTCCAGGAGATCGAGCTGTCGCGCGCGACCTTTAGCGAGCTGCAGAGCTTGCACCCCACCCACCACCACGGGCGACAAGCGCGGGTGTACCTGCGCTGGATCTACGACAAGTACGGCGCGGCCGACCCCAATCGCGCACGCCCCGATCGCTCGCGCCCGATCCCGGTCACGCCGCCCCGCCCCAAGCGCGAAGAGCTCCCGCAGACCAAGGCCAAAGCACGCAAGCAGGCACGGCAGGACGCGATCATTCGCCGGAAAAATGGCGTACCGGCGGAGAGCAAGACGCCGCCCCCGCCCCCGCCGACGCAGCCCTAGCAGAGGCCGCCGCCGGTCTACGTGGCGTCAAGCACCGCGGTCGTGCCATGTGCGAGCTGGCGTCGTCGGATCCACGCACGGCGCCGATCGGACGAGACACGCGTAGTCAGGTCCGCGCATCGGCCCCACGCCCGGACCGCTCACGACCTCCTAGCGGCTGCTAGGCGTTGCCGCACACGGCGATCGAGCGATGCCGCTTCCGCTCACGTTCGGATCGGGCGATGCTTGGCGCAGGAAGAAAGCCGATGGAAGCCAGCATCAAGCAGCATCTTGCCCTGGGGCGTGAACTCTACGCCGCCGGCGAACATGTCGACGCGGAGCTTCATCTGCGAAAAGTCATCGAGACCCACGACGGCTTCGCGGACGTCCACAACATGCTGGGCTTCATCTACTTCAACCGCGGTCAGCACGAGCACGCGCTCAAGCACTTTGAGCGCGCGGTCGACCTCAACCCGCGTTACACCGACGCCGCGCTCAATCTCGCGGTGCTCTACAACGAGCTGGGTCGCTACGACGACGCGCAGCGCGTCACCACCCTCGCGGGCAGCGGCAATGAGTCGGCGCGGCGCCGGATGGCCACTGCCGAGGCGGGCGCGGCGGGCCAGGCGGCTCCAGCGTCGATGCCACCTGCCGCGGTCGCGCTCGATTCGCTCGATGCCTACGTCCGCGGCAAGCTGGCCAACCTCCACCAAGAGCTCGGCCAAGCCTACGTCGCCGTCGGCCTGCTGCCACGCGCGATCGTGGAGTTCGAGAAGGCCCTGGAGCTCTCGCCCACCTTCGTCGACGTCCGGACGCGTCTGGGTGCCGCGCTGATGGAAGACGGACAACTTGAGCAGGCGCTCGACGAACTGCGCGCGGTCGCAGAGACCTCGCCACAGTATGTGCCCGGCCAAGTGCAGCTCGGACTTGTGCTGTGGAAGTTGGGCGACGTCGCCAAGGCGCGCGAGCATTGGCTCGCCGCCCAGGCGATCGATCCAGACAATCGTAGCTGCCGCCTCTATCTGTCGATGACCAAGGATCAGCCCTAGGGGTTTGCCTTCGTCGCCCGCTAGCCTCTTCGCGAGGCTATCGATCGATCGATCCACACAAAGATGACGCCCGAAGATCGCGAGCGAATCCTGTCGCCGGCGCTCGTCAGCGGCCACCTCCCCGGCATCGGCGGCGGCCTGCGAGCGTGCCCAGAGGATTTCATCGTCCACGAGCGTCCCGCGTACGAGCCGGATGGTCGCGAGGAACGACACATCCTCGTGTGGCTCAAGAAGCGCAACTTCACGACCGGCGCCGCGATTGGTGTGGTCGCGCAACAGCTTGAGCTACCGCGCGAAGAGATCGGCCACGCCGGGCTCAAGGACAAGCTGGCCGTCACCACGCAGCGCATCAGCATTCCCTGGGAAGGGCGCGATCGCGTGGCCGGCTTTTCCCACCCCGACATCGAGCTCTCCGACCCACAGCCGCATGGCACCAAGCTGCGCCGCGGCCACCTGGCGGGTAACAGCTTTGAGATCACCGTCCGCGAGCTCGCCTGCGATCCCGCTGAGGCGCAAGCCCGAGTCACCGCGAAGCTCAGCTTCCTTTCGGCGGAGGGCGGATTTGACAACATCTACGGTGCACAACGCTTTGGCCACGAGGGCCGGAATCTCGAGCGCGGGATCGCGATGCTCTCCGCCAAGAAGCTGCCGCGACATCTCAAGGACTTTGAGGTATCCGCCGCGCAGTCCGGTCTCTTCAACCTTGTATCGGTGCTGCGACGCGAGCGTGGACTCGCACGTCAGGTGCTCCTCGGCGACGTGCTCAAGAAGACCGCCACGGGTGGTCTCTTCACCTGCGAGGATCCACAGGCCGATCAAGTTCGCCTGGACGCAGGAGAGCTCGTGATCACGGGTCCGATGATCGGTGGCAAGAGCATGCGACCCGGGGGCGAGACGCCCGCGGGCGCGCTGGAGCGCGAGGCCTGCGAGCGCTGTGGGCTTGACCCCGACCGGCTGGAGTCTCTTGGGAAGCAGCTCCCTGGGGCCAGGCGCCCACTCCAGGTGCAGGCTCTGGAATGCGAGGTCTTAGTCGCGCCGCCAACGACGACAAACTTCGAACCCTCGAGCGGCCGCCGGGATGCCCACACAGTCGTCGAGAACGGGGAGGATGTCGCGCAAGCTCAGCAAGCAGAACGGGGCCAGCCACGAGAGCTGGGTCCCGGGCTTCGAATCCGCTTCGCGCTCCCCTCGGGTAGCTATGCGACGACGCTCCTTCGGGAGTTGATGGGGTCGCATCTGAGCGACCTCGATGAACAAGTCACATAGGTGTGCGGCCTCGTACGACCGGATCGCCCTGGGCCGCTCCACAATCCGCACGTCTCAAAACTTCGAGCGATGTGACGCGACTGAGTTCGGCCTGGGCCTCGCGCACTCGCAGTCGACGATCGTCGCCGGGCCTCGCCATCGGGCACCCACGATCGACACCGGCCACACTGGCCGCGTGTCCAACCATCGGCTAAGGTCCGGCCAAGATTGGCGCAGAGTCCGCGCCAGACACGCATTGTCGAGAAAGCCGGAGCGCGATCGTCGTGAACCTTACGGAGAAATTCCTTCAATTCGCGCTCCTAGGCGCGAACTGGGTCCTCTGGCTGCTGATCATCCTCAGCATTGCCAGCTTCGCGATCATCATCGAGCGACTGATTTTCTTTATGGGATTGCGCGGCGCGGATCTGCGCATCGTGGGCAGTCTCAACGAGGCGCTGGCTAAGGGCGACAAGAAGGGCGCGCTTGCGATTGCGGAGAAGGAAGACTCCCCCGGAGCGCGCATCGTCCAGACGATCCTCAGGCGCGGGGAACTTGGGATCGAGGCCGCACGCTCGCTCGTCGAAGCGTCCCGCCCGGCGGAGCGACTTCGACTTGAGAGAAGCGTCTCCTTCCTCGGTACGGTCGGCGCCAACGCTCCCTTCATCGGTCTCTTCGGCACCGTCTTGGAGATTCTCCGCGTCTTCAACCTCCTGGGTGCAAAGGGCGTGACCTCGGCCTCCGAGACCGCCGGGATCATGACCGGTATCTCGGAGGCGCTGGTCGCGACCGCGATCGGGCTGCTCGTCGCGATTCCGGCGGTCATTGCCTACAACGCGCTGCAGCGCCGCATTAAGCGGCTCATGGGCGAGGCGGACGCCTTGATCAACATGAGCATCGCGCAGCTCCAAGAGCTTGAGCGACTTGGACACAAGTCGGCCGCCGGCGCCTCGCCCTCACAGGGTGGAGGCAAGACCGGTAGCTCCAAGAAGGACGGCTCGGACAAGGCCGCTGCAGCCAAGAACAGCGACGCGGAGGACTAGGCCAATGGCTGCATCCGATCTTGACGGCGAAGACGGCATCAACGGCATCAACGTCACGCCGTTGGTCGACATCATCTTGGTGCTGCTTGTGATATTCATGGTCACAACCACGACCATTCAGAATGTCGATGGCATCGAGGTCGACAAGCCAGACGCCAAGAGCGGCGCTGCGGTCGACGACGTCCCCAAGAGCATCCTGCTCGTCTGCCACGCCGACGGAAAGATCTATGTGGACGGCGACGCGGTGAAGGACGAGGCCGACCTCGCGGCCCGCGTGGCAGCTCGCGCGGCAGAGAATCCGGACATCCAGGGCATCGTGCAATGTGACGAAAAGGCCAGCGCCGGCGCGATGGTCCACCTCATCGACGTGCTTCGGGACAACAAGGTCCGCAAGTACGCGATCGCCACCGAGCAGCCCAAGCCTGAGTCTCCCTAGGCCCAAGCGACGCGAGTTGAGCTGCGGACAGCGCAGTCCCACCGGACCGTCCGGTCACGGCCTTCACGCAGAAGAATCGATGGGCTCGCCATCACGTCGATGCGGGCCACACTTTGACCAGCACCATGGATCCGTTCGGCCTCAGCGCTGTGAGCGCTTCGACCACCGCCCCGCTCGGGGTGCTGCTCGCCGTCTCCGCGGATGAGCAGAGCCGCACCACCTTCCCGTGGTACTTCGTGGCGTTCCTGGCTCTTGTCGCCGGCTATCTGTTCTTTTCGTTCGTACGCGAGCATCAAGCGCGCTCGATCGCGGCAGTGACCGCGGCCATCATCGCGCACATCGGCTTCATTCTGCTGATGTCGATCGACCTTGAGCCTTATGGCTGCAGCATGCGTGAGGCACCCGAGCCGCCCGCTCCGTATGAGGTCGCGGTCGTGACGCTCGATGAGCCGGAGCCTGAGCCGGAGCCTGAACCAGAGCCAGCGCCGGAACCAGAGCCTGAGCCTGAGCCGGAGGTCATCCCTGAGGTCAAGCCAGAGCCGAAGGTCGAACCCAAGAAGCAGCCCAAGAAGGTCGAGCCCGCCCCGGTCTCCGACAAGCCCGTGCCCGACGAAGCCCCGCCGCCTCCGCTTCGCTTTGACCTGTCGCAGACCTCAAGCAACTCCAACAGCGGCGTGAGCGTGCAGATCGGCGAGCCGGGTGGGAGTCCGGGTGGCAAAGAGGGTGGCACGGGAAAGCCTGGATCGAAGGGCAAGGGCAGCCAACCGGCCGATGCCGATGCGACCGGCGACACACCGTGGGAACCGGCGAGCGAGATCTACGTCAAGACGCTTCCCGAGACCGTCCGCGTCGACAAGATCCAATGTCCCGCCACCCAGGAGCTCGGCGTCGAAGGGGTCGTCGTGCTCAAGGTTCAAGTCCAAAAAGACGGCACTGTGCGCAGCGTGAAAGTTGCCAAGGGGATCGGCAACGGATGCGACGCCATCGCCAGCAAGGCCTTGCGTAAGGCACGATTTAAAGCAGCAGTCGGAACCAACGGACAGGCCGTCGATTACGAGCTGCGATACGAATACGAATTCCGGCTCGATGACTAAGCACTCCTCGCAGCGAGCTGACGCGCGGATGCGTCGCCTCGAACGTGCCGTCGCTCCTCTGTTTGACAGAGGCCATGCGGTTGCGCGCATCGGGGCCGCGACCGCGGTCTCTCTCCTTGTCGCCGGTGCTTTACCTTCGCAGGCCCATGCAGCACCGCCGAGCGACACCGCTGAGGAGTCCGTACAAGCACCGCCAACGCCCGAGGGACTGGTGGCGCCGGTGCTTCTCGCCCCGGTGACCTTTGTCTATCCGGCCGAGCTTGCGCAACGAAGCGCGCCGCCCAGCGGCCGCGTCACGATTCGATTTGTCGTCGGTGTCGACGGTGTGCCAAAGGAAGCCTCCGTCACAGAGTCCGTCGACCCGGAGCTCGATAGCGCGGTGCAGGCAGCGGTGATGTCGCTGCGCTATTCGCCTGCGACGTATCAAGGCACGCCGGTCGAGGTCGTCCTCAGCGTCAGTGTCGATGCCTCACCGCCTCCTCCGCCCGAGCCAGACCCGAAGCCAGACTCAGAGATTGACGGGCCCGACGGCCAAGATCAGACGGGCGGCGGGACGACCGGCGAGACCGAGACGGGCGAGGATGAGCCGGCGACCGGACCGGTCCGCATCAGCGGCACGCTCAAAGAGGCCGGCAGCCGCGTGCCGGTCGGCGGCGCGATCGTGCTCGCGATTGATGCCGGCGACCTCCCCGTCGGGCAGATCAAGAAGCGCATCTACGAAAACCCCGAAGAGCCCGCGTGGACGGTTCGAGCGATCACCGACGCAGACGGGAAGTTCGAGCTACGCGGCGTACCCGACGGCAAGATCCGCCTGATCTTTGTCTCACAAGGCTATGACCGGCTCGAGTGGGTGCTTGAGCTCAAAGCAGGCAAGGCGCTCAACGTCACCTACTTCCAAGAGCGCCTCTCGACCAACCCCTTCAAGACCACCGTCGCCACGAGCCGCGAGCAGATCCCAGAGATCACGCAGCGCAGCATCAGCGCGGAGGAGATTCGCACCGTTCCCGGTACGCAGGGCGACGCGCTCAAGAGCCTCCAGAACTTCCCCGGCGTCGCACGGGCGCCCTTTGGCGCTGGCTTGCTGATCGTACGTGGTGCCGCACCTTCGGATTCTGCGACCTTCCTCGCCGCACACGAGATCCCGCTGCTCTTCCACTTTGGCGGCCTGACCTCGGTCTTTAACTCCGACATTCTTGAGCAGATCGACTTCGTCCCCGGCAACTTCGACAGCCGTTACGGCGACGCGATCGGCGGCGTGGTCAACGTGGTGCCACGCAAGGGTCGGACCGATGGATTTCACGGCTACGTCGACTCCGATCTCTTCGACACCGGCGTCATGGCGGAGGGCCGCATCGGGAAGAAGGGCGGCAGTTTCATCGTCAGCGCGCGCCGGAGCTACATCGACTTCATCTTGCCGCGCGTCATCCCCGAGGACGCAGGTCTCAATTTCACGCTCGCTCCGCGCTACTCCGACTATCAGGTGCTCTTTGATCACCCGATCAAGCGCGGCGAGTTTACGGCGCGCGCCTTTGGCTCTTCGGACAAGCTGCGCTTGATCCTCTCCTCGCCCAACGAGTCGGGGACCGACAGCCGCAACTCGGTCACGAACACCACATACTTCCACCGCCAAGACCTTGCGTACCGACACCGCGTCGACGGCTGGGACTTCCTTATCACGCCATCCTTTCTACACTCGGGATTTGGCTTTGCGGCGGTCGACCAGTTCAAGTTCGATCTCAAGTTCAACACCATCAGTACGCGCGCTGAGGCATTTCATCAGATGACCAAGCGCTCGGCGATCCGGATTGGTACGGAGTTCGTCGCGACGCAGTTCAACATCGCCCTGCGCGCTCCCACGCAGCCCGATGCCGGCAGCGCAGACACGGGAACCTTGTCGACCACCAGCAATGGCTGGCTGGTGCTCCCGGCGATCTATGCGACCGGAACGATCAAGCTCGCGGAGACCTTCACGATCTTCCCCGGCCTGCGCACCACGATGTACAACGCGCCGCTGGCGACGGCGACCATCGATCCGCGACTGCGCGTCGCGTGGGACGCCTTTGCCAACACCACCATCAAGGCCGCGGTCGGCATCTACTCGCAGTCTCCCGAACCGCGCGAGCTCGATGCGACCTTCGGCAATCCCAAGCTCTCCCCCGAGCGCTCGCTCCACAGCAGCATTGGATTCACGCAGGGGCTGCCACGGGACTGGAGCGTCGACGTCACCGCGTTCCACAAGCACGTCTGGGACCTCACGGTCGCGTCGCCCGATCTTGTGACCGGCCCCGACGGCCTGCCCCGACCCGAGCTTTTCCGCAGCACAGGACGCGGTCGCATCTACGGGGCGGAGCTTCTGGTGCGCAAGCCGTTGACCTCCAACTTCTACGCGTGGCTCGGCTACACGATCATGCGCAGCGAGATCCAGCCCGGACGCGGCGAGCCGTACATCCTCTTTGACTTCGATCAGACCCACATCCTGACGCTGATCGCGAGCTACAAGCTCCCGCACAATTGGCAGATCGGCGGTCGCTTCCGCGTGGTCTCTGGAAATCCGACCACGCCGCTCATCGGCGGCGCACTCGACGCGAACACGGGCATCTACACCTGCTTTAGCGGCCGGGTGAACAGCGATCGATTGCCCGCCTTCCACCAACTCGACCTTCGCGTCGACAAGAACTGGATCTTCAAGCGACTCAAGGCCGGCCTCTACCTAGATGTGCTCAACGCCTACAACAGCCGCAATACCGAGTTCCTCAACTACGACTATCGATGCGTCGAGTCCGTCCCGGTGACCGGACTCCCAATCATCCCCAGCATTGGCACGCGCATCGAGTGGTGACAAGATGGACAGGCAAGGGCACGACATGAACGCGGCGCGAAAGGAGTGCACGACCGGGCCCAAGCGCGAGGCTTCGCGTGGTGGGGCATCGCCGTGGATTGCACTGAGCTTGGGCTGCCTGGGCGCGGCTGCGGTGCTCGCCGCCGCGACCGCCTGCGGACCGATGCTGCCGCAGGCCGGCCTGATCCTCGATACCCGCGCGCTCGCGCTTCGGGTCGAGGTCACGATGCCGCTGGTGCCCGATGAGCCAGGCGCCGACATCCGTGCGCAGGCGCTGCCCTTTGAACGCGTGCGGCTGGTGCCCTTTGTCGTTGACCCGGACGGCGTGGTCGACATTGCGCAGCGCGATCCGATCTGGATCTTTTGCGATGCCGGCATCACCCAAGGCCCGACGCGCTGCATCTTGGACGCCGCACCCGCGCGACTTGAGGATCTAGATCCCTGCATCGATCCGGACGTGTCGATGCTTGGCGAGGGCTTTATGCCCTCGGTCGTTCCGACCTGTACCTTGCCCTCGGTCGCAACCCCCGAGTTCGTGGTTCCCTTGAGCAGCAACGCGCTGTCTGGGGCCGATCCGGAAGTCAGCCTGATCCTTGGCACGCCGGGCGGAACCAGCTCCCAAGCCTGTGCGCAGGCCTATCTCTCCGGCGGGACCGACGTCCCACTCGACTGCACGGTGGTCACCCAGCGCATTGACGTTGGCCCCATTGAGCGGCTGCTCATTTTTCTCGACAGCGTGGGGATCGACCTCGGCGTTCCGATTCCGGATGAATCGACCGTACCGGACTACGATCGTCATCCGCCGATCACCCGCTTCAAGTACGCCATCGTCGAGACCAAGGATGAGGACCCAACGGCCCTCACGAACATCAACAACGGGGATGTCATCCTCGTGCCCCGAGATACGCTGCTCCGCATCGAGGTCGACTCCCCAGAGTCGTCGCTGCAGCTCTACCCCGTGCAAACCGCGGAAGGCACGGCCGACTGCTCATTTGAGGTCGGCGACGAGAACTGTGAGCAAGAGGCCTACTCTGGCTCCTGGTTCCGGACCTGGGGCGATCTGCTGAGCGACTCCAGCGACGATCCCAGCAGCTACAACGTCTACACATTCTCGCGCAACGGAGACATCGATTCGGAGAACCCACCGACGGGCGGGGCCTTTGTCTTCTACGTTGTGCGGGACGGACGAAGTGGTGTCGACTGGCGCTGGTTCATCGTGCAAGAAGCTCCGGCGCCCTAGCACGCCATCCCGGGGCGCCGGGATTCTGGGGGAATGTCGAGCTCAGGGAATCGCTCAGGGACTGTCTCAGGGAATATCTAGGATCGCCGCGAGGCTCTCGACGTCGTGGTGACCGACGGCCGTGATGGCGCTGCGCCCGGGCGCGAGCGTCAAGGTCGTTTCGCTTGAGCTCACGACCCGATCGAGCAGCCATGCGCCGGGCTGGCCTGGGTCCTCAACGTAGATCGCCCACGCGCGAAGCTCGGGCGAAGCGACGCCGGGTCCGATCGTCACTTGGTCGCCAAGCACGTCGATCGCGGGCGGCGGAACGACGACGCCCTGCATCGCCACCACCGGCGGGGGTAGTGCGGGCCGCTGGTAGTATTCGCCCGAGAGCATGTCGCTCACGCCAAACTCGTTGCTCGCGAGCGGATCGATGTGGAAGTAGATATTGCCCAGCGAGCCGGCCGGAGCGTACTGGCGGCTCAGGTCGACCTGATCTCGAATCTCGTCGAGATCCCATGCCGCACTGCTTCCCAGCGAGGTCAACGCATTGCCGGTGATGATGTAGCGATCCCCCGCGATCGAGGTCCACCAGTCGAG
>CAZVEM010000095.1:0-17704 GCA_964626165.1 uncultured Nannocystaceae bacterium
CAACAAAGGGCTGCATGGTGAGTGCGCGGCCATGCGCCGCGCGGGGTTCTTCGACAGCCTGCTCGCAGCAGTTGTTCGCTGTACCGCCGGCGCGCGCTTGCGTGGCGTCGCCCTCTCCGCGCTGCCGAACTCGATGGGCGCGCGATGTCACGCCTCGCCCCTGCGCGCGGCGCCATGGCGGGTCGCAGCGGGCCGACCAAACCGCATCATGTCGCACAGCGCGGAGGGGCTCGCGCCCGGACTTCGGGCCAGGGCGACCAACTACCGCTTGCGGATGAGGAGCGCGCCGTCGCGAACCGAGAGCAAGACCTGCTCGCTTCGCGGGTCCGCACGCACGTGGGCCGCGAACTCGACCAGCGCGTGGTCGCTCGGCTCGACCGGTGAAAGGACCTTGCCGCTCCACAACACGTTGTCTGCGACGATGAGTGCACCCGGGTCCATCATCTCGATCAGCGCGTCGTAGTACGCGCGGTAGCCACCCTTGTCCGCGTCGATGAACGCCATGTCGACCTTGAGACCTTCTGCGCGGAAGCGCGCCAGGGTCTCGACGCCGGGCCCAAGATGGATGTGCATGCGATCGCCCCACGGGCTCTCGTCGAAGTAACGGCGCGCCACCGCGGTCGCGATCGGATCGACGTCGCAGGTGTGGATGACACCATCGGCCGGGAGTGCAGACGCCATCGCCAAGGTCGAGTAGCCGGTGAACGTGCCGAGCTCCACGATACAGCGCGCACGGCTCAACGCGACCAGCTGACGCAGGAGTTGGCCTTCGACGCGCCCGACCTGCATCTGCGGCATGCTCATGGTCGCGTAGGTCTCGGCGACGAGCCGCTCGAACAACTCGGGCTGTGGCAGCTCCGCGGTCGCCTCAAAGACGTAGTTCTCCAGAGCGTCGCCAATCAGACTGAGCATGAAAAGTCCCCCGCTGAGAGGATAGCGGCGGCCGGCGTCGGGGGCGGATTGTGACCGCGAGGGCGGCCTGAATGGTCGCCGATGCCGCACGAGGTTGCTTGGTCCGAGGGAACGGTCACTCCCGCGCCACACCAAGGTCACATCCAGCGCGCGCGCCGATCTGCGTGTTAGGAAGCAGGCATGGAAACGACCTCGATGCGCATCCAAGCGCCCACGATTTGGATCCTGCTGTGCGCCTCGCTCGCGGCGACCGTGGCCGCGTCGTGCGGAGGGGCCGGCGGATCGACCGACGCATCGTCGACCACCTCGGATGACTCCGGTGATGGCGATGGCGACGGCGACGGCGATGGCGATGGCGATGGCGATGGCGATGGCGACGGCGATGGCGACGGAACGACCGGCCCTGATCTGCCCGAGCTGCCGCCAGGCAAGTTCCGAGTCGTGATCATCGCGGATACCCATATCATCGGAGACAACTACTGCGACGGAAAGCCACCCGGGCAAGCGGACTGCGAGAGCCCCGGCGAAGATCAAGTCAGCATCTTCGAGACCGAAGCGCGGCTGTTGGCCACGCGGGAGGTGATCAATGGGATCGAGCCAGCGCCCGACGCGGTCTTCTTGCTCGGTGATGCGTTCCACGACGCCTACGAGAGCAACAACGCGGCCGACTATCTCGCGCCGACGACCGCGCCCGGCCGTCTCAAAGCGATTCTGGACGGGTTCGAGATGCCCGTGCACGTCGCGTGGGGCAACCACGACTACGAGGTACCAGCTTACTCGCGCGAGTTTAGCCACGAGGTCTTCATGACCGTGCTTGGGCAGGCGCCGTATCAGCGGGTCGACATCAAGGGTTGGCGCTTCATGCTGATCAACAGCATGCTAGGCCCCACGTGGGATCCCGCCGATCCGCTCTACGATAAGGGCAAGGCGTCCTATGGCGTGGAGCAGCTCGCGTGGCTCGACCGCGAGCTCGAGGGAGACGCGCCCACGATCGTCATGAGCCACTACATGCTCTCGCTCACGCAGCTCAACGAGAACGACGGGGCGCACCCGGACCTGATGGCGGTCCTCGGTGAGCACGCGAGCAAGATCCCCATCATGCTGACCGGGCACACGCATCGCTGGCTGAATTGGACGACGCTCCCGCAGTTCCCCGTGCCTCACTATGTGGTCGCGCCGACTCGCTATGACGCCGACAACTTCTGGCTGATCGAGCTGGACGAAAACAGCGACGAGTACGAGATTCTCGACGCTGGCAAGGTCGACTGGGGCACCTTCAACAGCGACACGTGGAGCTACTGGGGCGATCCTAAGCCGATGCCATAGCCTCACGGCGAGGGAAGGGCGAGCGCGCACCTCGCCGCCGGCCGGCGGCGTTTGGGTCCGCACACTGCTAGACCTACGTCGAGCATGCCCGGCACGGATCAGCACACAGCGCCTCACTTTGAGAACACCTATGCGGATGCGCTGCCGCAGCTGTGCGCGCCGGCGCGTGCATCAAACTTCCCTGGGCCGCAGATCGTGCTGCTCAACGAGTCGCTGGCGGATCAGCTCGGACTTGACCAGACCTGGCTGAGGGCCCACGGCGCGGGGCTGCTCTCCGCAACGGTGACCGTGGCCAGCTCCCGTCCTGTCGCGCAGGCGTACGCGGGACATCAGTTTGGCCACTTCAATCCGCGCCTCGGCGACGGCCGCGCGATGCTCCTCGGCGAGCTTGTGAGCCCCGCTGGCAGGCGCAGCGACCTCCATCTCAAAGGCTCCGGCGTCACGATCTTCTCCCGCGGGGGAGATGGTCGGGCGGCGCTGGACTCCGCCCTCCGGGAGTACGTGATGGGAGAGGCGATGCACGCGTTGAGGATCCCGACGACGCGTGCGCTCTCCGTGGTCCGGACCGGAGAAGTCATCGCTCGCAAGCGCCCATTGCCCGGCGCCGTGCTTGGGCGCGTCGCCGCCAGCCACATTCGCATCGGCACGCTGGAGTACTGCGCGTCTCGGAAGGACCGCGACACGCTCCAGGCTTTGATCCGCTACACCCTGCGACGCCACTATCCCGACCTTGACGGCGAAGAGAACCCGGCGCTCGCGCTGCTTGGCGCGGTCTATGCGGCGCAAGCTCGCTTGGTCGCGCGCTGGATGAGCGTGGGCTTCATCCACGGGGTCATGAACACGGACAATGTCTCATTGGCGGGCGAGACCATCGACTATGGACCTTGCGCGTTCATGGATACCTACGATCCCGCGACGGTCTTTAGCGAGATCGACAGCCAAGGGCGCTATGCCTACGGCAATCAGCCGCGGGTTGCAGTGTGGAACATGGCGCGGCTCGCTGAGGCAGTACTTGACGAGCTTGACGAGGAGAGCTCGCGGGCGATTGCGTTGGCCGAGCAGGTGCTCAGCCGCTTCCAGACCTTGCTTCTCGATGAGTGGCTTGCGGCGTTCCGGCCCAAGATTGGCCTCGATGTCGACGCGACGTTGGCGGAGGACGACCGCCGTCTCCTCGCCGACCTGCTTGCGCTCTTGAGTTCCCATCGACTCGACTTCACGCGCTTCTTCCGCGAACTCTCGACGGCACATCGCACCGGCAGGGCTGCGCTCGATGATCCGGAGTTCCACGCGTGGTCGAAACGATGGCTCGATCGCCTCGGTGACAGGCCGGCCGAGCAGGTTGCGGACGCGATGGACAAGACCAACCCGATCTATGTCCCCCGGAACCATCGACTCCAAGCGGCGCTCGACGCCGCGGTCGAGGGAGACCTCGCGCCCACGCTCGCGCTCCTTGAGGTCGTCACTCGACCGTTTGAGCATCGGGCCGGTCACGAGGCTGACGAGGCTCCGGGCGCCGCCGACGGACCGCGCTTTTTCACCCACTGCAACACGTAACCGTCTCGGCATCTCGCGGCGGTCCAAGTTGAGTTCACTTGGGCGATGAGTCGGCCGGCGGCCACGCCGGGCTCCGGGAACGACCGGCCTGCGCCGCGGCAACGAGGCACGGTGCCGCGTCGAGACCGAGCTCGACCTGGCTCCAGGCAGGCGCTGCGGGCCCGGCGGGGGCTGCGACACGCGAAATGCCATCGTCCGTGATCGGTCCGGCGCCTGCGTGGCACACTTGGGCCATGCGATGGAATGCCAGCTCGATTGTGTTGATCTTTGTACTCGGTATGACTCCCATGACGGCCGCGTGCGGCCCGGAAGAGGACGATGGCGCCGACGCAGCCGGAACCGGGGATGGGGACGGCGACGGCGATGGTGATGGCGATGGAGATGGCGATGGCGACGGGGATGGCGATGGCGATGGGGACGGCGACGGCGACGGGGATGGGGATGGGGACGGAGATGGCGATGGGGACGGCGACGGGGATCCGCAGTGCGTCGGTGGGGACAACGCCGACGAGTTCAGCATCACCAACTTCGGCGATATCTCGGGCAGCTACGACTGCACGGTCACCAACCTTCAGATCGCCGAGAGCCGGCCCCCGCAATACACGATCGACCTCACCTGTGACAGCGGTTCGCCCGGCACGAGCTTGACGCCGCAGATCAGCTACCAGCCGTCGAGCGCCCTCGAGGTCGCGTTCCCCATCGAGCAGGACGCCAGCGTCAAGCTCGATGTGTACTACGACGATTTCCCTCCGGGCTACGCGAGCTTCGCGGTACGGACGAGCACGGGACGCCTGCTGTTCGCGGGCATCCAGGGCTTTGACTTCAAGCCCTTCGGCTTCGCCGACGATTGGGCGGCCCCCGTGACACTGACCGAGGTGACCGACGTCTGTGAGCCGGACGCGAACGCCAACGAGCGCTACGCGATCGATATTGAGGCGGTCGACCACATGTCGCTGCGGGTCTATGAGCGAAATACGGCGCTCTACGTCACTGCCTCACGCGACTACGAGCTGCGCATCCCGACGCTGCACTACAACGCCGAGACCGAAGGTGGTTGTAACCACTGCGTGGGCTACGTCCTGATCGGCGAGTGACCTGGATCGGAAACGACGGCGCGACCGGCTCGGTCGCGCCGTGCGTGGGGCAAGTGCGTTCGACCGCCTGCTAGCTCTTGCCGCGAACGAGGGGGCGGAACTTGAGGGTCGAACGAGCTTGCGGCACAGGCAGATGGATGACGTATCGGCTCGTGTGCTCGCCTTCGACGCCCAGCGAGCCACCGAGGAGCTCACAGATGGACCCCGCGAGCGGTAGCCCGAGCCCAAGGCCGCGGTGGCCCGGCGTTCGATGAAAGCCGCCGAGCACCGCTTCAAGCTGCTCTTCGTCCGGGGGCGCGGCGTCACTCGAGATCTCAAAACGCAGCATGGGCGGGCTGGCGCCATCGTCTTCGAGCGCGCACGAGATCTTGAGCACCGGCGTCTGAATCCCTTCCGATGCGAACACGACGACGTGCTCGATCGCTTGTGCCGCGCGGTAGGGGTCGACGAACGCAGGGGGAAGCCCAGCCGCGACGGCACTGTCAAAGGTGATGTCCGGGTTGCAGCGGACGCGCGCCGCAGTGAGAGCCTTGCTGATCAACGTCGAGGGCGGCGTCGGCTCGATCTGCATCTCCATGCGACCAGCCTCGATCTTCGCGGTGTCGAGAATCTCGTCGATCTGCTGGAGGAGGTCCTTGCCGCTGGCCTGAATGATCGTGAGGAGCTCTCGCGCATCTTCGTTGATCTCGCCATCGATGCCCGAGAGCAGTAGATCAGAGAATCCGAGGATTGAGTTGAGCGGTGATCGAAGGTCGTGGCTCATGTTGGCGAGGAACTGACTCTTGAGGCGATCGGCCTCCTGCGAGCGCTCGATCGCGACGTACTTGGCAACGTTGATCTCCGAGATGCGTGCCAGCAGTCGGCCGATCGCCGCGACCAGGCGCCGGACCTCGCGGGTGTAGATGCTGCCTTCGACGACCCGTGGCGGCGTCCGCTGACTGGCAATCGCGGCGATCATGGTCGAAGCGCGCCCGAGGTCGCGTTCGAAGTCGCGCGTCACGATCCAGGATGCCGCGACCCCGAGTCCGATGAGGCACGCGCCAAGCAGTGCGATCGGCAGAAAGGGCGCTCGGTCGTAGCGATGCGTCGGCATGATCACGGCGAGCTCGGGGCTCGTTTCGACCCAGGCGTCGACGAGTCCATCGCCGTTCTCGTCGCGCGGCCCGGTGGTGAGCGCCGCGAAGGGAAGCTTCCCGCGGGTTCGTCCACCACGCTCGACGATCTCTGCGTCCGGCGCCGAGGCTTGGATCGCAGCGACCTCGCCAATTCGGCCGCGGATCGACGCGTCGAGAAGGGCGGCGGCACGTTGCTGTGCGACGCCTTCAAGTGCTCGAGGCATTGTGGTCTCCAAGAAGATCCACGCACCGAGGAGGGGCGCGAGCGCGGCACCCGAGACACAGATTGCGGCTGCTGTGGCCAACTCGCGGCGCAGACCGCCGCGATCCGGAGCGACTTCCTCGTGGGCGCGGGGACGCTGCGCGGACAAGAGCTCAGGACGAAGCATCGCGCGCACCCGGCTTGCCACGATCGCGGCCACCGGCGCGAGAAGGCTCAGATTGGCAGCCAATAGCGCCGCAACGCTGAGCATGCTCCAGCCGGTGCCTTCGACGACGGTGACGGTCGCAGCGATCATCGCGATCGCCATCCAGAAGGCGAAGCTGCCGCCGATGCGTCGTGGCGCCTCGACCATGACGCGGAATGCGAGCTCGATCTCCTCGCCACTCGCTTGCGGACGACGTCGCTGCTGACGGTCGCGGGGAAAGAGAATCGGCGCCGCGATCAGGCCGGGAAAGCCTCCCAGCAAGAGCCACGCGCCGAGCGGGGCCGCCTGCTGCGTCTCGCCCCGCGGCCAACGGAGTTCGGGCAGCGCTCGCACGACGGTCATGAGAATGACCGCGAGTGCGAGCAGCATCGGAACCAGCACGCGACCCCACCCCAGAGCCTCCAGCTCGCGCGCGCTCAGCGAGAGCCAGCACCAAAGGCCCGCGTGGACGAGGCTCAAGATCCAACAAAGTCCAATCAGGGCGCAGATCCGCAGCTCGATGCGAAGTCGCTGGGATGCGCGCGGTTCGGGCGGAAGCGCCGTCGCGCTTCCGGTTCCACCGGTACTCGGCGTACGAGTCACCGACACGGCGGGATGCGAGCGGCTCATCGGGCATCCCCCTCTCCGCGAAACGCCTTGGGCACGATGCGGCCACTCTGGGTCAGCCTCGCGGGGGAAATCGGATCCTCGTTGGCGCCCTGTCGAGCATCGAGCGGTAGCTCAAGGGAAAAGGTTGAGCCCTCACCAACGACCGAGCTCACGTGCATCGCTCCACCGTGAACCGACGCAATGCTGCGTGCGATCGCGAGTCCGAGGCCCGTGCCCTTGATGCGGCGCTTGTTGTTTCCGACCTGGCGGTACTCCTCGAAGATGTCAGAGAGGTCTTCAGGCGCGATTCCGATCCCGCTGTCACTGACCTCGACGAGTACGCCGCTACCTGCCGGCAGCAGACGGGCGCGCACGGTGACGTGGCCCCGCTCGGTGAACTTGATCGCGTTGCTGACCAGGTTCGTCAGCACCTGCGACACGCGCTTTCGATCTCCGACCAGGGATGGGAGCTCGTCGATCTGCGAGCGGAGTTCCACCGGGCGATCGCGGACGAGCGGTCGATGGCTGCGCACGACTTCGTTGATCGTCGCGCTCAGATCGAAGGGCGCAAACACCAGGCGAAGTTCGCCCGATTCGATCATCGACATGTCCAAGATGTCGGTGATCAGCTCAAGCAGTTTGTTGCCGCCCGCGGAGATGAGCTGGACGTCTTCGCGCTGGGCCTCCGTCAGCGGCCCGGCGGTCCCCTCAAGCAGCAGCTGCGTGTAGCCGCAGATGGCGTTCAGGGGCGTCCTCAGCTCATGGCTGACGGTGGCGAGAAACTCACTCTTGGCCCGTTCCGCTTGCTGTGTGCGGTCGAGCGCGGCCTGGTAGAGTTCGACCTCGTCGCCGAGCCTGCGACGCAAGCGCTCAAGTTCGTAGAACGAGCGTCCGAGCTGGTCGAAGCTGGTGACCCGGATCGGCCACGCGACGGGGTTGCGTGTGTCGTAGCCGAGTGCATCGAGACGCCGAGCGATCGTCGTCAATGCACTGCCAGGGCCGTCGCCGAGGAAGCGCCCCGCCACGGCAGGCGTCAGCACCATGGTAAGCAGCGACGCGAGCAACACGCCCCCGTAGAGATTGCCGTAGGCGTCCATCAAGGTCGGAGCCGCGACGGCCAGCAGGCCGGCGCCGGAGATGGCCGCGGCCAACGCGATTTGAAAGAACAGGCCGCCGAAATTGCCTGGGAGAGTGCCCCGTCGGATCGTTCCGCTGCTGGTCTGTGTTGGGTTTTGGTTCGCGCGCCGAATCAACGCAGCGCGAAGCAAGCGTTGCGCGAACGATGCGACTGCCGTACCGGCGGCGGACGACGCAGCGATCACGGGAATGAACGCCCAGAGCCACTCAGCGCTGGTCAGGGTCGACCACGAGTTGAGGTGGGCGAGCGGGACCACGAGCGCGGCCGCCAAGGGCGTCGCGTAGCGGCCGATGTTGGGGATGAGCACCGGCACGCGCTCCCGATCGCCGTCGTGGATCAGCGCCAGTCCGGCGAGCTGTGCCGCAAGCGCGAGGGCCATGGCCGCCGCGGTCGCGGCGCGCTGCGGTCCCTCGTCCGCCAGGCGCGAGACCGCCAACATCGGCGTAATCGCGAGTTGGGCGAGTGCGAATGCCAGCACCGAGCAGCCCACGACCACGGCCGGATCGGTCCAGACATCGCGGCGTCGCGGCGACACTGGGGCAACGGCGTCAGACATGGATCGATGAAGGACGCGAGAAAGAGGGCCAGAGACGCGAATTGGGTTTGCGGCGCCTCAGCCAGGCGGCCACATGGCGCACGCCGAGGCGGTGGTCGCGGCTAGAACTCGCACTGCTGAGTCGCATTGTTGCACGTTGAACCAGCCGCGACGAAGGGACAGACATCGCCGAAGAAGTTCGTGCACGGGATGCCGCAGGCGTTGGCCGTGTGCGTGTAGCAGATCTGGCCACCATCACACTCGCTGGTGTTGTTGCAGCGGCAGTTGAAGTCGTCGGGGATGCCGTTGCCGTTCTGGTCGGCGCCGTTGCAGCACTCGGTGACGTAATAGTCGCTGGCGCTGCAGTCCTCGTCGTCACAGTCGACGTCGCCATCGCAGTCGTTGTCGAGGCCGTCGGTGCAGCGATCAGTGCCAAACTCCGCTTCGGCGGGTCCGCCTTGGAGGCAGGTGGCGCAGAACGGCACGCTCAGGCAGTCCGGATCGGCGCAGTCCGCATAGACGTCGCCGTCGTTGTCGATCGTGTCGTCGCAGATCTCCGGCGGATTCTGGTTGATGACGACATTGAGCTGGAAGGGACCTTCGTTGGGTCCAAGGTCCGGGTCTACGGTGAAGCCGTCGACGAAGACGAAGTAGGTACCGGGGAAGAGCACGTCGAAGACCAAGCGCGCCGACCAGTTCACGCCGGCGCTGTCGTCGTCGCAGTCCAGCTCGACACCGCCCTCGCAAAAGCCGGCTCGGACGTACATCGTCGAGTCAAACGAAGTGCCGATGGTGTCGAGTTCGACGTAGCTCGGCTGCGTTAGCGTGAAGTAGAAGACCGCTTCACCTGCGTCGCCGCCACAGGTGCCCTTGTACTTGCTTACGAAGCCGGTGGTGTCTCCGGTGTAGGTTCCCGTGCCCGGGATCAGCTTGGCGGTGCCGCAGTTATTTTGCTGCTGCTTGCAGATCGGGACGTTGAAGCAGTCCGAGTCGTCGCAGTCGGTGTCGCCGTCGAGGTCGTCGTCCTTGCCGTTGTTGCACTGCTCGGCAACCGGGGCGCAGCCCGGCTCGAAGGCGCAGGAATCGTCGCCACAGTCGATCTTGCCATCACAGTCGTCGTCGACACCGTTCGCGCAGTCCTCGGCCTCGCACATTGCACAGGACGGGGACGCGAGGCAGTTGGGATCGGCGCAGTCGACCAGACCGTCGCAGTCCTCGTCGTCGTTGTTGTTGCAGATCTCCGGCTGCGGGATTCCTTGACACGTGCAGTTGGGCGCCGAGCCGCACTCTGGGTCGGCGCAGTCGATCAGGAGGTCGCAGTCGTCGTCCTGATCGTTGCTGCACTGCTCGGTCAGTCCAGCGCACGCGCATTCTGGCGAGCCGGCGCAATCGCTGTCGTCGCAGTCAAAGGCGCCGTCGCAGTCGTCATCAAAGCCGTTGCCACACCCGATGATCTCGCTCGGCGCGCAACCGCAGGCGGGGGTGCCAAGACAGTCGCTGTCGAGGCAGTCGACGGTGGTGTCGCAGTCGTCGTCCGAGCCGTTGGTGCACTGCTCAAGATCAGGCTGGCAACCGCAATTCGGCACACCAATGCAGACCGGATCGAGGCAGTCGGCAACACCGTTGCAGTCGTTGTCATCGGCGTCGAAGCAGTTCTCGCTACTGCCCGGGTTGGTGTTTGGATTGAGGTCGTTGCAATCGTCGCCGCCGCACTCGACCGGGATAAAGCCGTCGTCGTCGAGATCACGGAGCGAGAAAACACAGGTGCCATCCTCGCACGCGCCCTCCAGGCAGAGGTCTCCGGACTGGCAGTCCGAGTCGAGGAAACACTCGAAAGGTCCCTCGTCGAAGTCGGAGACGTCGTCGAGATCGGTGGTGTCGACGTCATCAACGTCATCGACATCATCAACGTCGTCGACATCGTCGACATCGTTGACGTCGTCGTCGAACGACACCGTGTCTGCACCTGCGTCGGCAAAACCCGCCCCAACCACATCAGTACGTCCGCACGCGCTGAGCAGCACGGCTGCGGGCACGCATAGGGAAAGGTATCGCCGACGCATCGCCATGCCCCAGCCTACCAGCCCCCTTCCCGGACAGGATCATTATTGGCGCTACCCGGCATCACCCTTCGATTCGACACCGGGATGCGACACCGGGATGCGACACCGGCAAGTAACGTGGCCACCCCTCGTCAATCCCCTGCCCAACTGTTCCCTGCGAACCGTCGCACCTGCCTCAGGGTGGGCGTGTGCGCAAATCGGGGACAGGCGCGTGTGGCGGTGATTGGTCCCCACGCGCTGGCGAATTGGGCCAAAGGTTCAGGCGCGATGGGGGCCCACGCGCGGCGCGGCGGGGCGGCCAGAGCGCTTCGAGCCGCGACCCGGCCAGTTGCCTGCTAGGGCCAACGGTACTTGGGCCGGAGCCCAGGCCCGGTGCTCGCTCCGCGACGAGATTCGCGGCGAGTCGTGGCTTGGGTCCGGCCCAGATGACCGAGACGCAAGATGCCGGGCGCGGCGTTAGCCCTTCCGCGCGCGGATCAGCTCGGTCAGCTTGGGGATGGTCTCTTCCCAGGTGGCCACGAGGCCGTAGTCGGCGACCTGGAAGATCGGAGCTTCAGCGTCCTTGTTGATCGCCACGATGGTGCGCGAGCCCTTCATGCCCGCGAGATGCTGGATCGCGCCCGAGATCGCGACCGCGATGTAGAGCGAGGGCGCGACGACCTTTCCGGTCTGACCGACCTGAAGGTCGGCAGGGACCATGCCGGCATCCGTTGCCGCTCGGCTCGCGCCGAGTGCTCCGCCCAGCAAGTCGGTGAGGACTTCAAGGCCCTTGAAGTTCTCGCCCTTGCCCATACCCCGACCACCCGAGACGACAACCTTGGCTTCGGTGAGCGAGGGACGGCTGCTCTGCGTCTTGCGAATCTCGACGACTGCGACGCCGCGGGAGTCGAGCGCGGGTGCGGCCACCGTCTCGTGGGCCGTGGCCGCACCGGCCGCCGCCGGCGGGAACTCAGTGGCCCGGGCGGTGAAGAACACGACCGAGCCGGAGAGCTTCACGTCGGTGAGGGCTCGACCCGCGGACACGGGGCGTGCGACGACGTCGGCAGCCTTGACCGCGACGATCTCCGAAGCGAGCGACGCGTCCATCAACGCGGCCGCGCGCGGAAGCGCATCGCGCAGCGATGACGTGGCGGTGCCACCCACGGCGCTGACACCCAAGGTGCGCGCGGCGTGGACGATCGCATCGGCCCACGCTTCCGCCGTAAAGGGCTCCAGCACCGGGGACGTGATTGAATGGACCGCGGTCGCGCCATATCCAGATGCAGCGACGGCCGCACCGGCGCCGCCATCCGCAGACAGGACCAGCAAATGCAGTTGTCCACCACGAGCGGCGGCGAGCTGCTGTCCCGCGGTAATTCCGGGGAGGCTGGCGCTCTTGACCGCGTTGGCGGCGACCTCGACGACGACGAGTACGTTGCTCATAGGACCTTTGCCTCCGTTGCCAGCTTCTCCACAAGTTCTTCAACTGACGCGACGCGCTTGCCCGCCGCGCGTGCGGGCGGAGCACTCGCACCGACGATCGCCTCTTGAGCGCTCGGCGAGCCGACCAGCTCGGCAAGGCTCAGCACATCGACCTTCTTCTTCTTGGCCATCGTGATGCCACGCAGCGATGCGAGGCGTGCGCCATCTTGATACGCGTGATCGGCCGGGGTCGCGCCGTTGCGAACGCTCTTGGGCAGCACGATGCGGAGGTCGACGGTCACGACCGCCGGCAGCGGCACTCGCTTGATCTCGACACCGTCGTCGACCTCACGCGCCACGGTCACGGTCCGGGCGGCGGCGTCGAGGTCCATCTCGGCGGCGAAGCTCGCTTGCGGCCATCCCAGGAGGCCCGCGACCCGCTGACCGACTTGGTGACCCTCGTTGTCCTGCGAAAGCTTGCCGAGGATCACAAGGTCCACGCCCTCGCGCTTGGCGGTCGCCGCGATCAGCTTGGAGATGGTTTGCGTATCGAGCTTGGTGTCGTCGGCTTCAACGATGATGCCGCGGTCGGCACCCATCGCGAGGAATTGCGTCAGGTGCTGACGCTGATCCCCGGGGCACACCGACATCGCGATCACCTCGGCGAGGCGATCTTTTCCGCCGACGTGCTCGGCAAGGCGAAGTGCGGTCTCCATCGCGTACTCATCGAACGCGTTGGGGACCCACTTTGCGGAGGAGTCATCGATTTGGCCTCCAGCGAACTTGAGGCTGTCGTCGGGGTTTGGAATCCGCTTGACGGTAACGAGGATCTTCAAGGCGCTACGCCCTCCTGTGGGGGCGTGGTATTGCGGACGCACGGCGCTGCGTCAACCCGCGCAGGGCTATGACGCCCCCGTGTCGCGAGCGGTCAAGTCGCGGCGCGCGTGCGCGGGCGACTGAAGCGGCGCGGCCACGCGCGCCGGACGGCCAATTGGCGGGGTCCGGGCCTGGGGACGCGCTTGCGCACGCGCAGGTGGATCGCTAGCGTTCCGAGCGCGGGCGCTGCCTTCCGGACGTCCCCCGCGGAGATCACATGGCCTCGCAACTGCAGGATCAAGCCCGTCGCGGCGCATCACGTTTTTCGCGCGGAGCGTTTCCCCGCGCTCGCTTCACGATGTTTGCGGCCGCGCTCAGCTTTGGCGCGTGTGCACCAGGGTGCGCGCCGCCGGCCGAACCTCCCGCGGGAGGCGGAGCGGCGGGACGAAGCGGCGCGCCTGGGAGTGACGCGAGCGGCGGGACGACGGGCGGCACCGGCACCCTGCCGACGCCGCCGCCTGCGGAGATGATCATGGAAGCTCCCGGTGTCGACACGCGACGACTGACCGAAGTTCAGCGCACGAGCTTCTTTCAGATCATCAACACGGAAGCGAGCGCCTGCGGAAAACCGCACTCCCTCGCCAAGAGCATCAAGGACGATGCGACCTGCCGCGACTCCCTGGTTGTCGGACAGTTCATCGCCGACAGCCTCGCGGGTGGCGCTGCGGTGGCGGATATTCGTGACCACGTCCCCGAGGTGCTCTCGGCACTCGTGCAAGAGACCATCGACACCAAGGGCCGTCCCGTCTTTGGAAACGAGCGCGCCCCGGTCGAGGTTGTCGTCTTCGCGGACTTCGAATGTCCGCACTGCAAGATGGAGGCTCCAACGCTGCGTGCCGCGATCCAGCAGTTTCGCGGCCAGGCCAAGCTGGTGTTCAAGCACTTTCCGCTGACGATGCACGTCAACGCAAAGGAGGCCGCCATGGCCTGCGAAGCGGCGCATCTCCAGGGCAAGTTTTGGCAGATGCACGACATTGTGTTCGAGAATCAGACCGAGCTTAGCGAGGCCAAGCTGCGCGCGTTTGCGAAGGAAATCGGGCTCGACATGGCGCGCTTTGAGGAGGACTGGCATTCGGAAGCGGTGAAGAACACCGTCGACGCCGATCGCAAGGAAGGTGAGCGTCTCGATATCTCGGGAACGCCGGCAGTCTTTGTCTCGGGCCGCGCGTACACGCCGTTGCTCTTCAACGGCACGGTCGAGGGCTGGATTGAGGAGGCGCTGCGGCGCTAGTCCCATGAGCGACGGTTGGATCGAGGCCTTCGCCCCGGCAACGGTCTCGAACCTGGGTCCGGGATTTGATGTGCTTGGCCTTGCGCTCGAGGGCGCCGGCGATCTGGTGAGAGCGCGGCGCGGCGCGGATGGTTCGGGCGTATCGCTGCTGGCGGTCTCCGGCGACAACGGCGTGCTGCCCCGGGAGACCGAGCGCAACACGGCCAGCGTCGCCGTCCGTGCGCTCCTCGATCGTCACGCGCCCGCGGCAGCGATCGAGCTTGAGCTGCGCAAGGGCTTGCCGCTCGGAAGTGGGCTGGGTTCAAGTGGTGCAAGTGCAGCGGCAGCGGTCGTGGCGACCAACGCGTTGCTGGGTCTTGAGCTCGGCGACGAGCAGCTCGTGCTCGCGGCGATGGAGGGCGAGCGCGTCGCCTGTGGTGCCGCACATCCCGACAATGTCGCGCCCGCGATCGTCGGAGGGTGGGTGCTCGTCGCGTCCACCGAGCCACTGCGCCTGATTCGGCTGCCATCCCCGCGCTCGCTGTGGTTTGCCATCTACACGCCTGGCATGTCGCTCGCGACCGCGCTCGCCCGCAGTGTGTTGCCAAGTCACGTGCCGATGGCGACGGCGGTGCGCAACAGCGCCCGACTCGCCACGCTGACGCACGCATTGCACCGCGACGACCTGCAGCTTCTTGGCGAGTCGATGGTCGATGAGCTCGCCGAGCCGGCGCGTGCGGGTCTGATCCCCGGCTTTGTCGACGCCAAGGTCGCCTGCATGGAAGCGTCCGCGCTCGCCTGCAGTATCAGTGGTGCGGGCCCCACGGTCTTTGCCCTGGCTGCCTCAGAGAGCCACGCGAGGGCGCTCGTCGACATTCTGGATGAATGCTTCACGCAAGCCGGCGTCGCGGGTAAGGGCAGCGTCGAGACCGTCGGTCGAGGCGCACGGATCGTCAGCGACGGCGCGCAACACCACGCGACCCGTCACTGAGCGCGGCTGTGCGGTACGAGCGTCCGCGGAGAGGCCGGGAGGAGGCTCATCGCGCTTTGCCCCCGGCTTGGGCGGCGAGGCGAACTCCGCGTGGAGGCTCGCGCTGCGATAATGAGCATCATCGCGCCGGCGAGGAGCACGGTTCCACCGATGACCGCGGCCGTGATACCCGCCGGCTGCGTGGAGTAGCCAACGCCCGGTCGTTCCGGAATCGGCTCGGGGGGACGCGACCACAGCACCGCGCCGGTGACGACCGACGCTCCGCCGATCGAGACCGCAGCAATCCCGAGCCGGTGGAGGCGGATGCAGGCTGCCCCCTCGCAGCCAAAGGCCTGACGCGGCGCCGCGTCGATACCCGATCGCGAACGATCGATCGGATCGCGTGCGCTGTCGCGGAGCGCCGAAATCTCGCCGGTCTGTGGCCGCGACGTCGGTGCCGCTGGGGCATCGTTGACATCGGGAGGCCCCATCTCATCGCCTTCGACGACGGCAAGAGCGCGCGCATCCTCGGGAGTCGCATCCGCGGAGCGAGGGTCGTCGACGAGCACGGACCACGGATCCTCCGGCGTATCGATCAGCGTATCGATGGGCGTGTCGATGGGCGCCTCGCTCGGCGCGTCGGTGGCCGTGTCTTGTTCGCCCATCGCCGTACCGGGCGCTGCGAGGGGCTGCGTCGACGGAGGTGGAGAGTCCGGCGGGGCCGCGAGGACGAGCGCTGGCTGCATCCACGATGCGGCGAGCAAGCAGGCCAGGGCGGTGCGGCCGAGGACAGTGCAGGAAGCGGGCGGCAACTCCGGCAACGCTACCTTGAGACGCTGAGGATGGCGACGTCCGCCAGCGGCTTGAGCACGCCGCGTGTCGCGGCACGCAGCAACGCAGATCGGCCAATCACACCCGCGACGGGCGGGCCAAAGGCGTAGTAGCTCGCGACGAAGGTGCGACCCAACTCCGATTGGCGGAGATAGGCGTCTCGGGCGTGGCGGAGCGCGGCGACCTCGTTGAACCAGCTCGCACCATACGCAGCGGTCGCAACCACACAGAAGCTATCGACCACCTGAAACTCTTGAGTCGGCGTCGTCGCCGAGGTCGCCACGAAGTCGCTCTCGCCACCACAGGTGTCTTGGTACGCGACGCCGAGCTGGTAGGTGTAGTCGCCAAAGAGCTGATCGACCTCCATGGTCACGCGCCCATCGCCGTCGGGCGTGACATCGCAGTCGTTGACCTGGCCGACGGCGCAAACACTAAAGTCCTGCGTGATGGCGCTGCTGAGATTGTCGGCAGTCAGAGGTTGCTCGCTGTTGAGCACGTACACGCGAACGGAGGAGACCTTGTCGGCCGCGACGAGGGTGGTCGGCAGCATCGCTTGGACCGTCACGGTGGAGAAGTTCCGGGGCGTCGCTACGAGTCCGGTTACCGCGGGCAGGGTATCGGCGCACTGATCGCCGGAGTCTTGCCACCCGCTGCTCGTGACCACGAAGCGACCGGAGAGCGAGCCGAGCTCAAAGGGCTTGAGGCGATCGCCACCGCTTCCCTGCCCGTTGCCGATCGTCGCGTCGGGTGGGTTGATGGCGCCGCTGGCGCCCTGCTCGTCGCCGTAGCCAAAGTAGTTGGCAGTGGACCAGGAGCCCTCCACCGAAGGATCGAGCTCAACTCGGTAGACCACGCTCGGTTGGCCTCGCCATTCCACGCCGTAGGTCGCGAGCTTCTGGTCGACCCAGTGATCGTCCTCGCGATCGAACTCCCAGTCCGCGTTCTCGTCGTGCTCGAGCGAAACCTCGATGAACGCGACCAAGCCATCGACGCTTAGATCGGACTCGCGGAGGCGAACGGTCTTGAAGATCTGCTGCCCCGCAGGGGGCGTCGCGCCGGTGACGGCGTCCAGATCGTTGAGCTGCTCGTACTGTGCAATGTCGGGGTGATCCTTGATCGGATCGACAGCTGTTAGGTCGTTGCGCGGGGGGTAGTAGACCACCGCCCCTCCCGGATCGAAGTAGCCCTTGTCGGTCGAGAAGCCGCCGGGTGAGGGGCAGCTCATCACGTCCAGGATCTGATCGTCTTCCGACTGTGTCAGCGGACGACAGTAGTACGTCTCTGCGGAGGACGTGGTCTCGTGCCAGCCCAGCGAGTCCCAGTACTCCGGATCGTCCTCAAAGAAGATCACCTTGGGATACGTCTTGCCACGCCGATGTGCCCAAATCGGCAGCACCCCGGGTCGAGGCCCGTAGGGAAATCGCCACGAGGAGAGGAAGTCGGGGCGGCCTGAGCGGTTTCCCAGGCCCAGCTTGCCGACGGTCTGGGTGACGAATACGTCGCGGAAGTGCTTGCCGTCCGGCGTCTCGAGCCACATCGCGATCTGCAGGTTCCCGACCGGCTTGAAGTGCAGACGAATCACGGATTCGCGCGGGACTGGCGAGCGCGGCGGTCCTGCAAACGCGACTGCAGAGCCAATCGCCGCGCTTCCGAGCAGCACCAG
>CAZVEM010000096.1:0-17662 GCA_964626165.1 uncultured Nannocystaceae bacterium
TGCGGAAGCCGCCGCCGCCGCCGAGCGCGATGCCGCCGCCGCGGAGCGCGAGGCAGCCGCCGCCGCGGAAGCAGCCGCCGCCGCGGAGAAGGCCGCCGCGGAAGCAGCCGCCGCTGCGGAGGCCAAGGCCGAGAAAGAGCGCGCCGCGGCCGAAGCCGCCGCCGCCGCCGCCGCCGCGATCGCGAGTGGCGATCCGGTCACGATCGGGGACGAGACCTATCTGCCCGCCGAGTGGCACCTTATTCAGCAGGCCGAAGAGGCTGCCAAGAAGGGAGCCAAGCAGGCCCTCGACGCATGGCGCGATGCATTTGCCAAGCTTCCCGCAGAGCGCAGCTACGCACGCGAGAAGCTCAAGGCGCTCTACATCGAGCAAAACAAATGGAGCAACGTCGCCGACGTCTACAAGGACGCGATCAAGCGCGTCGAGTCCGAGGAGGCGCGCGAGCCCCTGCTTTGGGACCTCGTCGAACTCTATCGCGACAAGCTCAAGCAGCCCGGCTTGGTTGTCACCACGCTCGCACAGCTTGAGAAGACCTGCGAAGCGATTGGTGACAACGGACGACTGCTTCGCGTCGTCGAGACCCAGCAGTCTCAGTACGAGGAGATGAAGCGGTGGCCGGACCTCATCGCTCGACTCCGTCGCCGCGCAGAGCTCACCGAGGACGTCGCGGGCCGCGTCAAGCTTCACCTTGAGGCGGGCTCGCTGTTCCTCGACAAGTTCAACAACCAGGCAGAAGCGATCAAGAGCTACGAGTCTGTCCTCGAAGAGGACGACATGAACGCCGAGGCGATCGAGAAGCTCAAGGATCTCTACGGTCGCCGACGCGACTGGGACAAGATGATCGTGGTTGAGCAAAAGTCGCTCCTCCTGATCGAGGATCCGCAGGCGCGCCAAGAGGCGCTGCTCGAGATCGCCCGGACCGCGGGACAGCGCATCAAGAAGCCTGCGGTGTCGATCGAGCTATGGGCCGCCGTGCTCGCAGCGGACCCGACCAACGCCGAAGCGCTCGAGAACCTCGAAGGCCTGTACGAGAAGGAGAAGGCGTGGGCAGAGCTCGCGCACGTCCTCGAAACCCTCGTCCAGACCGATCCAGACACCGGCAAACACGCAACCGCGCTTGCCAAGTTGGGCGCCCTCTACTCCGACAAGCTCGAGGACAACCCGGCGTCGATCCGTGCGTGGGAGCGTCTGATCGCGATCGATCCAGAGAACCGTCGCGCGCAGGACAACCTTCGTAAGCTCTACCTGGCGGTGGGCGATATGGACGCCCTGCAGGACTTCTACGCCAAGCAAGACAAGTGGGGCGAGTTCGTCCGTGTGCTTGAGCGCGAAGTTGAAAGCGCGGAGGGTGACGCGCGCACGAACCTCTTCCTCAAGATCGCAAGCCTGTACAAGACCCAGCTCGACAAGGCCGATCGCGCCATGCGTGCGCTCGAGAAGGCACTCGAGTTTGATGCGGCCAACCTGACTGTCGCAGAGCGACTCATCGAACTCTACGAAGAGGCCGGTGACGAGCGCAACCTCGCCACTCCGCTTGAGATCAAGCTGGCCAAGACGGAAGACCCCGTCGATCGGCAACAGCTGCTCGTACGCCTCGCCGATCTGGCCGATCGCGTCGCGGGTGATGCTTCCAAGAGCTTTACCTGGTGGCTGCAGGCCTTCGAGGAGGACAACGCGAACACCCACGCAGCAGACGCATTGCGTCGCCTCGCCGAGCCCACCAACCGCTGGAAGGAAGTCGTCGACTCGTTCACCAAGGCGAGCGACGCGATGGGCCCGACGCGAGACAGCATCCCGCTACGCTTGACGGTCGCCGAGGTCTACGAAAAGCGCCTGACCGACCTCGATCAAGCGCTCAAGAGCAACCAAGCAATCCTCGATATCGACGCAGAAGAGTCGACCGCGCTTGCCTCGCTGGAGCGACTGTATCTGGCTCTGGGTCGCGAGGAAGACCTTCTGGCCGTCCTCAACACCAAGCTCTCACTTGCCGGAAGTGACGAGGAGAAGCGCCAGATCCAGACGCGGATCGGCAGCATTCACGAGCAGCTCAAGAACTTCGACGCCGCGATCAGCAACTACCGCGCGGTGCTGGATTCGGGCTTCGAGGATGCCAACGTCCTGACCGCGCTCGATCGCATTTACGTCGCGCAAGAGCAGTGGACGGCACTCGCGGAGGTGCTGCGCCGTCAGCTTGATCTCGTCCACGCGGATGATTTTGACGCGCGCACGCTGCTGCTGCATCGCCTCGGCGTTGTGAGCCAGGAGCGCCTCGAAGACCCCGTGACGGCGATCGATCTCTACCGACAGGTACTTGAGATCGACGGTAGCCACGAGGACGCACGCACTCGCCTAGAGTCGTGGCTCGACAATGCGGATCACAAGCTCTCGGTGGCGGTCATCCTTCAGCCGGTCTACGAGTCCCGCTCGGATTGGCCCGCGCTCGTCCGCACGCTTGAGATCCAAACGGCCGCAGACGACGACGCGAGCAGCCGCGTGGCCCGCCTGCTTCGGACCGGCGCGATCTTGGGTCAGGCGATGCAGGACACAAAGGCGGCCTTTGACGCCTATGCCCGCGCATTTGGAGAGGATCCAGAGAACGAGGTCGCTCAGTCGGCACTTTCGGATCTCGCCGGCCTCGACGACCGCTGGGCGGACCTGGCCAAGATCTACGAGGAAGCGGTCACCAAGGACCTTGATACCTCGTTGCTCAAGCAGCTACTCGCTGCGCTCGCCGGCGTCTATCAGAGCCGTCTAGGTAGCGTCGAGCAGGCGATCGCGACCTGGAATCGCGCGGTCGATCTCGATCCCGCAGACACCGAGCCTCTCGACGCGCTGCAAGAGCTCCACATGGGCAGCCAGAATTGGCCTGCCCTGCTGGAGACCTTCCGCAAGAAGGTCGCACTTGAGCAGGATCCAGCCGGACGCGAGGACCTTCGCTTCCGCATCGCACGACTGCAAGAGGAACTCCTCGAGCAGCCCCTTGAGGCCGTCGCCACCTACAACGAGATTCTCGCCGACGACGATGCCAACGCGAAGGCAATCGCAGCGCTCGATCGCCTGTATGCCGCCCAGGAGAACTGGACCGCCCTGGGCGAGATCCTCGATCGACAGCGCGCGCTGCAAGACGATCCGAACGCACGCATCGAGGTGAGCCTGCGCCTGGGTGAAGTGCGCCTCGTTCGTCTCGAGCAAAAGGCGCTCGCCGTCGACATCTACCGCGAGGTACTCAGCCTCGATCCGCACAACGCGGTGGCAATTGGCGCACTCGAGACGCTGCTTGGCGACGAGAACCAAGCACTGCCGGTCGCTCGTCTCCTTGAGCCGATCTACCGCGCCAACAATGACTGGAATCGTCTGATCCAGGCGCTGGAGATCATGGGCGCACGTTCGCTCGATCCCAGCGAACGCACGACCCTCCTCCACCAGATCGCAGAGCTGCACGAGATCGCGGCCGAGCATCCCGAGGACGCGTTCCAGGCGATGGGCCGCGCACTCCGAGTCGACCCGACCAACCAAGAGACGCAGCGCAAGCTCGATCATCTGGCGGCGCAGATCGGCGCCTGGGCGGGACTTGTCGAGCTTTACGAGTCGGTCCTTGCGGACGTCGTCGATGAGACCCTCGCGATCGCGATTCTGGAGAAGATCGCTCGGATCCAGGACAGCACGCTGGAGTCCCCGGAGAAGGCGGCCGAGGCATATGAGCGCATCCTGACCTCTGATCCGGCGAACTTCGCGGCGATCGACGCGTTGATCGACCTGCACCGCCGGACCAGCGACTTCCCGCGCCTTGTGGCCGCGGTCTGTCGTCGCGCGGAGATGGTCGAAGATCCGGATCAGCGCAAGGAACTGCTCCAGTACGCCGCCAATGTCAAAGAGACGGTCATGGAGGATCGCGAGGGAGCCGTGGAGCTCTATCGCCAAGCGCTCGCGATCGACGACACGGACGTTCGCACGCTCGACTCACTCGAGCGGCTCTACATCCAGCTTGAGAACTGGGAGTCCCTCAAGGACGTCTACACCCGCAAGACGGAGCTGACCACGGATCCCGACGAGCGTCGCAAGATCCTCGGCGTGCTTGGATCGGTGTATGACACCCACCTCAAGGACATCGAGCGGTCGATCGACACCTATCAGGCGATCCTCGACATCGATCCCTTCGACTACGATGCGATCCGCGCCTTGGACCGCCTCTACGGCCAAGCCGAGAAGTGGGTCGACCAGCTGCAGATCCTTGAGCAGGCGATTAAGTCCGTCGACGTCGATGAAGAGCGCACGACGCTCCGCTACCGCGTCGCTGCACTCTGGGAGGGTCAGCTTGGCGATACCGTGCGCGCGGTCGAGGCCTACCGCGAGGTCCTCACGCATGAGCCGGGCCACGCGCCCACTGTCCAGGCCTTGGAGCGTATCGCACACGGCGAAGTCGAGCCGATGTCGGCCGCCGCAGTGCTCGAGCCCTACTACGAGCAGCTTGCCGAGTGGGAGAAGCTCATCGAGCTCTACGAGGTGATCGTCCGCCACACGGAAGATCCGGTCGACCGCATTGCGCGACTGCACCAGATCGCGGGCGCCTATGAGCGCTACCTGCAGCAGTACGAGAAGGCCTTCGAGGCGTACGCGCGTGCCCTCGACGTCGATCCTCAGTCCGAGGAGACCATCGAGCACATGTTCCGCCTCGCCGAAGTGACCAGCGAGTGGGAGCGCTACGCCCAGGTCTTGGCCGCGCAGGCTGAGAAGGTCCTTGATCCGATGATCAAGACCTCCATGCTCAAGCGCACCGCCGCAGTCGAGCTTGAGCGCCTCTCCAACGTCGACTCGGCCGTCGCCCGCTACCAGGCGGTGCTTGAGCTCGACTCCGAAGACGCAGAGTCGATCCACGCACTCGACCGGATCTTCACGCACCTTGAGAAGTGGCCGGAGCTGGTCGTGAACCTGCAACGCCAGACCCGCATCGCGCCCGATGATGCGACGTCTCTCGCACTGCAGTTCCGCATGGGCCAGACCTATCAACTCAACATGCACGATCTGCCCTCGGCAATCGCGGCATATCGAGACATCCTCGCGATCGATCCCACGCACGGACCGACGCAAGGTGCCCTTGAGCTGATCTTCGCCGAGGGTGAGCACCAGTCCGAGATCGCGGAGATCCTCGAGCCGATCTACTTCGCCGGGGAACGCTGGGAATCGCTGGTCAAGCTTGGCGAAGTCAAGCTCAGCGCGACCGAAGACACCGAGGCGCGGCTGTCGATTATCCGCACCGTCGCCGACATCTGCGAGCGACGACTCGGCGAGGTTGGCGACGCGTACCTGTGGTGGCTGCGCGCGTACATGGACGATCCGCAGAACACATCCGTCGCTGACGAGGTCGAGCGCCTCGCCGAGCTCACGATGGAGTGGGGTGCGGTCGTCGACGTCGGCGAGCAAGTCCTCGAAGGCGGCGTGAGTCCCGAAGCTCAGCTCGCGATCCTGTCGCGCTCGGCCCGTATCCTGGATACGCGTCTCGCCGACTGGGATCGTGCCGTCACGGCCTACCGTCGCGTCCTCGCGCTCGATGCCGAGAACGCGGAGTCCCTCACTGCTCTGGACCGCATCCTGACCCAGTCCGGTGCGTATCCCGACCTTGCGGAGGTCCTCCAGCGTCGCGTTCGGATCGAACTCGATCCGGAGGCCCAGACCGAGCTCGAACTGCGTCTCGCTGACGTGTACGAGCGCTACCTGCAGGCACCCGATCGTGCGGTCGCTGCCTACAACCGCGCGCTGGACAACGATCCGAGCAACCGGACCGCGCTTGAGCGGCTCGAGGGCCTCTACGCTGCGCAGTTCCAGTGGGAGCCGCTGTTTAGCGTATACCAGCGCCTGTCGGACATCGCGACCACCGACGAGGACATGGCCGACTGCTACCAACGCATGGCCAAGATCGCGTCGGACTGCCTCAACCGCGAGAGTGACAGCGTCGAGCTCTGGCAAAAGGTGCTCGACCTGCGTGGCGAAAACGGCCTCGCCCTCAGCGAACTGGCGGCGTTGCACGAGCGAGCCGAGCGCTGGGACGAACTGGTCGAGGTCCTTGAGCGACTCGTCTACGCACTGGAAGACATCGACGCGCGCGTCGCCGCCTACCAGACCCTTGGACGCACCTACGGCGACAAGCTCGGCAAAGAGCGCAATGCCGTCGATGCGTGGCTGTCGGCCCTTGAGCTGAGCGCAACCAACCTCGTCACCCTCGAGGCACTGCGTCAGATCTACGAGAACAGCCAAGCGTGGGTGGAGCTGATCGACATCCTGACACGGCTGGTCGCCCTAGGGCCCGACGTGCTGGGATGGGAGCGCCTGCGTGACCTTCACGCGCGCATCGGTACGGTTCAGGCCGACTACCTCATGCAGCCCGACGAAGCCGTGGTCGCGTGGACCCGCGTCGTCGAGATCGATCCGCAGAACCTCGAGGCCCTCGCGGCACTTGAGCGCCTCTACTCCGGTCAGGAGATGTGGGAGCAGGCGATCTCGGTCCTTGAGCGCAAGGGCAAGGTGCTCACCGACAACGACGGCAAGATCGATGTCCTCATGCAGGTCGCGTCGATCTGGGAGGATCGCCTCGGTGACCTCGTCCAGGCGTCTGCCGCGTACCAAGAACTCCTTGAGCTTGATCCCGCCCACGGCCCTGCAGCAGAGGCTCTCGACGCCATCTACCGCAAGACCGACGAGTGGGGCTCGCTGACCGAGCTTTTGATCAATCGTACGGAGTACACCGACGATCCGCTCATGAAGGTCGCGTTCCTCCAGCAGGTCGCCGTGGTCTTCGAGGAGAAGCTCGACGACCTCGATGGTGCCTTCACCGTGCTTCAGACGGCGTTCAACATCGACTACGCCAACGAGGACACGGCACGCGAGCTTGAGCGCATCGCGACGCTTGCGAATCGCTGGCAAGAGCTGCTCAACGAGTACAACGAGATCGTCGAGCAGATTGAGGAGCCCAGCGAGCGCTGTGAGCTACTGGTCAAGATCGGCCGTTGGTACGGTGAGCATCTCAACCGCGCCGACCTCGGAATCACGGCACTTCACAAAGCCCTGGCGCTCAATGCCGAGAGCGTCAGCGCGCTGCGAGAACTGTCGAACTTCCACCGTCGCGCCGGCGATGCGAACGCTCTGACTGAGACCCTGGCCCGCATCGTGCCCCTGGAGTCCGATCCGGAAATCCAGGCCGCCACCCTCCTCGATCTCGCCAACGTGCAAGAGACGGGTCTTGGTGACGCGCCCTCCGCGATCGAGTCGTACCGACGCGTCCTGGAGATCGACAGCGAGAATCCTGCCGCCCTCGATGCGCTCGCACGTCTCCACGAGGGTCTGGGCCACTGGAACGATCTCGTCTCCGTACTGACGCGCCGCGTGCAGACCATGGACGATCCGGATGCGGCGCTCCTGCTCCGCAAGCGCGTCGGTTGGGTGCAAGAAGCCCAGCTCAGCGATCCGGCCGCCGCGGTCGAGACCTATCGCGACATCCTCGCGAGCGAGCCAACGGATCGAGATGCGCTCACCGCCCTTGAGCGCCTCTACATGAACGGCGGTCAGATGCAGGAGTACCTCGAGACCCTCGAGGCCCAGCTAGACGCCACTGCAGACGTCAACGAGCAGATCCTCATCTACGAGAAGATGGCGGCCGCGCTCGTCGAGCGGCTCAACGACCGTGACCGTGCGGCCGAGGTACTGGAGAAGATCCTCCTCATCGAGCCCACCCGTGGCGTCACCTACGAGCAGCTTGAGCAGCTCTACTTCGGCCTGGAGAAGTGGGGCGAGCTGGTCGACACGTACCGCAAGCACGTCGACGATGGCGTGACCGAGGTTCACGCCAAGACTGAGCTTCTCAAGGCCATGGCGCAGATCTTCGAGACGAAGGTCGAAGACGTCGACCGTGCCATCGACGCCTATCGCGAGATCATGGCGCTCGACCCGAACCACTTCGACGCCGCCAACCGACTCAGCCAACTCCAAGAGCGCATCGAAGATTGGCCGGGCGCGGTTGAGACCATGGGACGGCTCGTTGAGCTGCACCCCGAACCCGCGGCGCGCGTGGAGCTGCTGACCCGCCTCGGACGCGTCTACGTCGAGAAGCTTGAAGACCAGACCGAAGGTGAGCGTCGCCTCAACGAGGCGCTCCTGCTCGACCCAGGCTACGTGCCGGCACTTGCCGCTCTCGCAGAGCTCTACAAGTCACGGTACGACTGGCTCAAGGCAAGCAAGACGCTGCGCAACGCCTCTGGCTGCGCCGCCAACGTGCTCGACAAGACCAAGTACGCAGCGGATGCGGCATTCATCCACCTCGATCGCCTCGACGACCGCGCAGGTGCCATGGACCTTTTCGCCCATGTCATGGAGCTCGATCCCGAGCACGTCCAGGTCGGTCGTCAGCTCGCCGACCTCTACTACGAGGACGGCAAGCAGGATCTCGCCGAGCCGATCTTCGACATGCTTGCGCGTAAGGCTGAGCATGTCGGGTATGACGACGAGCAGCTCCGCGAGCTCTTCGTCCGGGCGGCCACGGTGTCGCGTGCACGCGGCTCAAACGAGAAGGCGCTCAAGTACTTCAAGCGCGCCAACGACCTCGATTCGACCAACCTCGAGGTGCTGTCGGGCCTCGCCGACCTCTACTACCAGCTCCAAGACTGGGAGAAGGCGTTCAAGTCCTACCAGACCATCTTGGTGCAGCATCGCGACACGCAGTCCGACGACGCCACCGTGCTCGTCTACTACCGCCTGGGTGTCATCAAGCGCATGCAGGGTGAGGGTCGCAAGGCGCTCAACTACTTCGAGAAGTCATTGGAGGTCAATCCGCACCACGAAGACACCCTTCGTGCCGTCATCGAGCTCCACGCGGGCAACAACGACTGGGAGGGTGTGATCCTTGCCAAGCGTGCGTTGACCGAGGTCGCCGACGGCGACGCCCAGTTCGCACTCCTCCAGGAGATCGGCGAGCTGTACGTCGACAAGCTTGCCAACCACAAGAAGGCCGCCGAGGCATACAACGCCGCCCTCGATCTGCAGCCCGAGAACTACCCGCTGCTGCACACGTTGCTCGACCTCTATCAGAAGGCCAAGCAGTGGGAGGATGCGATCCGAACCATCGATCGCATCACCGAGATCGAGTCCGATCCGATCCGTCGAAGCCGCTACAACTACGCTGCTGCAGCGCTGCTTCGCGACCAGCTCAAGGCCCACGACGAGGCGATTGACCGCCTCAACATGGTGCTCGACGACGACCCGACCTACCTCAAGGCGTTCCAGTCGATTGACGAGATGGTCACCCGGACCAAGGACTGGAAGACGCTCGAGCGTTCGTACCGCAAGATGCTCAAGCGCCTGCCCGTGGAGGGCGAGGAACAACTCAAGCTCGCGCTGTGGAAGAACCTCGGCGAAATTTATCGCACGCGCCTGCAGAACTACCAGTCTGCGGCGGCCGCCTTCGAGTTCGTCGCGAACCTCGATCCAGGCGATCCGCAATGGCACGTCATCCTCGCCGAGCTCTACGGAAACCTCCTCAAGGAGAACCCGTCCGAGTTCGTCGAGCAGGCGGTGCGTGAGCACCAGATCCTGATCGCCAACGAGCCGTTCCGCACGGACAGCTACAACGCGCTGTACGACATCTACGCCAATTCCGGCCAGATGGATAAGGCCTACTGCGTTGCGATGGCGCTGACCTTCCTCAAGCGCGCCACCGATGCACAAAAGGAGCTTGTCGCCAAACACAAGCCCGAGACCTTCGTTAAGCCGCGAAACCGGCTCAGCGAAGAAGTTCTGCGCAAGCACGTCACGCATCCCGATCAGGATCCGTACCTGACCGGCATCATGGGCTTGGTTGCTCCGGCGGTCGCAATGCGGCAGGCCACCGATGTTCCTGCGACCTTCAAGCCGCAGGATCGCCTCGACATCAACGTTGACCAGACCGCCTTCTCGCAGATCACTCGCTACATCCGCGACGTGCTCAACGTGCAGTCACCCGATGTTTACCTGCGCCCGCAGGACCCCGGTGATGTCGCCGTGCTTAACCTCAAGCGCGATGGCAAGGTCACCCCATCGGTGGTCGTGATGCAGAACATGCTTCGCGGCAAACGCGAGCCTCACCTGGCCTTTGGTATGGCCCGTCACTTAATGGACCTCTACCTGCCCCACTACGCCTATGTGGCGCTGGGACGTTCACCGCAGAACCTCAAGCAGATCTTCTTTGCTTGCATGCGGCTGTGCGACCTGCAGGTACCGGGTGATCAGGCATCGATCGACGGGCTCGCCCTCGAGATCAAGCGTCTGATGGCCGGTGGTGTCGTCGACAGCATCCGCACCCTGATGAAGCGCTTCATCGAGAGTGAAGGCTCGACAGACGTCAAGCGTTGGTCCAACGCCATCGAGCTGACCGCATACCGCGTTGGTCTGCTGATGTGCGGCGATCTCGAGATTGCAGCCCTGATGATCTCGCAAGAGCCGGCGCAGCTGGGCTCGCTGCTCGGTCCCAAGGACAAGATCAAAGAACTGGTGCTGTACTCGATCTCCGAGGACTACTTCCAGGCCCGCCGGGCGCTTGGTCTTCAGATCGGCTAGCGCCTAGACCTATCGCGGGGGACGACTCGCGATGGTGTGATGACGAGGGGTCAAGCAAGCGCTTGACCCCTCGATTGCATTGGGCGCACCGGAGCGCCGCGAGACCTGCACGAGCTGTCTCGGCCGATCGGCGCTCATGAGTCTCGCCGCGCGTAGGACGGATGTCCTCGGACACTCACCTGCGCGTCCACCTTCGCATCCACAACGGACCCATCGCAACCGCTCTGGGCAGCGGCGCGAAGGCGCGGAGACTGTCCTGACGGTCGCGCGAGCAACGTACGTTGCCTCGCCGCCGACGACAAACTAGGCGCTTTGCGCCTCGTGGACGCCCACAGCGCGGTAGATCGGCAGGGGCTGGCTCTTGCCCTTGAGCGCAACCGGCTCTCGCGGCTCTGAGATCACCCAGCCCTGGCAGGCCTGCAGCGTGGTTTCGCTGACGATGACCTCGTTGGCCTTCGAGATGCCACAGAGGCGGGCCGCGACGTTCACGGCATCGCCGATCACCGTGTACTGCAGTGTCTGGCTCGATCCGATCGCGCCCGCGATGACGTTGCCGGTGTTGATCCCGATGCCAATGAAGAGCGGCTCTCTTCCCTGCGAGGCACGGATGCGGTTGAACTCCTCAAGCGCGCGGTGCATGTCCAGCCCGCATCGCACCGCCCGCAGTGGGGCGTCTGGCAGCGGAACCGGGGCGCCGAAGAGGCCGATGATCTCGTCCCCGACGTACTTGTCCAGGGTGCCGCCGTGGCGGAAGAGCACGTCCACCATGACCTCGAAGTACTCGTTGAGCGTCTGGACCATTTCCTCGGGCGTGTGACGCTCGCTCATCGAGGTAAAGCCGCGGATATCCGCGAACAACATGGTGACGACCTGACGGCTGCCACCCTGGTTGATGTCGAGCGCGCCGCTGACGATCTGATCGACGAGGTTGGGAGACAAGAGGCGCTGAAACTGCGCCCTTGTACCGGCCTCGCGCTCAATGTTCTTGGCGAGCCGGTAGTTCTGGATGGCGATGGCCGCCTGCGTCGCGATGCCCTGAAAGAGCACGAGGTCCTTCTCGCTAAAGGCCCCGGTCGCGAGACTCGAATCGGTGTGAAAGACGCCGACGATATCCTCGCCCACCAGTAGCGGCACACACATGGTCGAGCGAATGCCCTGCATGATGATGCTCTTGGCTGCCTTGAACCGCTCGTCGACCATCGCGTCCGACGAAAGTACGGCGCGCTTGTTGGTCACGACCTCGGTCAAGATGCTGGTACTGAGGCGGATCTCCTCGGTGCGCTTCTGACGGACATAGCGCGGCACCAGCTGCCCATCCTCCCAGAGCAGGATGACGGCTCGATCGCCCTTAATCAGCGCAAAGGTCTCGTCGACGATGCGCTGGAGCAGACGGCCGAGATCCGAGTCGAAGGCCAGCTTGGTGGATAGCTCGTGTGCGATCCGAAGCTTCTCGTAGTCACCGCGGAGCACCTCGGGATCGGTGATCTCCGCCGCCGGCAGGAAGCGGGAATGCACCGCGACGGAGTTTCGAACCTCGGACTGGACCTGGCCAGGCGTCATCGAGACCGCCTGGAAGGTGACCTGGCTGACTTCGGGCTCGTCGACCTCGAAGCGGAAGACCGAGCTGCCCATCGACACCTGGTCACCGTTGGTCAACACGTGCTCGGCACGCAGCCGCTCGCCGTTAACGAAAGTGCCGTTGAGGCTCCCGACGTCTCGCAGGATGTAGCGGCCGCCGGGGCCAAGTGTGACGCGGGCATGCTCTTTCGACACGATCCGGTCGAGGACCTGGATCGTGTTGTCGGGGTGCCGACCCAACGTCGTGAACGCGCCCAGCTTGTACTCGCTGGGCTGCTCGCCGAGGAGGATGAGCTTGCCTGCCATGTGCGCCGCCATCCTATCAAAGCGGACACCCCGGCGCTTCGACTTCGCGCGGCCTTGCACATGAAGTGCCGGTGAATCGCAGCGGCTACGACACCGACCGGCTCGCGCGCGGGCCGGTCGCGCCGGGGCCTCGTGCGGGGATCACCGTCTCTGATGGGTCCGACTCGCAGCATCGGCCACTCGCGTCATTGCTCAGCGGTCGCCTCCAGCGCCGGCCTGGTGCCATCCTCAGCCCCCGTCACGCTCCCCGTCGTTCACGATGGTTCCAAGGCGTTGCCCTATCGATTGAGGGACGGGCTGGCGCCGGAGGTATTGAGTTGACGCATGGCTCGCCACCATGACCCCTCAGGACCCCGCGGCGAGCGTGCGCCCCGGCACCGGGCCCGAGTACCGAACGGCTCGCCGAACACCGGTCATGCGTCGACCCAGGGAGTTTCAACGTGGCATCTCTGCTGGCGGCCGCGCCTATCGCCGCTTAGGTCGGTCGTCGACTCTCACCGCAGCAGAATCTGGACGGCGCCCAGGGGGACGACCGCATCGCACCTGTGCGCGGCGCCAACGGGCCCGACGTCTCGACATCGCGGCGTCGGCCCAAGCGCCTGGCCTCGCAGGATGTCAAAGAACCTGGCGCGGCACATGGCCTCGCACTCACCCTGCAGCCATGTGTGGCTCGTCCGTCACGGACGCCCAGTACCTTCTCTCTTCGCGCCTCACTGTGCTTGGCGATTGCGCGTCGAAGCACTCCAGGCTTTTCGACAGCCTGCTAGTTTGGCAACATCTTGAGGTCGTACACGATCGTGTTCTCCTTGACGTAGGGCTCGCGCACGTCAAAGGGCCAGTGAATCGTGTCATGGTAGCGCACGCCGAACTGCACGTCGGTCGCGGACTTCACCTCCAGCCAGGTCTTCCACTTGGGGTCATTCACCCCCACTTGCTGAAGCTGGGCTCGCATCTTGCCATGCAGTGCCTCGCGCTCGGCGGGCACCGCCATGTAGCGCGCCCGCGATCCCGAGAACTGCGAACCAGATTCCTCAAGCACACGATAGGCCTCCGCGCGACGCACGTAGACCGGAAAAAAGACGTAGCCAAGGTAGCCCAGGACGACGGCGACGATGACCAATGTCACCGAGACGGGGTTGACCACCGATGGCTTCTTGTACGTGACAATCTTCCCCACGCGATAAGGCTAGCAAAGCGTGGCCGCTTCGGTGCGCGATTCGGGACGATGGGCGCTGCACATCCCGTGGGTGCGTGACCGCGCTCGCGCACGGAGCCCCCCGCCGGGGACCCGGAGGAAGCATCGCCCTCGCGCCGCAGCAGGGGACTTCGCGCAAGACGCCATCAGGCTGCCCTCCGCCGAGAAGATCGGGCGCTCCTTTGCAAGTCGAAATTCTCGCCGGGAGAGGTCTCGGACGGCGCGGGAGCATCGGTATTATGCACGGGAACGCTTGGAGCACCTCCCCCCATACGTGGTGCTCGCGCGCCTAGCATCCGCGCGGCGTGTCGTCGTCGTGCGCCCCGCATCACCGGAAGGGCCTCGGCTCTTGCGACAGGCGGGCGCGCGGCAAGTCGTCATGCTCGAACCCAACTTCGAGCTCGACGAAGCGGGGCTCGAATCGCGCCCGCTGACGATGCAGCTCCCGCTGCGCGACGCGAGCATCGATCTTGTCTGTTGCATCGAGGGTCTCGTGACGCTTTCGCCGGGCCAGCGGCGAGACCTGCTCCGAGAATCGCACCGGGCGCTTCGCGACGACGGTGTCCTTGCGGCGTGGGTCGTCAATCCACAGCAGCCCCAAGAGCCGCGCAGCCACACCGGTGCACACGTCGACTTCTGGGTGCTTGAGGATGAGCTGCTGCGCCTCTTTCCCCACGTCAACTTGATCGCGCAGATGCCCTGGAGCGGCTACAGCCTCGCGCCTGTGGTCGAGGAAGGGGCTCCCGATCTTGAGCCCAGCTTGCGCCTTGCGGACAAAGAACTCGATGTCGAGACTGTCACGACGCACTACTTGGTGGTCGCCAGCAAGACGCCCCTGCCACTTGGAATTGTGCGCGACTGCGTGCTCGTGCCGCTGCAAGGGGCGTCGTCGTCGTCGGCAAACGATGAACTCGCTGAGCAACTTGAGATCGCGCAGGAGGATCTTGAGCGTCTCCGCGACGAGTTGGGAGTTCGCGCCGCACGGGCTGCCGCGGTCCAGCGCCGCGCCCGAGAGCTTGAGGACGAGGTCTCTCGGCTTCGTGGACGGGTTGGAAACGTCGATAACGAAGAAATCGCGCGCCTCAAGTCTTCGCTCACGCAAGCAGAGTCGCTGCTCTTAGCTGCACAAGATCGCAGCGTCTCGCTCGAGCGCAAGGTCCAAGATCTGGAGGAGCGTGCCAACGCGCTCGTGGGCGACAAGACTGCGGCTGAAGAGCGGGCCAGTCGACTCGGAGCCGAGATCGCCGCGCAGGAGGAACAGCTTCGCAAGCTCATCGCGCAGCGCGACGATCAAAGCGCAGCGCTCGCTCAGGAAAATGAACGCGAGCGATTCTCACAAAAAACTACCGAACTCGAGCAGGAACTCGGGCTGCTGCGTGCGCGCGAGGTCAAGCTCAGCGAAGAGCTCCGCCGTGAGCACGAAGAGCGCAGCCTGGTCGATGCCTCGCTCGCCGATGCCGCCGAGAAACTCCGTCAGGCCGAGGCCAAGCACGCGCGAGAGCTGCTTAAGGTGGAGCAGCTCCAAAGCGCAATTCAGGACGGGCGCGCGCAGCTTGAGCAAGTGCGCAGCCAAGAACGGGAGCTCATCGCCAAAGTACGCAGCCAAGAGACTGATCTCGCGATCCTCTCACGGGCGGCGAGCGACCGCGATCAGGCGCTGACACGTGCGGTCAATGAGATCGAAGAACGTCGAGCGGAGATCGAGCGCCTGCGCGCGACCGAGCTCGAGAGCAAGCGCCGTATCGATGCGATTACGGCGGAGCGGGATGAACTCCGACGGCAAGTCGACGCGCTGGTGATTGAGCGCGAGGCGGCGCGCAAGGACGCGGCGCGACTCGACGCGGAGCTTGAGGTGACGCGCAAGCGCCTCGCCGAGCAGAGCGAGCAGCTCGCGACTGCGACCTATGAGGTCTCACGGCTTGCAGGGGCCGGTGATGCGATGCGCCAGCGCTTGGCCGAGCAGGAGCAGCAGATCGCCGATTCGCGGTCACGCACCGAGGCCCTGAGCGTGCAGGCCGAGCAGGGCCGGTTACTCGCCGACGTCGCGCTCGATCGCGATCGCCTTCGCGACGAGCTGACCCGCCGAAGCGAGCAGATTTCTGCCGCTGAAGAGCGAATCTGGGGTCTGCGCGAGCATCTGCAAAAGGAGCGCATCGACGGCGCTCGCGCGATGGCAGAGCTCGAGCAGGTCAAAGAAACCCTCGAACGCACCCGTTCGCTTGAGCGCGAGCAGTATCAGACCATCGAGCGACTCTCCAAGGAGCTTCGTGAGATTGAGTTGGGACGGGCCGAGTACGCGGCGCTGGTCAAGATTCGCGACGAGCGGATCTCCCACATCGAGGCCGAGATGAAGGTGCTCGCCGGCCGATCAAGTGACCTTGAGGCGTTGCGTAGCTCCCTGCATGAACGCGGCACGCAGCTCAGTGCCGTTGCGACCGAGCTTGAGCAAGCCAAGGCCGCGGCGCAGTCGTCTCGCAATCGTGAAGCGGAACTCACCACTGAGCTCGAACGCGAACGCGCGCGCTCGGCTGCGAGCGAGCAGCGCGCCGATGAACTGGCCCGGCAGATCCTGGCGCTCGGGGCTACGGTTGAGGCCAAACAGCTTGAGCTGGATCGAGGCCAGGTCGAGCTGGAGTCCGCCCGCGAGACCATCGTCGCGCTGCGCAAGACCGAGACCGAGCTTCGTGGCGAGCAAGGTGCGTTGCAGAGGCGGCTGGAGGATCTTGCGGCAGAGCAGCGAGCGCTTCGACATCGACTCACCGAGCGTGAGCGCGAGCTCGATGAGCTCTCCAACGCGCGACCTTCGGTGGATCTTGAGCTGCAGGAGCTCCGTCGCGATCTGGCGCGTACCGAACAGCGCGGAGAGGACAACGAAGGCGGCAAATACGACGACCGCGTCCTCGGGGCGGGCGAGAGCGAGGCGGTCGCAATGGAGATTCAGCGGCTTCGCGGCGAGCTTGAGAGATCTCTCGCAGGTTCGATGGAAGAGCGCATGCGAACCGTGCACGACCGGATGGTGCGCTTTCAACTTGAGAGCGCCGTTCGTGCGACGGAGCAAGAGTACATGCTCGGGCAGCTCGATTCGGCCGAGCAGCGCATCTGGGAGATGACCGATGAGGCAGGCCGCAACGCCGCACTTTATGCGGCAAGCCTTGCCCAACTTGAGAAACAGCGTGAGCTCGTCGATCAGGTTAATGAGCAGCTTGAAGTCACGCGTTCCTTGTTGGTCGCAGAGCAAGAGCGAGCGCTGGAGCACGAACGACTGCTGGCAAGCGAGCGCGCCAAGATGGCACGTGCCGGCATCGACGCCTCTTCGGGCTATCCGCGATCGCAAGGGGATGACTTCGCAGATCCCTTCGCAGAGCTGACGACGCAGCGAGGCTCAAGAATGCTCTCACTCGCAGAGCAAGAACGAGGAACCGCCGTCGGGGCACCCCAAGAGGTTCGCGACGAACCAACCACGCCGCTCTCGGTGCGTCGGCAGCAGTCGACGACGAAGGCACGCATGATCGTCGAGCGCGATGCCGCGGCCGACGACGATGATTGGCCCGACGACGACGCGACACACGTGGTGGCGCTGCCGGCCGTGTCCAAGCTCGCGGAGGGCAAGGTGGGCGAGAGCCCTCCGTCTAGTCCCAGTCCTGCGGGCAAGGTGGCCGCGACAGGCGGTGGCGCTGCCTTGACCAACACTCCTTCGGTCGCGGATGCGGCTGCTAAAGTTGGGGCCACGTCGAGCTCCGCGAATTTCGGAGGGCCCGGCGGGGCGCCCGGATCATCCAGTGGCTCGTCGAGCGGCCCCTCGCCGAGTGCGTCGCAAGATCCCAAGTCAGCTGCGGGGAGTGCAGCCGGCTCAGGAACCGCTGTACCGAGCGGCCTCAAGCCCGAGGCAACTCCGATCGCACATTCGGCGACCGCACAGCCGGTGGGTGCCGCTGCAGCGAAGGCTGCGTCGGCGATGCCCACCGTGACCACTCCGTCGGCGACGACCACTCCGTCGGCGACAC